>CAZNKX010000111.1:0-1539 GCA_964573915.1 Candidatus Woesearchaeota archaeon | reverse complement strand
AAGAAAAATATAAAGATAAAAAAATTCCCAAAAAAGTAAAGAATAAAAAATTCAAGGTAAACATCGCAATCCTTGGCGGAGGTGACGTCATCTTCCCAATAATTACTGCCGGCGTTTTCTACAGGTCATTTGGGATGGCCGCGGCACTCAGCATAATTTTTGGCGCATTCATCGGCCTCACCTACCTCTTCGCCGTAACAAAAAAGGGAAAGGCATATCCTGCAATGCCCTACATTACTGCCGGAATTTTACTAGGATTAGCGTTTTGGAAGATCTTCATACCTTATTGATCAAGATTCACTTCAAACGCGATATACTTATCAAGCCCCAATAGTAGCCCATGAACCTTCTCAATAAATCTTTCACGCGATTCAATCCTTGGAGCAATATGATTATAAGGAACTTGCAGTAAAATTTCATCAAGAGAGCCAAGAACTATTTCTTCTCCGATAACACCACTTCGAGCACGTCCTCCTCTGCCCCTGTGCAAAACAACTGGCCTTCCAGGAAAAATATTTTCGGGAGCATAAATGCCATAAGGGGCTCGAAGTTCATGCGTTTTTCCAAGCTCATACAAGTCAAAGATTTCCCGTTTAAGAGGAACTTCTAAAGCTTCCATAAATCCAAAAATAAATTACATCTTTTAAATTTAATCCTATTCCAACTTTTCTTATTTTTATGAAGTTCAGGCAAACGCGAGCATTCAACAAACGAAGCACCAATCCTCAAAAATCAAAAAGTTACCACAAAATCCCAATAGTAACATACTCAATATCAGAAAACCGAATCTTCTCATCTTCCCAAAAACTCGAGTCTCCTTGAGTAATATAATACGTCCCAAATTCATCCACACCAATTTTTTGAACACGATGAACAATTAAGCTGTCTTCAAAGCGAAACGTCACAATATCTCCCACATAAATTTCTTCGGGACCACTCGGAACAATTCGTATTCCTTGCGCAAACTCCCCAATTAAGGGCTTCATACTTCCGGTCGCAGCATACCGAGAAATAGTTGCATTAGGAACTTTGATGCTAATAGAATCTTCAAAAATCTGTAGGTGAGACCCATTAATTCGATCTTGTGGCGTCGCAGCATCAAACAAAGCATTTCCTGTGACAAACGAAACGTCCGAACCAAAATACAACACAGTCAAAAACAAAAGCGCACACGACAAAAACCCAAGTAAAAAAACACTCAGATAACGCACCCGAAACCGCCCATCCCCATATTCTATTCCTTCCATCTCAAAAAATCAAAGAATAATTATATAAACATAAGCCAAAAGTGTAACTCCGCCAAAAAGACAACAATCACAAACTTTATAAAGCGGAATTATCTTCCAGTAGTGAAAATGATAGTAAAACAAGAACTCGTAAAAAAGCTCAAGGGATATTTTGACTTAAATATTTATGAAACAAAAGTGTGGTTAGCTCTGCTTTCAAAAGGGATTTCTTCAGCGGGTGAAATCGCTGAAATTTCAGGTGTTCCTCGTTCTCGAACATATGACGTATTAGAATCTTTAGAAAAGCGCGGAT
>CAZNKX010000110.1:0-1572 GCA_964573915.1 Candidatus Woesearchaeota archaeon | reverse complement strand
CGATCTTTTGACCGATCTTCATAATTCCAGTTTCAATCTTTCCTACAGGAACAGTACCAATACCAGTGATATCATAGACATCTTGGATTGGCATTCGCATTGGTAAATTTGTTGGTTTCTCGGGTGCAGGGAACTTATCAATTTGTTCTAAAACTGTAGGTCCTTTGAACCAACCAAGCTTATCAGATTTATTTGCAATATTATCGCCCATCAAGGCAGAGCCGGGGATAAAAGGAGTGGTATCAGGAGCATATCCTGCCTGTTTGATAACTGCTTTTACATCCTCAACAGCTTTGTTAAATTTCTCTTCAGAATATTCAACAACATCCATCTTGTTAATTAAAACAGCCAAGTGTTTAACACCCATTGTTCTAAGTAACCAAACGTGTTCCTTTGTTTGAGGCTGAACTCCATCTTCACATCCAACAACTAAGAAAGCCGCGTCTGCTTGAGAAGCACCAGTAATCATGTTTTTAACAAAATCCTTGTGCCCTGGAGCGTCAATAATAGTAACTTCATAATTTTGAGTCATAAGCTTCTTGTAAGAAAGATTAATAGTAACCCCTCTTTCTCGCTCTTCCTTCAAATTATCCATCACATATGCAAATTCAAAACCTGCCTTACCGTGTTTTTCCGCTTCTTCCTTGAACTTCTTCATCTCTTGCTCAGAAACTGCGCCACCATCGAAGAAAGTTCTACCTACAGCAGTACTTTTTCCTTGGTCGACATGTCCAACGAATACAACGTTCATTCCTGGTTTTTCTTTAGCCATATTATTTTTTGTTTAATTTAGTTAATGTAAATTGTGCCCCCGACGTTAATCAAGAGCATAAATTATTGTGTTTAGATGTGTTTTTAAAACTTACTATCGAAGTTTTATCATTTGAAAATTCTCCACGACCTCTAACTGATGATGCCTGCCCTCCTAGCAATCTCATAATCATCCTGAGAAGGATTGCTGGGAGCCAACGCAATCCTTCCAGCTTTTTCTAAATCAAAATATTCTCCAGTAGGATCTAAAGTTGTCTGAAAAAATAAAGGTCGAGGGCCATCTCTATCAATAAAATATTGTACACCCAAATAGTGATCTACTGGACAACCACGATACTCTCTTCTAGCTGCCGCAAGATGAGCTGTCTCATAGTGATAGACCTCAAAAAACCAATCATCTGAATGCCCTTCTCGTTCTTGAATATATCTCAAAATTATGGCAAATTCTCTTTCACTCTCAACAAAAAGTCCTTGATAATCATAATCTGGATGTTTCCTCATGCCTTCCGGGATCGGAGTTCCAATTACCTCTTCAACAAGACCTTCATAAAAACGTCTTTCTGAATCAAGATCATTAATATCTACCATAAATTTATGAAAAAATCTTATTTTATAAATCTTCCGATAATATAACTATCATAAAGTAATAACTTTTAGTTTAACCCTCAACTTCCAATTTTCATTCGCCCTAATTTTCAAAAAGAATCAAAAATTATTGGTTTTCGGACAAACCCTTCCTCTCTCGAATCTGCCGAACAACCTTTTGTTGCAACTCTCCCGGCAACTTCTTAAAAGTCTGAC
>CAZNKX010000109.1:0-1573 GCA_964573915.1 Candidatus Woesearchaeota archaeon | reverse complement strand
TGGATGAAGCGATTTCATGAAGCGTGGGAATCTATAGAAGAATTATAGTTTCTCTAATTTGTTTTTCTAATTTAGCCAGGTGTACTATAAGAATCCTTATATAGCTTTTATTGATTAGCTACTTTCACTATGGTGGACCACACGACAATTGCTGATGAGTCGTTATTAACTTTGGTCGCCTATACAAGGCTTTTTCCTAAAGATCACGTATGTGATTTTTGGGACTGGTTTCCACAGGTCGCACAAAAGTATTTTAACGAAAGCGATAGCCGGAAAATGTATGCGGCTGCTAAAAAAGTTGCAGGTAAAGACCGGAAATATTTGCTTGATGAATTTGATGGAGAAGACTTGAGTTTTGAAGAACATCAAATTCGTCAGCGGGCACTCGAGATCGCGATGGATCTTTATCCGGGTTATCCCGATGGAGCAAACTCTCAAGTAGAGAAGGTTGGAGTCTACCTTTTGAGTGAATATGAGGGTGATCTATCCTTGTTACAGACATTTCTTGGAAGAGCATTTGAACAAGATTGTGCAAGAAATGACGAGCTTCGAAAAGAACGTGATGCAAATGGATTTTATGATTTTCCTGAAGCGAGATTAGGAAAAAATGGAAGAGACTTGAATAATTATGAAACTCCTGATGAAATAAAGGAAGACAAAAAACCTGTAGACAGCCGCGATACCTCGGGGAATCTAGGAGAAGAAGTTTCCTCTCCGAATAAGCCCTTGGAAGAACTTGTAAGAGAAGAACAAAAATTAGAAAAGAAGACTAGTTCTCCTAAACCCTTGCCTCGTTCTTCTCGTGACCTTGCCTCTGAACGAATCTATGATATTCTTCTTAACACTCGGACTGGAGATAGAGCAACAATACGTTTTATGGATGGAAGGATAGTTCAAGGAGCATTAGTCTTTAATCCTTTTAAGGGAACTGGAAGAATTATTAATCCTCGCCGTGAGATATCTATTGATTACTCTATTGCGGATATTGCAAGTATAAAGCTTAAGTCTTCACCACCAAAGAAAAAATCGCTTGATGAAGAAGATGGGCCCAGTACGGAAGAATTATTATCTCAAAAAGAAGATTTAGAAAAATTAGCTCGAGATGATTAATCTTGTTCTGAAAAATATAAATTTTTAAAAGGTTGATTCAATCAGGTGTTCTTCAGACAAGGTGGAATCCGAATCAAAGAGGGTTAGATGCTAATGGCGTGATTGTTACTTTTTTTGATGCGTCGCGATAATTTTATAAGCTTTGTTTTCTCAGGAAGAGCATGGTGGGAAAAAGGGCTACGAAAAAATCGACTCTCATGTATCAATTAATTTTATTCATCGCATTTTTGATATTTGGTTTGGGAAAATTTTTAACATCTCCAGAAGAGGCTGCAAATATTTTTGGAAAGATTGGGGGAAGTCCAATCCAATATTTTACAGGAGTTTATGAGTTACTTGCTGCAATTCTTGTAATGGTTTCGTCGACGGCATTTATTGGAGCAACACTTATTTTAATTGCGATGGTTGGCGCAGTTTTTCTTCACATTTTTATCCTTGGATTTGAAGGATTCTTTCTTGTGCT
>CAZNKX010000108.1:0-1578 GCA_964573915.1 Candidatus Woesearchaeota archaeon | reverse complement strand
TTATGGCTAAAGGAAAGTGTGGAACCTGTGGAACCACGATGTGTGCTATGATGTCTGAAGATAATGCTAACAAAGCAATATCTTCTGGTGAAGCAAAAAAAGCTTTTTAATTTGATTTTTTAATGATTCCTCTTTTAGGGAAGAAGAGGAATTTTTTTATTTTAATTTCGATTCTTTTGGAAAATTTTGTTGTGATAATTTTTTTGCGTACAAATGTACGCGGCTAGCCGCTCGGCACACCTCTTTTTCTGAGGCGAATTCTAACTTAAAACTTTTCTAAAAATAATCGAAATTATTGTGTTTTTTGGTTGTAGTTTTGAATTGTTTTTTAGAGGTGGTTGACGTCTCCCCTCCCGCGTTGACCGCTTTCGTGTTTTTGCCTCAGAGATTTTTGTTAAAAATCTCTTCTCGCCCCGACGTCTTGTTATATGGCTTGTTTGACGTTCAGATTTGATTTTTTCTTGATTACAATATATTTTTATATTGCAATTTTAATTACTCTTCATGGATGTTGGAGAATTGGTAGATAATTATTTTGATCGAATTGAAATCGAGGATTGTGATTATGTGCCTGTTGATGACGCAACACACGATGCCGCTTATTTGTTGCTGAGTCTTCCTATGGAGATGCTTAGAGAGTATTGTCGGTTGAGAGATATAGGAGGAGATCTTCCTGATGGGGCTGAGTTTTGGAGGGAATCAGGACTTTTGGAAAGGCTGCGAAATTCGGATAAATATCATTGGCAAGGAAGAGAGCCCCTACCAGACATTTTAGATTTTCTTGGAAGTGAGGTTTGGGGCACGTTTCAAGGGCCGAGTTCTCGCGAACAGATTAGACTTGATGTAACTGAGGTTCCCGAGTTCTATAAGGATTGATTTTACGTAATTTTATATACCTCGCAAATTTTGTTTTGTGATGGGTGAAATAATTATTAAGGCTCATAAATCGTATCGAGAAGTTGTTGCTGTTTGTGATTCGGATTTACTCGGAAAGAAGTTTCTTGAAGGAGAACGGGTGCTTGATCTGACTGGTCAGTTTTTTGAGGGAGATGAGTTTTCTTTTGAAGAAGCGCTTGAGAAAATAAAATTTTATGTTCGAGAAGATGCGACGTTTAATATTGTTGGTGAGGATTCGGTTGGGCTTTGTTTGAAGGTTGGAATTATTAGTGAAGAAGGTGTTTTGAGAGTGGATGGTGTGCCGTTTGCTCTTGTGTTGGCTTAGTTTACCCTTACATAATTTTATAAATCTTTGATTTGTTTCCTATCTATGGCTTTTAGTAAATTCAAGGATAAATCGAAGAAAAATTCTGGACCTGCAGTTCCAGCGAATCCTGATGCTCCTGTTCGAGTAAAACTTCCCCAAGGAAAGGAAGTTATTGGAATTATTACGCAGCGTCATGGTGGAAGTCGAATGGCAGTTTCTTGCATGGATGGCAAGACACGAAATTGTCGTGTACCTGGTAGAAAACGACGAGGGCTTTGGCTTCGAGAAGGAGACGCGATTATTATTGAGCCGTGGGAGTTTGATGATGATAAAGGGGATGTTCTGTTTAAGTATACTCCGAATCAGGTTGAGAA
>CAZNKX010000107.1:0-1610 GCA_964573915.1 Candidatus Woesearchaeota archaeon | reverse complement strand
CCATATCGCTGTAATTCCCGAAGCCGTTCTTGCGTAATCAAATTATCAAATTTATATTCAGCATTCTCTTCATCTGTTGGCAAATCCTTAAAAGCATTCACATGAACCAGCGTCGGCTTATTCGCATTAGCAAGACATAAATCTAAAATTTTCAAATACATTTTCCGGGTAATCGTTTCATTGGCAAAATTAGCATAACTGCAATTACGCTCTAACCCCGTTCGCTGCTTTTTAATTTCTCCAGGATTCTCCGTCTCAGCCTCAATCGTAATAAATTTTTCAAGCCCAAAAATATCACGCAAAACTTCTTCTGAATGAAGCGTCCCAGACATCATAACTAAAACCTTATTCGCGTCAACTAATTCGCTCAATTTCGACGCAAGATTAATTGAAACCAAATTAAGAATAACAGAATCTTCCTCAAACGTATTCACTCCATTACTTCCAAAAAGCCCTTTCTGACCAGAACCATTCTTCGCCCGATCATCTTTAGTTACAACATCAACCGCCAAATACGTCTCACTAAGCACATTTTCAAATGACCGAACAATTTCAACAACAGTATTATAATAATTAAGTTCTTCATCACTTGCAAGATTAGGCGCTTCTAAGATTCTTTCAAAAAGATAGCACAATTTAGATGAAGTAAGTTTTTGTATTTCAACCTCCTCGGGATTAAACATAAAAGAATTAACCGCATTCAAAATTTCCTTAAGATCGGTCCGATCTTTTTGTTCTTGAGGCATCAAACCTACCAGTGCTTGTTGTAGTCGTCCCAAGTTAATTCGACGTTCATTTGCAAAACTATCAAGAAATTCATCGCACTCATCAATAATCTCAACATCAGTCTTCGGCTTTCGTCCAATGTCAGTCTCAATTAAATATTTCATCGAATTAAAGATCAAAACATCAGCGTCAGCATACGCATCATATTGATCATAAAATGGGCATCCTTTTTTTCTTTTGAAAACAGCATAATCAACTCCTGTAATCGCCCGATACTTTTTCTTTTTAAATTCGCCAAGTCCTTTCGGGTTAATTTCAGATGGCATAATCGGAGCCCAATGAGGGCACGCGGCAGCAACATTCATCCGAGTAACATCAGATGCCGAGGAAAAGTCTTCACGATCCGTCGCTGGGTTCTTAGAGATATAATCAAGAAGCAAGTCCGTATTTTTTTCTCGAATCTCAATCGTACAGGGGATATTTGGATCATCGGCTCTTTCTCCTCCAAATGTACAAGGAAAATTATTTCTCCCCTTGATAACGGAAATCTTTAATGGATTCCCATCATCCTTCGTAATAAATTTCTTCTTCGTATAATCAATTTCATACTGTTCTTGCAAAGATTTGATCGGAACAACAATAGAACTCTTGTTAAAATTCTTCGCAATATTAAGCGCCATCGCAGATTTACCCGAACCACAAACACCCTTAATAAAAATAATCTTATGCCCCGCACTAACAGCATCCATCACCTCATTGACCACCTCTTCTTGCGTCTTCCCATTTGAAAAAAGCAAAGGCTCTAATTTCTCTCCTGTATAATTGAATAAACCCGCACCAATTCCAGAGTCATCCTCTTTTCGCTCATATAACGACCACACCAT
>CAZNKX010000106.1:0-1617 GCA_964573915.1 Candidatus Woesearchaeota archaeon | reverse complement strand
GGAATTCCAATTCCATAGCTCTGAGAATAAATGTTCCCATTCTTTCGAACATCGACTGTCATGTCTTTTGAGAGTGCTGAGACAACTGAAATTCCTACTCCGTGAAGACCGCCACTAACTGCATATGCTTTGTTGTCAAATTTTCCTCCAGCGTGAAGTTTTGTTACAATAATTTCCATTGCAGGTCGTTTGTAGACTGGATGAGGATCGACTGGCATTCCTCTTCCGTCGTCTTCAACAGTTACTGAGCCGTCTTTATGGATAGTTATCTTGATTGTGCTTCCAACTCCTGCCATGTGTTCGTCTACAGAATTATCAACGACTTCGTATACCATGTGGTGAAGCCCATATTTATCGGTCGAGCCAATATACATTCCGGGTCGTTTTCTGACCGCTTCTAAGCCTTCCAAGACTGTAATGTCCTTTGCAGAGTAGTTTTCTTTTGCCATGATAGTATCACTTCTTATGTTAAAAAAACATCATTAGTTTATAAATATTTGTGTCAGAAATTTTGGATTTGTCGTCGGTAAATTGATTTTTTTGAAAAGATCAATCTCCAAAAACTCTTTTTCTCTTTTTTGTAAGTGCTCGAATTTTATTCTTTCTTTTTCTTGGTTTTCCGAGCCAATTTTGCTTGTTCTTCTGCCTTTTTCGCTTCTTGTTTTAGCTTGTGTGAAGCTTCTTTTTTTGCTTTTTCTGCCTTTACTATGTCTGATTTTCTAATCCATTTTACTTTCTTACTTTGGCGACCCATTTCGGAATTTTTTCGACATTTAGAACTGCAATAATATCTTACACTACTATCTTTTTGAACGACTGTTGTTCCCCGCGGAAATTCGTAGTTATTTTTGCAAAATGAACAGATTACCATATTAACTACTTTTTTGCCCCCGTTTTTGTTTTTTAAAAACTCTTCGTGCTTCAATCTCGGTTTCTCGAAGCATCAAAACATCCCTTGGTTTTACCGGGCCTCGAACATTTCTTCTCATTGATTTCCCTCGGTTTTTTCCTTGAAGAATTTTACAGCGCACTTGTGTGATTTCACCTCTTGTTCCGGTTCGCGCAAGTGTTGCCTCTACAATTGCTGGAACTGCACCTTCTTCTGTTAGGGATTCTGAGCCTTTCGATCCAGTAGATTTTTTCTGCTGATTTTTTTCTTGTTTTTTATCTTTTGCCATCCTGGTTACTATTTAGACATCCTTTTGAAATAATTATTTTGGTAATTATTCTTTTAGTGAGTCGAGTTTTGCTTCGCCTGGTTTGATTATTGCGACAGCAGCGCACGGCCGGTTTATGCCTGCAGAGATTCCAAGTTTTTCCTTAGAATCGGCTTCTACAAATTGAATATCTTTTTCATTGCAAAGGATCTTTAAGTGTTGAACGATTTCTTTTGGGTCGATGTCTGAGGCTACTGCCACAAATACTGCCACATTTCTCTCAACAGCTTTTGTCACTTCGTTTACTCCTTTGTCTACTTTTCCGGTTTTTGCCGCTTTCTCGATAATATCATATACTGATGCCATTTGTTTGTGTGTAATTTAGTTCAAAGAATAAACCTCTAGGATTTACCCTTCATTGGTATGTTTTAAGTGAAGATTTGGTTTATAAAACTTGTGG
>CAZNKX010000105.1:0-1650 GCA_964573915.1 Candidatus Woesearchaeota archaeon | reverse complement strand
AAAAAATAAAGCACCATAATCTTTATATAAGAATTTTTTAAGATAATTTGATGTTAGAGGCTATTGGATACCATGTGGAGAGGTTCCTTTTTTTACGAAGCTCAGTTCCACATTTATCGGGTTTTAGAAATACTGATGAGGAAGTAAAATTTGGTGACGTACAAGAATTGTTAGGAGATCCAACAATGCAAAATTTTCGCTATATTGTGGATAGAGGTTCTGTAGAAACTTATTGGCCCACCTCCCTAAATCGTGTCCATCTTGCAGAAAAGAGGAGTCGTATACATGAAGGAAGGGGCACCACGAGTTTTTTAACGTGTACGGGCAACCCTTATAATAATGATGAAGTTCTAGGGACGCTTCATGGAAGGCATCAGGCCCGCCCATACCTTACATTTGACAGAGACCCAAAAAAAGTATGGCATCAGCTAGATTTTGTAACAGTTGATCCAGGAAGAAATTCTAACCAGCCAGTTCCAAGAGATTTTCCTCGAGGGGTTGCAACCTGGACAACAAGAATTACGTAATTCCCAAAATAAAACTCCCTAAATACTTATATATTTTAAATTCTTTCAATAAATATGGAATTTGATACACTAAACTCGGATGACGAATGCTCATTAAAAAAAGAAATCTGCGAAAATTCTGAAGAAGAGACAGTAAGAGAAAATCTTCAAAACCCCCACTTCTGATAGTAATAATACCTCGGGATTTATAAATGTTTACCAAGATTTTATCGACGAGAAAAACTTATATATCAAAACCACATAATCAAAATATGGGTGACAAAGAAAAGAGAAAAAATCCAATCGGAATTCTTATTAGAAATGAATGGGAAAATTTGGGCTCGAAAAAAAAGACTTATATTCTTTATATGATTTTCTTCCTTATCGCCTCTGGAATTTCGCTCCTAACGCCACTGGTTGTTGGCCTAATTTTTAATACAGTCCAGGAACAAATCAGCTCAAAACAAGAACTATACAAATTAATGTACATGATCTCGCTCCTGCTTCTTTTAACAATTGGATTTTGGATCTTTCATGGAATCGCAAGAATATTACAAGAACTAACAGCGTTCAGTGTCCATAGAAATTTTACAAATAAAAAAATAAAAAAAATTTTAGAATTGCCAACAAAATGGCATAAAGACAATCATTCGGGAAGCACGATTGATAAACTAAATCGTTCAAGAAATGCACTCTCCGCCTACTCTTCAAGCATTACATTCGAAATATTATATGGAACTATGAACATTTTAGGATCACTTCTCATTTTATTTTTTGTCGACTGGAAAGTGGCATTATTTGCGACAATTCTATCATTTATAATAATTTTTATTATCATGAAGATGGACAACAAACTAATTAAGAAATATAAACAAATAAATGTTTTCAGCAATAAAATGTCTTCTTCGATTTTTGATTATCTTAGTAACATTATTACGGTAATAACACTTCGACTCAAAAGAAGAGTTTCCAAAGAAATTGATGATAAAATTATGGCAAGTTACCAAACTGAAAAAGAAGCAATTGTTTTTAACGAAATCAAATGGGCATTTTCAAGTATCGCAATTTCTGCAATGACCGTCGCTGCACTTATCTACAATGCATATACAAGTTATTTTGCAACAGGAACAATTTTAATTGGAAC
>CAZNKX010000104.1:0-1663 GCA_964573915.1 Candidatus Woesearchaeota archaeon | reverse complement strand
AAATACTCGGGTGGGTGGGAAAAGCGTGAGGGCAAGGTGGTCGCGAGAACGGGACCTTAAAATCATTTAACCAACTCAAAAATCTTCGCCTTAAACACTTCAAAACCATCAATTGGAATCCTTGCTCCAGTCGCTTCTTTATGACCTCCGCCAGTCGCATCAGTAATTCCTGCAACCGCCTGCTTCGTAATCTCTAACGCTTTCTTTCCGCGAAGAGAAACATTGACCTTATCGGGTCGCTTAAATGCAACAACCGTTAATTTATCAGGATATAAAAAAAACAACCGGTTTGCAATTTCAGAACTCATACTAATCTGTCCAGAATAAGTAAAAAAAATGACTGAGGATTCCTCGTCCATTCCTTCAACAGCCTTACTCACTTGCTTTTTATAAAATTCAAATAATTCCGCATATCGTCGATGAAACTGCTTAGTAGATTCATTTTCTTCAAGTAAATCATATGCATTTTTCGCGGTAAATAAATATTTAATCAATGTGACAACATTTGTAATCGAGTCCATAAGACCAAAATTAAGCATACGAACCATTTTTCCAATTTCAGTCGTATGAAGTGCTTCAAATGCAGAAATAGACGAATTAAAAAGTTCAGGACTTTCATGTTCAAACTCCTGCGCAAAATTAGGAGTGTAAACATCACCCGTACATCCAATCATCGCAATCCATCGGTCCTCTCGTCGATTAAAAATTGATTGTGCAATATATGTTGTTGGCTCACCAGAAGGTAAAGAATTATAATAATTAATTTTCCGAAGAACTTCAGCAGAGGTCTCAGTCGGATGATGGTCAATCATAGTAATTAGAACGTTACGCTCAACACATCCTTCCACAAACTCGGCACTTATATCAGATTTATCCAAAATAAAAACTGCATCAGAATTAAACTCATCAACTTTTCCCAGATATTGTTCCTTCAAATCGGGGAAACTTTTAATAGCAACTCCCTTTCCACGACCAAGGGATCGCTGAAGAATCAAAAACGCACAAAGTCCATCGACATCATTATCAAATAAAAAAAGCGGATTTTGAGACGCCTCTAAATTATCTCGAATCTCTTGAAGTTTTTCTTGAGAAATCATTAGTATACCTCCTTACCACTCAAAATTTGTTCTCGAAGATGAGTTACTTCTTCATGAGTCGCAGAAGATCGGTTTTTCAAAACTTTCTCAAAAGAACTCGAATCAGCATTAAGAATAGCATTTAAATTTTTAAATTCTTTGACAAGCTGAGAAATTTCTTTTTGGGACAAATTAAGTTTTCCTAAAAAACGATAACCCTTAGGAGCAATAGAATCATCCAAACCCATATCAATAATAAGCCGTGCAATCACTTCAATTTCTAAAAGTCCATCAAAGGTAATATTTTCAAGAATGGTCTTTGATTTTTTCAAAGGAATCGCAGCATAATCTCGAAGAACTTCATCCAAATTTTTCTCAACACCTTTAATCAATTCTCGATATCGCATACGCATGATGTTCCCTTCTTTTCCCAGTTCCGTAAAATTTCGCTTAAGGGAGCCTGACATCTTTAAAATCATCTCACTACGTTGAATCACCTTACAAACATCACTTACTGATACCAGCTCAGACATCTCAAGAACACTAAGATTTGTTCGAGCCCCAGTCAATTTTTCTCGCTGAATTTC
>CAZNKX010000103.1:0-1674 GCA_964573915.1 Candidatus Woesearchaeota archaeon | reverse complement strand
CTCAGAAATAATCGCAATAGCATCTGAGAGAAGTTTTGGGCGGTCAAGTTTTAGTATCATTATGGGACATGAAGCTCTTTGTATTTAAAGATTATTATGATTAAAGATGGAGTAAAATCCACACTACCTAAATCTCTAAAAACCATAATTTCCAAAAACAAATATGGAATCAAAAGAGGAAAATTCTTCCAACAACAGCACAAATAATTCTTTTTCAAGAAAGCGTGAACCATTAACGAAAGTAGGGCTAGCAGCGCTCTCGCATTATGCTCGAAAAGACGTTCAAAATGCAATGTTTGAATTCTGTAAAAATCGAGAAACAATCGCAAATTTCAATAACAAATTCTTCGCAAAACGTCCAGACTGCTTCGACTATCCTTCAGATATCAGTAATGCAAGCAGACAGGGAGCTACCTCATTTCACTGCTCCGAAGAACTCTGGCAAAACCCGCTCGATATCAACACCGACATGACGCCAGAACAATATAATGAGATAAAAGTTGGCTGGGATTTCTTAATCGATATTGATTCAAAATATCTCGACTATTCAAAAATCGCAGCTGAAGAAATAATCAAAGTACTTAACGGACACGGAGTAAAAAACATCGGCATAAAATTCTCCGGCTCAAAGGGCTTTCACCTAATTGTTCCATTCAAATCATTTCCAAGTGAGATGAACGGCGAATTAACAAAAGATAATTTCCCTATGTGGCCTCGCCTTATTGCAGGATACATCTTCAGTCAAATAAGAAATCCAATGAATCAGCGAATCCTTCAATTAACAGGCAGAGAAACACTCGAAGAAAAAGGAGAACTCAAATCAGAATATCAATGCCCTCGTTGTAAAAACCCCGCAATAAGAAAAGTTGTCGGGACCTACCACTGCCAAGACATACGGTGCAAGTCAGTAGTCGAACATATGAAGTCCAACCGAAAGGAAATTTCATGCCCTTCATGCAATGGAAAAATGTTAAGGGTCTCTGAGAGACGGATCATTTACTGTAACAGTTGTAAACAAAACACAGCCTCCCTAGAAATAAAACAAGAAGCAGACGAATTAACTAAAAAAGAAGAATTCAAAATTGAAGACACCATTAAGTCAACCGAAGACGCGGTTGATTTAGTGCTTGTTTCAAGCAGACATTTGTTCAGAGCACCATATTCGCTTCATGAAAAAACTGCGTTCGCTTCAATTGTAGTAACGAAAGATGAAATAAGGAATTTCAAACCAACTGATGCCGATCCACTCAAAATAAAAGAGGTTAGAAATTTCATGCCAGAGGTAATAGAAGGAGAAGCAAGAGAACTGTTAGCAGAAGCACTCGAATGGGGAAAAGATATGGTGCCTAAGGAAAAACCAAAAAAATATACGGGCCAATCAATTGACTTGAAAGGCTTAGAGATTGCCGAAGACATGTTCCCGCCAGTTATTAAAAAAATCTTAAAAGGAATTCCAGCAGATGGAAGAAAAAGAGCCCTTTCCCTTCTTCTTTCGTTTTGGGTCAGTCTTGAGTTTCCACAAGATTACATCGAAGAAAAAATAAAGGAGTGGAATAAAAAAAATTACCATCCGCTAAAAGAAGGCTACATTAAAAGTCAAATTACCTGGTATCAAAAAAATCCCCGCCTCCCGCCAAACTATGATAAGCCAGTTTACAAAGAATTTGGAATCAA
>CAZNKX010000102.1:0-1676 GCA_964573915.1 Candidatus Woesearchaeota archaeon | reverse complement strand
ACTCGGAGAAATGGGAACACCAAATATAATTTCTTTCTTAGAAGAATGTGCGAGATGCGATGATAATTATGCGGTAATCCATGAAGCACTCATATCAATTGGGACACTTGGAAGTTTTGAGCAAATTCCATTTCTCAAAACATTTCTAACTTCACCAATAGAAGATATTTCCTCCTCAGCAAAAATCGCAATAGAAAGAATTAATCAAACTAAAAATTTTGAAAAAGAAGTTTCAAGAAATAAAGCTCATTACATAAATGTACTTCACGACACCAAAAATACAAACCGAAATGATCGAATCCAAATTCTATTCCAACTTATGAGAATTGCTGACGTTGATTCGATTAATGCAATCAGGAAATGTCTTCTAGAAGATCCTTGCAAGATTGTCAGACACGAAGCAGGGTTTGTCCCTGGAGAAATTGGAAACGAGCAGGCAATTAATGCAATGCTAGGTTCTCTTCAGACAGAAAAAGCACCAATTGTTTTACACGAAGTCTTATGCGCACTCGGAACTTCAAAAAATAAAATCGCACTTCCAATAATTGAGTCGTTTCTGAGTCACGAAGATTATCTCGTAAGGGAATCAGCAAAAATTGGAATGGACAGAATTCTTCATCTCAAAAACCCCTATTCAGGCGCCAGACATTTTGCACAATAATTTTAAACCCTCTTCCCTTCAATAAATTATGAAAGAGGTAAAGCTAAAAAAGAAATTATTCGGCGCGTTTATAGAAATTACACTCTACGATATTGCAAAAAAAGAAGCAGATCAAATGCTCAAAAAGGCGTACAAAGAGGCTCTCAGGCTTGAAAAAATATTCAATATCTATGATTCTTCTTCAGAACTCTCAAAACTAAACAAATTAAAAAAGAAAAAAGTAAGTAAAGAATTGCTTGAAGTAATCAAAAAGGCTCTCGTTTTCTGCAAGAAAACAAATGGCAAATACGACATCAGTTGTGGAGAAGAGTTTTTAGCACGAAAAAAGGGCCTCAGTGTTCCACAAAAAAAATGTTCGTATCAGGATATAAAAATAACAAAAGACACAGTCACGATAAAAAATAGCGAAAGCACAATTGACCTTGGAAGCATTGCAAAAGGCTACATCACTGACAAGATAAAAGATTTTCTCATAAAAAAAGGAGCTAAATCAGGCGTCATTAATTCGAGAGGAGATATTGTTCTTTTTGGAAATTCAACAACCAATGTCAAAATCAGGCATCCTCGAGATTCAAATAAAACAATCGGCTCAATCAATATAAAAAACACAAGTGTTGCAACCTCAGGTGATTACACACAATATCATAAATCATTTGAAAACTCTCACATCATAAATCAAAATAAATTTATCTCAGTCACTGTAATCGCAAAAAAATTAGCTGACGCGGACCTATATGCAACAGTCTTTATGATTTGTTCAGACAAATTACGAAAGGAAATAATAAAACAAAGCAAGGGAGTAAAATTCTTGGGAATCAAAAAAGACCTAACAATTATCAAAGTATAATGAATAAATCAAATCTAATTGATGAAACAAATGAAATTGATGATGTATTTTCTCAAAAATTTGTTAAAAAGGAAAAAGGAAAAAGGAAACCTTCCAAAAAAAGTAAGGATAGTTTTCAAGAATTACAAGAAGAATCAAAAATTCCCCTATCTCAAAAAGAAGAAGCAG
>CAZNKX010000101.1:0-1793 GCA_964573915.1 Candidatus Woesearchaeota archaeon | reverse complement strand
ACCAGGACAAAGGAACTGCAGAAGTAATCGCACTCATGAAAGCTCCCATGTTATAGACCTTAATACCTTTTGGAACGTCGTGGAGAGTATATTCAAGACTCCCACCAGGACCAACCGCATAAGTTTCATAGATTGGAACGGCAATATTTGCAGGAGGCAAGTGAGTAACAATATCAATTGGAGCATAAATTATTCCTTGAATCGACCCGGCGATGGGAGAGTAACCCTCATTAGAAAGTTCTGTGTTATAGTCACTAATCGACAAATCAAACCGCTGAGTAGTCAACATGGTGTTCTGTTGAGCATCTGCATATGCACGATCATAATCTCCAGAAATAGAGCCGTTAAAAAAGAAAGGCACAATCAATCGAACAGAATAAAGACAAACACCAGGAGATAAAAGAGGAGAATTAAGAATTTCCTCAGAACCCTCGCCAAGATTACTTCCCTTGGCAACAGCTTCAGAAAAATCAACTGCAATAATCTCGGTTGGAATCTTTCCCTCTTCAAACAAGTTAGTATTCACAAAAATATCACCTGAATATTCAGAAGCCTCCATATATTTCAACCGAACATCCTCGCCAACAGTTTCAAATTCTAAAACACTTGCTAAAACCTCATTCTCTCCCCTAACTAAACCTTCTTGAGAAAATGTTTCCCGATTTCCCGCAAGATCGGTAACACGATAAATTATCTTCTCTGGATCAATTCCGGGAGGCATCTCAAACATATAACTATCTGATCCAAGGTCGACAACATTAACCGATCTCTTAATATTTCTCAAATAATAATACACTTCCACAGACTCAATTCCAAAATCATCGCTCACACGAAACAATTTCTTATTAGTATCTGCATCAGTTACAAAATCAAGTATCGGAAATTTCTTGTCAAAAGTCACTCGCTGCTCATCTTCTAAAACAGTTCCATCGAGAAGGACAACTCTAAATTTCATGTAATTATACCCATGATTAAATGAGCCAAACCTAAAATCAAAACCTGTATCAAGAATTTCCCCTCGAGAGCCGACAAACTTTGGAGAAGAATCAACTTCAATACCATTAATAAAAAGCGTAGAATCCAAAACATCAGATTCATCAAAATTAGCCGAATATTTTATCGAAGAAACCTCATGAGAAAAAGCGGGGTAAACAATCTCGGAAGAAGAAAAACTATATGTCTCAAGAGATGGCACACTAGCAATTTTTGTAGAAATTCGAGGACTCTTATCCAACCCATCCCCGCCAAAATTATAGAATAACATCGAAGCAATAAGAATAACCACAATAACCCCAACCAAAAAACTCACATCTCTTTTTCTCATAGGATTATCTCCAGGCAATCTAGTTAATAAAGATTTCCAAGTTTGCAAGAATTATTTTTCTGACTCCTTGATACCGAACTTCGTCTTAAAATCATTTTTTTTAAATCGAGGAATAATATGTAAGTGTAAATGACCAACTACTTGTCCCGCAAGTTTCCCATCATTAACAAGTAAATTAAAATCTTTTGTGCTAACTTCTTCTAAAATTCGTGGAGTAACAAATTTCACTGTTTCTAAAAACTCCTTATACAATTTCGCATCCAACCCTAAGAAACCATCCACATGTTTTTTCGAAATAACAAGGCTATGGCCATTTGTCTCTGGATTCGCATCTTTTATCACAATGAAATGTTTCCCATCATAGACTTTTTCCGCAGCAATATCTCCAGAAATAATTTTGCAAAAAACACAAACTTTCTTCGCCATACAAATAGATAGTTTCCCAAAATATAAATGTATCCATTACAAT
>CAZNKX010000100.1:0-1804 GCA_964573915.1 Candidatus Woesearchaeota archaeon | reverse complement strand
AGAATTCAATCAAGAGCCAGACCAATATACGTGGTGGTCTTATTTTGGAAATGCCAGAGCAAATAACGTCGGCTGGCGAATCGATTACTTCCTCCAATCAAAAAAACTACGTCCAATTTTAAAAGATGCTTTCATTCTCCCCAAAATAACTGATAGTGACCACTGCCCCATCGGAGTTATCTTGAAAGAATAATTTTACTCCTCAAAAATGCACAACAAGATTTATAATCTCAAAAGAACAAACCTATCTTACCAAACTTCGGTTTGGTCTTTTGAACTTCGGTTCAAATGTCGTTTAACTTCGGTTAAACATCGGAGGTAAAACAGCTTCGGTTATTTTACCTCCGCTATATTCAACTTCGGTTGAGTGTTTGACTTCGATCAAACAACGTATAACTTCGGTTATACACCGAGTTGAGAAAAGCTTCGGTTTTTCTCTTCTCACCTTTTTTTTAATAATCTAAAAGAAATTATAATGAATAAAAAAATAATATTTTTCGATGGAGATGGGACACTTTGGTATCCAAGAAAAACAAAATACAATGAAGGTCCTTGGTGGATTTACAAACTTACTGGAGACCACAAGGCACATACAAATCATTTAATGATGATTCCTGGAGTGTTACAAGTTTTAAAAAAACTAAGAAAAAAAGGAATCGTCACAATAATCTTATCGACACATCCACATCCACCGAAAACTGCAGACGAAGTAATAAATCATAAGGTAAAACATTTCAAATTAACAAACCTCTTTGATGAAGTCTATGCAACAAGAGAATTTCATAAATCAAAAGGAGAATTCATGTTAAAAATTCTCAAAGAAAGAAACATTTCAAAGAAATATGCTTTAATGATTGGAGATAGTTATTTTTGGGATTACAAATCGGCAAGAGATGTTGGAATCGACGCTTTCCTAATCAATACAGATTACAATAAGCAATACCCAAACGTAAAAAGAATCAAAAACAAAATTGAAAATATGAAAGAAATTTTTAGTCATCTCTAATTCACGTTGCACAATTTACCTCGAGGAAAAGTTTTTGACTTTTCCGATTCATAGATGTCGGGGCGGGAGTTTGAAATTTGCAATTTCAAACGGGGCAAAAACGCGAACGCAGTCAGCGCGAAAGGGGAGACGTCAACTCTCAAAAAGCTAAACCATCAAACCTTAAGAGAAATAATCTTAGAAATATTTTCCTGCATCGAAACACCATACAAATTCTTCCCTTCACTAATCAGCGTATCGTTATGAGTAATAATGATATATTGTCCAGTCTTCATATATTTTTTTATCAACGCTGCCAAAAGTTCTGAATTATGTTTATCAAGTGCTGCATCAATTTCATCAAAGATATAAAAACAATAGGGCTTATATTCTTGGATTGCAAAAATTAAGGAAAGTGCAACCATCGTCTTCTCTCCACCAGACAAACTCGTAATATCAAAATATCTGCCGCGAGAAACCTTAACTAGAATATTAAGTCCTCCTTCAAACGGCTCTTTTTTATTCTCGAGCTCTAAAAAAACCGAGCTCTTCCGAGATAATTGAGAAAAGTTTCGAGTAAATAATTCATTAACTGCTTTGAGCGTCGTCATAAATGATTTCTTCTTTTTCTTATCAATTTCAAGAATTATTTTTTCAATATCTTCTTTTTCCCGCTCAATTACCGCAACCTTATCCTCAATCAAAGTACATTGCTCTTTTACTTTTTCAAAAACTTCGAGCGCCCGAAGATTAACATTACCAAATTTAGAAATTCTAAATTGTGCTTTTTGGAGCCGCTCTTTAATCTGTTCAACAGTT
>CAZNKX010000099.1:0-1818 GCA_964573915.1 Candidatus Woesearchaeota archaeon | reverse complement strand
AGAATTCATGATTGACCACCACCCCAATTTTTAAATCACCTGCAAGTTCTTCTCCATCTCGAATAATTAAAACTTCAAAAGTATCAGATTCAAAAAAACCAGGCCGATATTTTTGCAATTTCTCTGCAACCTGAGAGTTCTCAAAAATATCATTAACCCAAACAAGTCCTGAATCTCCGTGACTAAATTCTTTTACCACATTTCCCTCTAAATTAAACACTTGTGCGCGAACGAAAAAACGATCCGCCTCAGTTTCATCAAATCCGCAGTAAGAAAGAAGAGAAGCAGACTCCCCTTCAGAAATCAAATCTAAATCAATAAATCCTGAATCAACAAGGCAAGTAACAACAGAACCAAACATAATCTGGGCTTCAGCATCACGAACATCAATATAATGACTATAAGATGCACCAGAAATTCCTAAGACAACACCTGCAATTAACATAATTAACAAAACCCTTGGAATCCACAAAATTGCATTCCCTGCCATTCCCTCACCTCGAACATCACCAATCAAACTCATTCGACGACCACCCGAAAAATAAATTCTTCCTCGATAACTTGCACAGAATACAAGCTAAAATAAGGATATCCACTAAAAGATTTCAAAGTACCGACATCAACAAAAATTTTGTCCCCATTCAATCGAACATCTTGAACAACTCCAGAGGGATTTTGTTTCTCGACAATAAACTCCATTCCAGGCCGAGCAGAATCAATTAAAAGAGCCAACTCCTTTTCTAAAACTTGTTGCTTAACTCCATTCGAATTAATCTTTTGCGAAGTAAACACTAAAAAAAGAGCAAACAAAACTCCAATAATAATTACTTGCATAATCATGCTCTGAATCAAACTTCCTCGCTTGCCCAAACGCCTCACCACCATATACAAAAAACCAAATCAAAGTTAATAAAACTTACTTCTTAAAAAAAATTGTCTAGCGCCACCGCGAGCGAAGAGCGACTGTGACGCAATTCGAAATAAGCGCCGAGAGCGCCAATTGATAGTCAAAAAATTCTTAAAATTTCGCGAAAAGCCTAATAAGTCCAAAAATAATCACGCCAATTAAAATCAAGTAAAAAATCCACTTGAGAAGCTCATTCCCACCAACACTTCCCTTACAAGATTTAACCAAAAACATACCACCCTCCAAATCGAAGCGCGTTTCGAATAGAGGCAAAAACCTCTCCGCCCTTTCCCTTAAATAAAAAAATCGCAGCACCAATAAGAACAACCAACACAACAATCGCAATAATCAATTTCACCAATTCTTCCATTTCCATTTTTATTGTCCCCTATATAAAATGGAATCGTACGTTCACAGAACATACTTTTCCATAAAAGAAATTAATAAAAGAAATTAATAAATGTATCTAACAATCAAACAACTCTACGGAGCGGCAGGAGGGCCGACAAAATCATCTTTCTCATTACCGGTAAGTTCAGGAACATTCTCTGCATTGCAGGGAATTGAACAGGAAATAGAAATCTTAGAACTGCCCTCTAAGCTCTCACAACTTCCTTTCTCCCAAATATCGTCACCATAGTTAACTGTCCGGCTTTGGTAACAATAAGCATTCTCAGCATTCGTCGAACATGCAATCTCACAAGCCTGTGCAATCGTATCGACATTCGCATCACCACCACCAAAATTAGTTATCTTATCAAATAAATTCTTCCACCCTGTGGTAAATCCGAATATCAAAAATATCAAAACCGCAACACCAAGAATAATTAAAATAATTGTGCCAAGTGTTAGCTGTTGCCCCTTTTTGCCTCGAATCACCATATCACATAAAGCATTTATTTATTTATAAA
>CAZNKX010000098.1:0-1843 GCA_964573915.1 Candidatus Woesearchaeota archaeon | reverse complement strand
AACCCGCACCAATTCCAGAGTCATCCTCTTTTCGCTCATATAACGACCACACCATCTCAAGAAGTTGGACCGCGAACTTATAAACATTTGCGAATAAATCAGTTAAAATATAAATGAAATCTTTATATAACTAGTATCCTCCGAAAAAATTATGGTTACTGTAAAAGTATCAAATGGAGGCGCGCTTGACGTAGTCCCACAGCTTCTTACCCAATATGATAAAGGCAAGGGTCATATTCTTGGTGAGTTTGAAGCACGAGAGTTGCTTCTAAGAAATGCTTGCGATAAGTCTCATCTTCTTGACTATAACTGGAGCACCGCAACACTTTCAGCAACAAAAGGTGACCAAGTGTTAGTTATCCTCCCTTACGAAAGAGGTAGTAACCACTTAACGGATGCCGCGAAGTATGCACTCACACGTATCAATAAATCCTACACAGACCCTCTCGGCCTAGAATTTGGAATTGATTGCAGATCGTGGATGGGATACACTTAAAGATTTTAGTCGTGATGAAGCAAGTGGAGTTTATCGGGGTAGAAGATCTAAATCATTAGATGACCCAAGACAATTTTTTGCGTATCTTAACAGTGGAGGTCTCTCTCTTGATGAAGCACTTAGCACTCCCGATTCTCCAGGTTGTTCAATTCTTTTAACGAGGTTTGGTCATCCCAAATACGTTGGTGAGAGATTTGCCCGAGATAAGGAAGAAATATTTCATGTTATTGAAAAGTCATTTAGGCTAGGAGGGAGAAAACATAATCTAAGAAAAATGCTTGGGCAACAACTGCCCCCAATAAGTGACAGGGCACAACTTCGAACATGGAATATTAGCGCCTTAAAAAATGGTTTTTCTTCTGATGCAGCAGTAAAAATCGACAGCGAGTATGGAGGGTTTTTGTTTCAGCAGTCGCCATGACACTTGAAGCAACAATAGCAATAACACATTCAAGAAGCAGAGGTTCCTAATTACCTTTTCTTATTTAGTTCCTTCCGAGCAATCTTTTTCTTCTTTGCTTTCTTCGAAGATCTCTTACTCGCATTCTTCACCTTACCCTCATCAGAAACTTCTGCTTTTAATTCTTCTGCTGTCCAAACACGCTTCTCGCCAAGTTTCTTCGACCTACCTTCACTATGTGCATTCATCTTTTCAATTTCACCACCATCTGCATACATCTCGCCTTTTTCATCTTCCTCCAAAATTTCCAAGACACTATGTTTCTTTTTTTCTTTCCCGCGATTCCACGCCCAGCCCTTGGGATATTCTCTCAAAACTTCTCCATTTTCAAGGGCATCAAGACGAGTAAGAACCGCATCAAGTTTCTCACGCAATTTTTTATTTTCCTTCTTACAAGAAATTAACTCTTTCTTACAAGAAACTTTAATCCGTGTCTCAATTTTTCCAAGATCGCGTTGAATCACAATTTCTCGCCGAAGCGTATTAAACTCAGACAACAAAACCTTTATCTTAACAAGTTTAGAAGAAAACTCTTCAGACTCTTTTCTAAATTCCTCGTTTCGCTCATCCAAATCTTTTCTATAAAAAGTATAATCCTTCTTTTGCCGAGACAAATAATCTCGCATCAAATCAAGAGAACGCTTCATTTCATTGAGTTCTTTTCGAATAATGGCAAATCCTTTTTTTGTTCGGGCCGCAACTCCAGAAAAATCACTATCTTCATTTCCTTCCAACGGCAAAACCATACCACAAAAAATCTTAACAACAATTTAAACATTATGGTAACAATTTCACTCCTCAAAATTAATTACATCAATCTAGCGTCGAGAAATGTATTTAAAAAAAGTAGTAAAAAAGGTCGGCAAAAGTTTTTAACTATAACGCTT
>CAZNKX010000097.1:0-1856 GCA_964573915.1 Candidatus Woesearchaeota archaeon | reverse complement strand
TATCGGTCACAAGAAACAAAATAACGTGAAAATCGTTTTCCATACATCACACGAAGATTTCCTTCATGACAAACAGGACACTCAGTCATCGTATTCATTTCTTTTTCTTGTTCCCAAACAACCGCATTAGCATCCGCCAAGCTTTTTCCCATTCCTTCTAAATTCTCACTCATATCGTGCGCAATTTTTGTAACAGTACTTTTTGCTTTTTCTAAAATAGCATTTTCCATTTCAGTATACCCAGAATCCGCAACCTCAATTTTTTCCAATTCCTCACTCATATCTTTTGTCATCGCTTCATCCAAAATAACAGGAGAATATTTCTCTAAAGTCTCTTCCATTCGCATTCCAAGTTCAGTTACTTCAATACTTTTCTCTCGCGCATATCCTCGAGAATATAATGTTTCAACAATTCCTGCACGCGTTGCTTTAGTTCCAAGTCCTCGTTTTTCAAGTTCTTTGACGAGAGATGCCGCAGAATAACGTCGAGGAGGCTTTGTTTCTTTTTCCTCAGTTCTAATTTCTAAGACATCGACATTTCCATTCATGGTGACAACTTCACTTTCTTTTGTTCCGTGAGGATACACATGCATCCAACCTTTCTTCTCAATTTTTGTTCCATTTGCACTAAACTTTAATCCATTCACTTCAACAGTTACGCGTTTTGACTCTAAAACGGCTTCCTCACAAAAACAACTAATAAATCGCTTCACAATTAAATCATACACCCGCTTCTCAGACTCGGGAATTTTTTTTGCATCTCCCGTCGGATAAATCGCAGGGTGCGCCGGATCAGTTTTTGTACCTTTGGTAGGAGTTTTATTAACGCCATACTTAACAAGCGTTGTATATTTCTTTAATTTTTTCAAAATAGAAGCGTAACCAATACTTGCAGGATATTCTTGACTCGACGTTCGCGGATACGAAATCGCACCTTTCAAATAAAGACTTTGAGCAGCTTTCAAGGTTTGCATCGGAGTTGAACCAAAATTTTTATACGCTTCGGTTTGCAACGTCGTCAAATCAAATGGTGTTGGCGCAGCAACTTTTTTCTCCGACAGCGTCGTCTTTGCAGTTCCACTTTTCCCTTGCAAATGTTTAAATTTCAAAAGTTCTCCTTCATTAAAAATATCTTTGGGATGTTTGACTTCTAGTTTTTGTCCTTTGATGTCTTTAACCAATAAAAAAATATTCCAATAAGGTTCTGGCTTAAATGCATTAATTTCTTTTTCTCTGTCTACTAAAATCTTCAGCGCAGGTCCTTGAACCCGGCCAATTGACAAAATTCGAAAGGCACCAGTCGAAGAAAGTGCTTTCATAAGTCCACGGGATAAGTTAATTCCATAAAACCAATCAATAAAGTGTCGCGTTTCTCCAGCAGTCGCAGCTCCCCAATTAATCGTAGGTTGTAAATTCTCAAATGATTCATCCAGAGCTTCTTTAGTAAGTAATGAAAATTTCATTCGTTTCGCGTCCTTTTGCTTACAAATAAATCGAACAACATTGAGCCCAATTACTTCTCCTTCAACATCATAGTCAGTCGCAACAATAAATTCATCAGACTCTTTTGCAAGTTTTTTTAAGACATTCAAATATTTTTTTGTAAATGCGCCACTCTTTTTCTGATGCGCAGGTTGCCACGAAACTTCAAAATTAGGAAACGGTCCGCGTTTTGCAACTTGCTGAATCCCAAACAAATGTCCTACCGCACAACCAACGATATAACGTCGATTACTTTTGTAAAATTCATAATAAGAAACTTTGTCTTTATTTGTTATTTTCTCATCAGTCGCATCTGAGAGCGCTGTAGCTATTTTTGCAGCAGCAGCAGGTTTCTCAGTAATGATAAGTGTTGC
>CAZNKX010000096.1:0-1882 GCA_964573915.1 Candidatus Woesearchaeota archaeon | reverse complement strand
GTAAAAAACAAAACAAATAGAATCCAGCTCGACATAATGGATAAAAAGTTTGTAAAAAATTCCTCGCTTGATTTTGATTTTACACTGCCCAAACTAAAACAAAAAATTGAAGCCCATCTCATGATAAAAAACCCAAAAGAATGGATAGAGAATAATTACAAAAAAGTACATACAATCATTTTTCATATCGAATCCGTAAAAAATCCAAACGAAATAATCAACCTAATCAAATCAAAAAAGAAAAAAGCAGGAATCGCAATAAAACCAAGAACGCCTCTTGCAAAAATTTCTCGTCTTATTCCCAAAATTGATATGATAACAGTCATGACTGTTCATCCAGGAAAATATGGGGCTCCTTTTCTTCCTTCACAACTCAAAAAAGTAGCACAACTTAGAAAAAAATATCCTAGATTAATTATTGAGGTAGATGGAGGAATAACAGACAAAACAATCCCTCTTGCAAAGAAGAGTGGAGCAAACTACTTCATCTCAGGCTCATACTTACAAAAATCAAAAAGTATAAAAGCGGGAATCAATTCACTTAATCAATTAATCAACAGGAGGTAACATGGCAGTAACAGTATATTCAACCCCCACATGTCCGTGGTGTAAAAAAGTAAAAGCATTCCTAAAAGAAAATAAAATTTCGTTCAAGGATGTCGATGTGAGTGAAGATGAAAAGGCAGCAAAGGAGATGATGGACAAATCAGGTCAAATGGGCGTTCCAGTAATCGATGCAAATGGAACAATAATTACAGGATTTGACGAGGACAAATTAAAAAGTGCACTCAAGTTGTAATAAAATTACTCTTAAATAACCAATCTTGAGAAGTTGAACAGCCCATTTCGAGGAAACATCAAAGATGTTTCCGATTAAACCTGGGTGGGTGGGCGTCACGTGAAAATCAAGATGACCGCGAGAAAGGGATTAGGGTAACTATTCAAACAAAAATGGAAAACTACGATATCATAATAATTGGAGCGGGAGGAACAGGTTTAGCCGCTGCAATGTACGCAGCACGACTCGGACAAAAAACACTCGTCTTTGGAAAAAACAATGGAAGCGAACTACCAATTGGAGGGGTAATCACAACCACAAACATCGTCGAGAATTATCCAGGATTTATCAAACTAACGGGAACGGAACTTGCAAAAAAAATTGAAGACCATGCACGCTCATACGACCTTGTAACAATAAAAGAAGAACCAGTTACAAAAGTGGTGAAAAAAGGTGAAAAGAATTTTGAAGTAACGGGAGAACAAGAAAAGTATAATGCAAAAGCAGTCATTTTTGCAACGGGAACAAAATGGAGAAAACTAGATGTTCCGGGAAGTAAAGAGTTTGAAAACAAAGGGGTTAATTACTGCGCTCTTTGTGACGGCCCACTATTCAAGGGAAAAACTGTAGCCCTCATCGGCGGATCAGACTCAGCAGCAAAAGATGCGCTCGTTCTTGCAGAGCACTGTGAAAAAGTCTACATCGTTTACCGAGGAGAAAAAATTCACCCAGAACCGATTAATCTCAAACGAGTAGAAGATAACAAAAAAATCGAAGTCATCAACAACACAAACGTCATAGAAGTTAAAGGAAGTCAAGTTGTTGAAGAAGTTATTCTTGATAAGCCTTACAAAAATTCAAAGAATCTAAAAGTCAGTGGAGTATTCGTTGCAATCGGCCACATCGTTCTTTCAGACCTAGCAAAGAAAATGGGCGTCAAAACTAATAAAGCAGGAGAAGTTATCACTGACAAATTATCCCAAACAAACCTCAAAGGAGTATTTGCAGCAGGAGATGTTTCCGACGGTGCATTCAAACAACTAATCACAGGTGTTGCAGAAGGCTGTACCGCAAGCTTTGCCGCGTATGAATACATCAAGAATA
>CAZNKX010000095.1:0-1893 GCA_964573915.1 Candidatus Woesearchaeota archaeon | reverse complement strand
CAAAACTTAACTGTTTGGATGAAGAGAATTTTGTGATTGGTTGATCACGATAAAAACCTGAAGTGCTATTCAGGAAATATCAAGTAGTAAAACTACTATAGAATAAAGGCAGTCAAAAGACTTAGCGTTATTCAGGAAAACAACATGACAGATAACAATAGAATGCGAAAGGGTAGCCTTCAATTCTACCCTCGAGTACGAGCAAAGAATGTAATTCCTAGTGTGAACTGGAAACCAGTTTCACAAGACGGCACAGGATTTATGGGATTTGTCGGTTATAAGGTGGCGATGATTTCTGCGTGGATAAAAGACGATACCGATGCCTCGCTTACAAAGGGAAAGCGAATCGCGGTTCCTGCAACCATTTTGGAATGTCCTCCAATGAGAATTTATTCTGTTCGATTTTACAAAGATAGAAAGGTTTCTAAAGAATTCGTTGTTGCCGATGACAAAGAATTGAAGCGAAGTGTTAAAATTCAAAAGAAAAAAGCGGAAACTAATTTTGATTCGGTTTTAGAATATGACGATGTTCGCGCGATCATGTTTTCTGAAATTAAGAGTACTGGGATTGGAAAGAAAAAGGTTGACATGATTGAAGTAGGTATTTCAGGAGATGTATCTGAGAAACTTAATTTTATCAAAGAGCATATTGGAAAGTCAATTTCTGTTACAGAAGTTTTTTCATCAGGACTTATTGATACGCGGGCGGTTACAAAAGGTTTTGGAAATCAAGGACCTGTTAAGCGATTTGGCATTGCGTTAAAGGATCATAAGTCTGAGAAGGGACGAAGGCGTCCTGGAAGTCTTGCTCCGTGGCATCCTGCGCGAGTTACATTTCGAGCGCCCCAAGCAGGCCAAACCGGATACCAGAATAGAGTTTCATATAATAATTTAATTTTGGAAGTTGGAAAAATTAGTGAGAAGGATATTAATCAAAAAGGTGGCTTTGAACATTACGGCGTTATTAAAACAGACTACATTATCTTGAAAGGTTCGGTTCCTGGACCAAAGAAACGAGGAATTGTTTTGAGTAGTCCGCTTCGGCCAAGCAAACGTTTAACTAAAAAATCCTTTGAGGTTATGGAGATGCGATAATGGAGCAAAAAACACTTGACAAGACTGGAAAGGAAACTGGTTCGGTAAAGCTTCCGAAGAATTTTTCTTCAAAAATTCGTGCAGATATTTTAGCAAAAGTATTTGAAGCTCAAAAGGGTGTTCATATGCAAGCGTATGGGGCAAAAGAAGGTGCAGGTGCGCAGTATTCTGCTTCGGGAATTATTAAGAAAAAGCGTCACGATTGGAAAGCCTCGTACGGCAAAGGAATTTCTCGAGTGCCAAGAAAAGTTATGTCTCGACATGGAGCTAGTTTTAATTGGATTGGAGCAACCGTTTCAAATACTCGTGGTGGACGACGACCCCATGCGCCTCGTTCAGAGAAAAATGTATTTAAGAAAATTAATAAGAAGGAATTGTTACTTGCATTTAACTCTGCATTTGCGGGAACGGTTGATTCTGATTCTCTTGAGAGGAAACATGAGGCAAAAATTGTATCAGGGCTTGTATTTGATTCGAGCATTTTGAGCGCAAAAACAAAGGAATTTTTGACGACGTTAAAGAAAGTTTTTGGCGATTCGTGGTCTCGAGTTTTAAAGAAAAAAACGATTCGAGCAGGAATTGGAAAAATGCGGGGAAGAAAATATCGAACGAATGCAGGATTACTTTTTGTTGTTGGAAATGAGGAGAATATGAAGCGAAGCGGAATTGAAGTTGTCTCGGTGAAAGAATTAGCAATTAAGGATTTATCCCCTAATGGAGAGCCTGGACGAATTACCTGTTATACTGAACAAGCAATTAAAGATATTGAGGCACGGTTTAAGTAGAAAATGGCTGGAG
>CAZNKX010000094.1:0-1932 GCA_964573915.1 Candidatus Woesearchaeota archaeon | reverse complement strand
TTAAAAACCAAAATTCTTCATTACGTACATGGAAGTAAAAATTATTAATGATGAGAAGTCAAGTTTAGATATTGAAGTTGGAAGCATCACTATTGCAGAAGTACTCCGAGTATATGCAAATAAAGCGGGAGCAAAAGTAGCAGTGTGGAAACGAGATCATCCAACAAAAAACCCTACTCTCCATATTGAAGCAGACAACGCAAAAAAAATTCTAAAAGATGCAATTAAAAATCTTGAAAAAGAAATTGATTCTGCCGTTTCAGATTTTAAGAAATTAAAATAATTTTATCATACAAAATTTAATAACCTTCCATCGTTTTTCGAAACTACTCAAACTTACTTAACTTCTGCATTGGCGTAAACGGAAATGGCCGCTCATTCGTCACAAAGGTGAGGTATCTTAAATAACGATACGTTTCAGTATTCCAGTATTCACTAAAATCTGCAATTCCTTGTTCTCGTTTTCCCGAAAATAAAACAATCAAGAAATGAACTATTCCGAGAACCAAAATTAAATAGCCCCAAACCTCTAAGATAATTCCTGTAACAATTCCCACAAAAATTCTCCACAAGAGTTCTTTACGTTCACCTGCCTGTTCTTTTCGAGAAGCCATCTAATCTACCCAAGTAACGCCACGAAAGTTATACTTAGACGCAATCAAAATAACATCAATTAGCCACCAAACCCATCCAAGTGTAAACACCGAAAATAATGTGATCAATAATTTAAAGATCCCGGTCCAAACTTTTCCCATCAAAAACCTATCCACTCCAAACATACCAAGAAAAATTGAAACAAGTAAGACTAAAACCCAATTTATTCGCCGTCCTCCAGAAAAGTTTTGCGTAACAGTCCGAACTTGCGTAGTCTTTGGAAGCGTCTTTTTTGCAGAACGCTTAACTACTTTCTTAGAAATTTTTCTAACTGCAACGGGTCGCTTAACTACTTTCTTCTTTACAGCAGGTCGTCGAACAACCTTCCTAGAACTCTTCTTCGCAGCACGCTTCTTCACCTTCTTCTTCGCAGCCATAATAAAATATTAATTTCTAACTATATAAATGTTTTTAATAATGCAAGCACAAAAGTTTCTATGATACAAGAAAAAATCTCTTCGGGCTCCTATGATCTAAACAAATTTCTCTTCGGAGGCTATGAAAATGATATCATCACAACGATATATGGGCCCGGAGGTTCAGGAAAATCAAATCTTTGCATGATTGTTGCAGTTTCCCTCGCAAAAAAAGGAAAAAAAGTGTTCTTCATCGATACCGAAGGAGGATTCTCAACAGATCGCTTCAAGCAAATTCACACCGGGAGTAAGGAAGAGGTTCAGCGAGATTTACAAAATATCTTTTTACTAAAGCCAACAAATTTTAATGAGCAAGAAAAAGCCTTTGAAAAACTTCTCAAGCATCTCAAAAAAGAAACGATCTCATTAATTATAATCGATAGTATTGCAATGCTCTATCGCCTTGAATTAGGAAGCGCAATTACTTCAAAAGATGACAAAAAAATTGCAGAGGTTAATAGAAATTTAGCAAACCAGCTACGAACACTCAACGAAATCTCACGTAAAAAAAATATTGCCGTAATTATCACCAATCAAGTCTATGCACAATTTCAAGAAGATCTAACGGATAAAAATTTTGAAAGAAAAGTCTCAATGGTTGGAGGAGATCTTCTCAAGTACTGGAGTAAGTGTTTAATTGAACTCTCGGGAAATAATTTCAAAAGAAAAATAACGCTTCAAAAACATAGAAGTCTTCCTGTAAAAAGTTTTAATTTTGAAATCATTAATTCTGGAATTAGGAAGAAAGGGATGTTCTAAAAAATCATCAGTATACCAAAAATCAAAACACCTAAAAACCCTTCATTCTCCGTTTGTACATGGCACTTGATTTCGAGCTACCAAAATTACAAGAAGAACTAAA
>CAZNKX010000093.1:0-1940 GCA_964573915.1 Candidatus Woesearchaeota archaeon | reverse complement strand
AAAGAGTAGTTTTGAATATACTAATTTCTAAAAAGCCTAATTTCTTCCTTTTTTTTATGGAATTATGGCGCGGGGAGCTTATTGATGCGAAATATCATTTTGCGGTTGCGAAACGACTTCATGAAAACTATTTTGAATTTTTAGAGAAGCGATTTTTGGTTGGTGCGATTAATGAACTTGCAAAAGCCGCGACTGGAATTATTCGTGCAACGCTCCTTTATAATGGAAAAGGTTTGAAGAAGAAAAAGAACCTTTTGAAATTTAGAGAGATAGCTCCGAATCATTTTGAAAAGGAAGACATTGTTAATCTAATCAAAATTTTAGAAATTGAGAGGGCGCAGAAAGATTCGCCGATTGAATTTTCAAAACAGGGAACGATTATTCTTTTGATTAGAGGTGATTATGTTTTTTTGAAGTTGGAACGATTCAAGGATTTTGTTGATAGTGTTAACGCTATGCTGGGTTCAATGAAAAAATTTGTGGGAAATTAGGAATTTTTACAAAAATTTATCTTAAAGGTATCTTTCGACAGGTATAAAAAGCTATATAACCTTGGAATTCTTCACTGGTCGGGATATGGAAGAAGGAATAGAAGAAATTGTTAAGGAGAAAACGAGCGCAGATCATCTTTTGTATGTAAGTTTAAAGTATACCAAGACTTGTGATGTAATCTTAAATTTGATTTCTCGGTGGAAGAGTTTGCTCGAAATTAGTTTTGATGCCCTTTTAGAGCGACAAGTTGGGAATGGAAAAATCGTCCATATGCCTACAAATCCCAAACAACGAATTGAATTTATGAAAAAATATTTCAAAAAATATCCGGATATTGAAGCGGCGGTCCCATTATATATTTTCTTTAAACGAATACCAGATTTGAATAAGACTCGGAGTGGGGAATTTCGAAAAAATGTTAATTTGAAAGTTATTGAGCCCACTCGAACGACAGATATTAATTTAGAAAAACTCGGAGAATATTCTGAAGTTATGGATGCTTTCGTAAAGGAAGTGAAGAAATTTTTGGCAGGATGAGTATGCCCTTATTAATTTGAGTTTACTAATTTGAATTTTAAAATATGCCTAAGATTTATAAAGCAATTTTTTCTGATAGTAGAACAAAATGGTACCCAAAAGGGCATAACCAAAGGTCGCGAGAACCTGCAAGCAGGCGAGAACTTGCTTTGAAAATCTCCAAAAAATAAGAAAATGGCGCGAGTAATTGTGATCAATTCGGGAAAAGGCGGTGTTGGAAAAACCACGACTGCGATCAATTTAGGGGCATCTTTAAACAAAATTGGAAAAGAAGTGGTTATCATCGATGCTAATCTTAATACCCCCAATGTTGGTTTGCAACTTGGCGCGCCCATTGTTCCGGTTACATTAAATCATGTCTTGAGCGGAAAAGCGAAAATTGAGGAAGCGATTTATGAGCATTCAAGTGGAACTAAGATTATTCCTTCTTCACTCTCTGTTCAAGAACTTACCCGATTTAACTTGAAGCGTTTGCCTGAAATAATTAAAAAATTGCATCCTATCTGTGATTATGTGATTATTGATTCTGCTGCGGGATTCTCGGATGAAGTGATGGCAGTCCTCGACGTCGCGGATGAAATAATTATTGTAACAAATCCTGAAATGCCTGCCGTAACGGACGCTCTTAAGGCCGTTAAAGTTTCTCGTAATCTTGGAAAAAATGTTAATGGTGTAATTGTTACACGACATTCGAATGCGAAATATGAAATGCCGCTTTCTTCTATAAAGTCGATGCTTGAATGCCAGGTTATCAGCGTTATTCCTGAAGACAAGGCGGTCAAAGAAGCACTTAACTTTCGAGATGCTGTTTCGCATACTCATCCACGAAGTAAGGTTTCGAAAAAATATTTGGAAGTTGCGCGAAAAGTTAATGGTGAAGAAGTTAGTGAGGGGCGCGGGTTTCTTTTGAG
>CAZNKX010000092.1:0-1952 GCA_964573915.1 Candidatus Woesearchaeota archaeon | reverse complement strand
CTCTGACAAAGCGTATTCTTTCCAAAAAACCACTGAATTACACCAATAGCACGATCCCTATATCCCCTATCTGGAAAGATTTGATCTGCAAGAAGTAATGAAAATATTTTTGAAGCAGCTTCGACAGGTTGTTGATCAAAATAACTTCGAGCCCCATCTTCATTTTTATGATACCATTCTCGCTGTCCAATCGGAACAAACACCCCATTCTCAAACTGCTTCTCAATTAAAAAATCAAGTGAAGCAATTCCAACTTCCAGATAATCTCGCTCCTGTGTTTGCATATACGCATGCAAAAGTGCTCCACTCAGTTTTGAATTATCATAGGTCAAATACGGCTCAAACCACTTCCACGAGTCACTCACATGATCCCTATAGATCGAAACTAAAAAGTCAGACATAATTCGAACACGCGCAAGCATCGATTCAGAATATCGGTACCTATTATAGTTACAAATTCCAATTATCGTCGACGCAACAGCCCTTGGAGACAAATAGTTATGCGGAGCCTCAACGGTCTTCACAATCAACAATTCCGCCATCTTCCGAATATCTCGAGGAATCGAATCAAGGGAACAGACAAAACCAAGCGCTTCAATCGCACGCCCTTCTGCCTCCTCACTATATTCATCTAACAAAATATTTCGATGTTTGTCAACAACATTAAATAACTTTCCATCTTCGTGCTGAACATAAAGAATATAATTCAGGTAAATCCGAATAAGATTAAGAACTTCAGGACTCGGACTTCTCGAATAAAGCATCGCACTTGCATATAGTGCTCGCGCATTATCATCCAAAGTATATCCTGAACTAAGGTCCGGTCTCAAATGCTTCGTAAATTGCACCATCCCAAATTTATTCGTTAATCGAAGTAAATGCCTCGTATTAATCCGCGGAAGATTAAGTTCATAATCTTTAGAGATAGAAATATGTTTTTCAAAAAGCATTTTATAAGAAAGTGCCACATTCGACCAAATCATACGTCGAGTAGCTAAATAATTATTTTTCTCCATTGTATGGCGAAGATCGTCATCAGATAAAACTTTAATCAAAGCATCAGAAAATCCTTGAGAGTCCTTAAATTGTGTCAAAAATCCTCGCTCTCGCGTAACTTCTTCTTGCGCATGCAAAAAGGGAGTTGAAATAACTGCACGTCCAGTCCCCATAGAATAAACAAGAGTTCCACTCGTAATCTGATTAGGATCTTGCGAACTCGACATATAAACATCACTCGCAGATAAAAATTTGATAATTTCTCCAAGACTCAAATATTTATTATAGAACTTCACATTGTGGCTAATGCCTAAATCTTTTACTTTTTGTTCCAAAAAGTTTCGATAACTCTCTCCCTCATTTTTTCGAACAACTGGATGGGTCTGCCCAATAATTAAGTAAAGAAGATTCGGAAACTTCTCAACAACCGCAGGCAACGATTCAATTACTTCTTCATAACCCTTCCCTGGGCCAACCATCCCAAAAGAAGAAATAATTAATCTATCTTTCAATCCAAGACGTTTCTTAAAAATTTTCTGAGAATTAAATGCAACATTAGGAATTCCGTGAGGGATAACTGAAACGTTTTCTTCAATCCCATAATCCTCACGCAAAAGACCTACTCCCTTCCGGTTCATAACAACAATTTCTTCAGCATATTTCGCAATCTGGCGAGTAACTTCACGAATTTCCTGGTTAGGTCGAGGAAGAAGAGAATGAAATGTTACAATGACTGGTTTAGCCACTTCACGTAAAAAATCAATTAGATAGTCTCCATAATTGCCGCCAAAAATCCCGTACTCATGCTGAACACAGACACAAGAAATAGATTCATCCTCATTCACTTGGTGCGCAAGTTTTACATAATCGTTGCGTTCACTATCACTTATTCGATACGCAACAGATTCGGGATAGTTATAAATATTTGATCCATTCTTATTAATCGCGGCAATCTT
>CAZNKX010000091.1:0-1961 GCA_964573915.1 Candidatus Woesearchaeota archaeon | reverse complement strand
TTATTACTGCAAATCCGAAGCTTTCGCTTTTTATTATTTCTGTAGGTGTGACGCTCATATCAACGCTGCTGCACAAATGGTTGACGAATCAAGAACACCTGAAACAACTTAAAATTCGGCAAAAAGAAATTCAAAAAGAACTGAAAAGTTGTAAAGATGAGAACTTACTTAAGGAACTGAATTTAGAGATGATGAAACTTACTGGAACGATGATGAAATCCTCGATGCGGCCGATGTTTGTAACTATTATTCCTTTTTTAATATTATTTTATTGGCTTCGAGGAATTTATACACCTCTTCTAGGGGGTTCTTGGATTTGGTGGTATATTGGGTTTAGTATTGGGTCCAGCATAGTTTTTAGAAAAGTTTTCAAGATGGCTTAGTTGGTTTTGATAAAGATTTAAAAACAAAGATTCTTATTTTTATCGATGGAAAGTGATAACCCTTGTCAAGGATGCAGTTTATGTTGCCGATATGTGGCACTTGAAATTGATACGCCTGAAGACCAAAATGATTTTGATCAGATTAAATGGTTTTTAGTCCACAAAAATGTGTGGGTTTTTATCGACCATGATGATTCGTGGAATTTGCAATTTAATACGCCGTGTGAAAAGCTTGAAGGACACCTTTGCGGAATCTATAAAACGCGCCCACAGATTTGTCGAGACTATTCGACAGAGAATTGTGAACGATATGGAGAAGGAAATTCATTCAAAATTTTATGGAAGAGTATGGAAGATTTTGAAGAATATTTAGAGACGAGTAAAAAATATTCTAAATTTGCAATAAAAAAATAATCTTTGGAGAATTTCTCCATACCTTTATATAGATAATTTTCTTATTGCTGTTAAGAGGAAAATAGTAACGATGATTGAACTTATTATGAAACCGAAGCGGGCCGAGAGACGGCCTTGGGAAATGTTTTTTGTAGGAGTTTTTTGGGCTTCTGTTTCGCTACTTTTAGTCTCGTTTGTCTTCGGAAGAGATAGCGTCTTAAAAGAAGGAAGTGGACTTTTAGTTGTTATTTTTACGGTGATTACTTGTCTTCCATTTATGTACTATATCATTAAGCTTGAAGAAGGAAAAGATATTGAAATTGACAATACTGGAAGACTTATTAAAGAGCATTCTAAGGCTGTTCATGCGCTTATGTGGTTGTTTATAGGATTTATTGTTGCATTTTCATTTTGGTATTCAGTTCTGCCAGACCAATCAGCGCAAAATTTTAATTTTCAGATAAAAACATTTTGTGCAATTAATTCTCCTTCAAATTATGAATATTGTCTTGATAGTCATGGTGTTCCCGTCGCGACCGCAGTTGTTACAGGAGGTGAGGCGGTTAAAAGTATTTTTGCAAATAACATCTTTGTCCTTATTTTTACAATTTTACTTTCTCTCGCGTTTGGTGCAGGGGCAATGTTTATTCTTGTATGGAATGCGACAGTGATTGCTGCCGCAATGGGGATTTTTGCGAAGAAAACATTGAGTGTCCTTCCACTAGCCCTTACGAGATATATGTTTCATGGCATTCCAGAAATTGGTGCCTATTTTGTCGGAGCGCTTGCGGGAGGGATTTTGTCCGTTGCCGTTATTCGAAAAGACCTCCATGGCGAAGGCAAATGGAGAATATTACAAGATTCTCTTCTTTTGATAATTATTGCAATTGTGACCCTATTTGTCGCAGCACTCTTAGAAGTGTATGTTACACCGATTTTGTTTTGAAGGAGAATTTTTTCCTTATAGATAGGAGGATAGAAATTTGGAAATTTCCATCACAATAAATCTTTTAAGCCAAGATTTCTTCGATGGCTTATGGAATATTTGCTCCTTATTGCGATTGCGACAAGTTTTTTGTTGACCGCCTTAGCCATGCCTGAATGGATCGGAAAATGTCGGCGTGATGGACTTGTTTGGGAAGATATGAATAAATTTGATCGGCCAAAAAATGTGGCTAGTAGTGG
>CAZNKX010000090.1:0-1999 GCA_964573915.1 Candidatus Woesearchaeota archaeon | reverse complement strand
GCGCAGTTTTTCTTCACATTTTTATCCTTGGATTTGAAGGATTCTTTCTTGTGCTGTTTGTCATTGCGATTATTTTGATTTTCATTTCTTTGAAAGTGATGAGGGAGAGAAGGCGTGATTTATTTCGATGAATAATCTCGTCGTAAACACTGTATAACAAATTTTTATAAACTAAACTGATTATCAAAAAAGATGATACCTGACAGAAAAGAATCAAAAGACAGCAATATGTGGAGTTTCTTATTCTCGATAGTTTTTGGAATTTTACTTGTTGCTTTTGCATGGCTTTTTTATTCTATGGATGTTGATTTCATGGAGGCCATGGGACCATTTGAGTTTGTTGTTATTTCTCTTGCGGTGTTTCGTTTGACGCGGTTACTTGTTTATGATTCAATTACCTTATGGATTCGAGATTTATTTTTGATCAAACGTTGTTCTTGGCAGGAAAGTGAGCAGATTTGTATTGTGAAAAGAGAGATGCATCGAAGTGGGTTTAAGCGAAAGATGGCAGAATTATTCCAATGTCCCTGGTGTATCGGAACATGGGTAGCTCTTGGAGTGTTATTTATGTTTTATCTTCATCCAATTAGTTGGTGGTTTATCCTTGGTGTTGCAATCGCTGGACTTTCAACTTTTATTCAGATTTTAATGAATCTCATTGGATGGAATGCTGAAGGAAAAAAACATGGGTTGAAGATTTTGCAAGCTGAACAAGAAGGATTTGATTAATTCGACTTTTTTAATTTAGCTCGGTCTTCAGTTATCCATTGATCCCACATTTCTTCTTCAGGAATGTTATAGCCATAGTTTGCTCTCGTGACGACCTGGTCATCTACTCCAAAAAGACGCATAGTTCTTAGGTCGTTTTCTTCACGGGCTTTTGCAATGATTCGTTGGACGTTTGGACCTGAATGATTATCTGTTGTACGTAGCCCCGAATAATTATAGAATATGCTTAGGAAATAGAGCATATCTTCTGAGGTGTTTGCAGTTCCTGAATGAAGAAGGCCTCCGTGAGTAAATATAACGTCTCCTGCATTGGTATAGATTAATTTTTCTCCCTCCTGAGGTTTGTGCTGGTCTTTTTTAGGGATTACTTTTGATTGCCTATGTGAGCCTGGGAGGACGCGGAGGGGGCCGTATTTATCTGTCATGTCTGAGAGATAGGCTATTGCATTACATGAAAGTGGTTTGGCATAGGGTCCATCTGTTGGGACACCACTCCATCTATCTCGATGCCACCCGCTGATGTGGTTTTTTGCTCCGGGATCTGGAGGAAATCCCATAAATGTGAGGTTATCTAGCTGGACGAAAGGGCCCATCACTCTCTCTGCAAAATCGAGTAGGGTTGGATTTGAAACTGCGGGAAGCATTAGCGCGGGTTGAGATTCAACAACGCTGCCGAGCCAGTATTGGGGTTCATCTCCTTCAAGTCTTTGAGAACTTACAATTTCAAGATATCTATCTTTCCAAGATTCTATTTGTTCTTGGTTGAATACTTTTGGAAATACCGTATATCCGTCTCGTATGTATTCTTCGAGTCTTTGGTTGGGCGATCTTTCGTTATGATTAGTCATGAAAGGTAGTATCAAGAACCATTTAATTAATTTTATCTTTTTTGGATGTATGGTCTGCTTGGCTCATTTTCCCAACATTTATATAGGCTATTTACTTGGTTGCTATAAGGAGGTATTTATTATGTCAACGAAAATGATGGGGTGGACCGCAGTTGTTGTGGGTATCTTGATGGGCTTAACAGAATTCATGGGCTGGTCAGGTTCTTTGAACTACCTTTGGGCTTTACTCGTCCTCATCTGGGGCTTTATGTCCTTTAAGTAAAAATATTTTGATTTTTAATCATTTTTTACTTTTTGTTTCTTTTTTTCATTCGTCTTTACTGTTGATTTTTTCTTTTCTAGTCTTTTTAGCCTTCTTTTGAAAAATTAATTTTTAGAAACAGTTTTATAGTTGTTTTATTTTTACGTTATATGAATATATC
>CAZNKX010000089.1:0-2061 GCA_964573915.1 Candidatus Woesearchaeota archaeon | reverse complement strand
CTTTCCGATGAAGTTCCTTAAGACTCCACCAAACACTCTCAATATAATTATTATCAAGCGTAATGTAAGGGTTTTTCAAATCAATTTGATAATGAAGCTCTTCAGTAGATTTTTCCCAGTCGTTAATATTCGAAAAAACACTCTCACGACATTCCTTGATAAACTTCTCCATTCCGTATTCCAAAACTTCTTTCTTAGATCGAAGTCCAAGTTTTTTTTCAACCTGTACTTCCACCGGCAACCCATGAGTATCCCAGCCACCTTTCCGTGGAACACTAAAACCTTGCATGTACTTATACTTGCAAACAACATCTTTAAACGTCCGAACTTCTAAATGATGCAGTCCAGGAGAAGCATTCGCTGTTGGAGGCCCTTCCAAAAAAGAAAATAACTCTTTTTTAGAATCATCTTGAATCGCAGCTTCAAATGCTTTCTTATGTTTCCTCCAAACCTTGCGGGCAGTTTCTTCAATTTTCTTAAAATCATACGCCATGAGAAAAAGTATCTTAAACAATATTTAAAGGTAATTATTCCCCTACTAAACAAAAACATTTAAAACTAGACAACCCTTCAACAAGACATGGGAACACTAAAAATTGGGGAAAATTCTCAAGAAGTAACAGATGGTACAAGCCTTGCTAGTGCTGCAGAAGCAATGGGAATTCCGTTTTCATGCAAGGAAGGAACATGCGGAACATGCCTTGTAAGTGTCGAATCAGGAAGAGAAAATTTATCCGAGCCAACCCAAGCAGAAAAATCATTCGGACTTGATGGAACAGCTGAAAGACTTACCTGCCAATGCAAACTCAAATCAGGCGAAGTAGAATTAAAATCTGCATTTTAGTTTCTCTCCTAAAAACTATGCCTTCAATTAAAATGCAAGATTAAATCACATTCAAAAGCCTATCTTACTCTTCACTCAAAATCTCAAGAGCCTCTTCCTCGGCAAAATGCAATTCCCCAGGAATAATCAAACAAAACGGCATCAAAGTCTCAATGTTCTTCAATGAATCAATAGAGTCAAAATAAATCTTTTCATTTCTCGCCCCAGCACAAGAAACCATAACAATCTTTTCGGGCAAACTCAAATCTTCTTTCCTACAAGATTCCTCCAACTGCTCTAAAGAATCTCCAAGCGATAAACCAATATCTGTTAAAATCAAACTATGTGCATGAATAGAAGCATTATCCTTCAAGTAAGAAACAAACGAGGTTGGACGATTCGTATGCTCCTTCCATGACGGCATACTCAAAATCTTTCCAAACTTATAGGGAGAAAGTCCCGTTCGCGCAATTGCAATTAAAATCGACGCATTCTGAAAAATAGAGTACGAAATTCCTTCTCGTTTACATTTCATAATAAGCTGCATATGCGTCGTCGCAGAAAGCGCGTCACCATACGCCAAAAGTGCGACGTCTTTTTCTCTTGCCTCAAGAACAATCGACTCATCCTCGACCCTCTCCCGAAAAAGTGCCCTAACTTCAACACCAAGAGATATAGATAATTCCTCTAAAGAATAAGGAAAATTCACCGTATAATTTTCTAAATAGACAACATCGCATTTCCTCAAAACCTCTAGCGCCTCAGCTGAGATAGAATGCACATCAAGTCCAAGACCAATTAAATAAAATGCCATGATCATGCAAGATTTCAGACCGTTTTAAGTCTATCCCCGATGCCAAAAAAACATTAAAATCCACATAAATGCAAGGGTAAATCCCGTCACCCGATCAATCGTAAGAAAAACCGCTGCAAGAATTGCAATCCCCCACAACATCACAGGAAAATAGGGAGGGTTCGAATAAATCGCTTTTTCATCGCGCGTCCACTTCGAACATAACATTCCGAGAGGAATCGCGACAAGCAAAAAGATATATTCAAGCATTACTTTTTTAAGGATAATTACTTTTTAACCATTATGGAAAATAAATTAAAGAAAATCGTTTCGTTGTTGCACAGGTTACGTAACAACTCCTCGGGTGGGTGGGGGCCACGCGAAAAGTAAGGCGACCGCGAAAACGGGACCGATAAATAGCAAAAATGAAATTAGTAGATGTCCA
>CAZNKX010000088.1:0-2072 GCA_964573915.1 Candidatus Woesearchaeota archaeon | reverse complement strand
TTTTTATTTTTTGAATATATATTTTGGAGTATATTAGTTTTTTAATAGGGGCGTTTGTTTTCTTTTGTAATGATCGTTGGAATTACTGGAACACTAGGGTCTGGGAAAGGGACAGTAGTGGGTTATCTGGTCCGTCATGGTTTTACTCATTATTCGGTTCGAGAATTTTTAGAAGAGGAAATTAAAAACCGCGGTCTTGTCGTTAACCGCGACAGTATGGTGATGATTGCGAATGATCTTCGTGAAAAGTATGGGGCTTCTTATATTGTTGATCAGCTCTATAATCGCGCGAAGGTGAATGGCGGAAATGCGGTAATCGAGAGCATTCGCTGTGTTGGCGAAGTGGAATCTCTTCGACGATTTAGAGATTTTATTTTGCTCGGCATTGATGCAGACGTTGAACTTCGGTATACTCGGATTAGTGAGAGAAAAAGTTCTACTGATTTAATTTCTTTTGACCGGTTTCTTCGGGATGAACAGCGAGAGATGAACAACAAGGATTCAACTCGGGGAAATATTTCTGCTTGTCTTGAAATGGCTGATCACATTTTTAAGAATAATTGGAGTGTAGAAGAACTCTATCAAAAAATTGAGAATTATCTTACTTCTCGGATGAAAGTTTCTCCTTCACTTAATTTTGGAAAGCCCAAGCGACCAAGTTGGGATGCCTATTTTCTTGAGATTATGGATGCTGTTTCTCGAAGGGCGACCTGTGAGAAAGAGCGGGAGGGCTGTGTGATTGCCCGAGATAATCAAATTTTAGTCACCGGGTATTCTGGTGCTCCGACGGGGCTTGCTCACTGTGATGAAGTCGGTCACCAGATGAAAACAATTGTTGATGAACAAGGTAACGAAGTAAGGGTTTGTGTTCGGATAAATCATGCTGAACAGAATGCGCTTTCTCAAGCTGCAAAAATGGGCACAAAGTTGGAAGAGGCAACTATTTACTGTGAGAATGTTCCTTGCGATGTTTGTTCTAAGATGCTTGTCGGCGCAGGGATTAGACGAATTGTTTGTCGAGCTAATTCCTCAATTGAGCCAGGGATTCGTGAACTTTTTTTGAATGCAGGTGTTCATGTTGACTTTATTGAAGATTGAATTTGAATGATTTTTACTTATCTTGTTGTGTGCGTGGTTTTCTCATCGATTCCTTGCCCCCATTGTTCTGGCAAAAAAATGTCGTTTACAAACTCGCAAGTTGGTGCATAGTCGGGATCGTTTAATCTGTCGATGAAACCGAGCATGAGATTTGTAAATGTGTGTGGCTCTTCTTCTGGAAGCGTTTTTGTTGGGTGGTTCCACCAGCTTTCTGGATAGATGTCGTCGAGGCTTCCTCCACTTGCGATGAAACAATCATAATATCCTAGTGTTGCAAGGTAGAATTCTTCGTTTGTTGCCGTTTGTCCGTTGATGCACTTAGGGCATTTGATTCCTGCAAAGTTTAGGAGAATTGCGAATCGTTTTTCCTGGCTGTTTATGGCGTTTTGCAAATAAACTAGTCGCTCGAATCCCTTTCCCCTCGTGTAATATGCTGTTGGTGAGAGGGACATATCGACGGTGAATCCAACTAAATTAATATTTTGTTTGTCTGCTTTTGTAAATATGTTTGTCGCGATAATTTCTAAATCTCCTAAGTTGTATAATTGGCTGTTGCTTTTGTATGGGCCGATGTCGAAGAAGCCGATTGGCTCATTCCAGACAAATTCAACCTTTGGATATTTCTCTTGGATTATTTTCATGTAAGTAATGAATTCTTCCGTGATTTCTTCGTTTGTCATTTCACAAGGGCTATCTGATTTTGAGGTGTGGAGGAATGGGCCATCTGGTCTGAGGACGATTTGCTCGATTCCCGCTATTTTCAGTTTTTCAAGAATGGGCACATCTATTGCTGCTCCTTTTTCTCCTGTGCATGCATGTGGTCTGAGGCCTGCTGTTTCAACTTGGAGTCTAATGTTTCGCTCATTTAGAAATTTGACTGCACTATTTACCTCCCCTTGGTCTGCGTTTTTTATGTCGCTTAGGAAAACGCCGAAACCATCGACATTATCAAGTGTTGTGTCCCACTCATTAGG
>CAZNKX010000087.1:0-2110 GCA_964573915.1 Candidatus Woesearchaeota archaeon | reverse complement strand
AAACAAATGCCCCTTGGAACGCTCCAAGAGATCTTCTCCTTCCAATTTCTTGTGGTCCGGGTCTTTTTTCTGCTATTTCATCAAACCTGTCAAGATTATGGATAATGAAATTCTCAACATGAGATGCCATTCGGTTTCTTGAAATATTGAAGAGCGGTTCTTTTATAATTGAAGTAAATTCATACATGTCTGGCCAGATTTTTTGAAATAAATCATACGTTACTTTTGTATCTTGTAAATTATATGAATAGAATTTTTTCCAATCCGCTTCAGATAATTTATCTATATCGTTTAGTTTTGCAAAATCAAAATCTTCTTTTTGATCTCCAATTAATTCTTTTGCTACGTCGTTTAATGAGAGAGATTCTGATTTGAGATATTGTGCGTATACTGCTGAGATGAATCTGTAGAGATCGATATGAAGTATTCCCGTTATTTTTCCTGTTGGAATTCTTCCTCTTGTAAATTGAGGGCCTTTTCTATCAAGACCAATGTTGAGTACTGCTTTATTTTTTTGTGCGGCGGTTTTAAGGTAGGGTAGGTCAAATCCGTCGCTGAAATAACCTGTTAAAATATCGGGGTTTTGTTCATTTACTTCTTTTGCAAATGCTTCGAGCATGTCTTTTTCTGATTCAAATAATTCTACATATCCTTGAGGTTTTCGTACTTTTTTCCACGTTAATACTTTTTTGTAATTCTTTCCATAAAGCGCGATCATCAATATTTTTCCTTTTCCGATTTCCCTTCCTGTTGTTTCAATATCATATGCGAGAACGCTTGGAATGTACGTTTCTTGATTTTTTGAAAGCGTTATTTTTTTTGCGTAGATTACTTGTTCTACCTCGAGGCCTTGTGCAACTCCTCCGAATTCTTCTAAAGTTACGATAGATCCTTGGACATCATAACTTTTGAGCGGCTTGATATTTTTTTCTTTGATATATTTTGTAATGATGTTGATGTCATATTCTCTTCTGGCAAAAATTTCCTTGTTGTCTCCAATTTCTGAAGCGATATCTTGCAAATCTTTGTGATTGTCTACAAAAAGTTGAATCGCAGTTACATCCCCTCCCAAATATTTTTTCTTTTGAATTGTTGTTTTTGTGATTTTTGTTATTCTTGAAGATTTTTCTATTTTAATCTTTGAAATTTGTTTTACTACTTTTTTTGCATCAGCATTTTTTTCTAATACAAGCCAAAAATTAGGCTCATAGTCGTCGATTACGCAAATTTTTTTTCCAGAATTAGTTTTTCCAATTAGTTGGATATAATTTTTTCCTTCAAAATCGAAGTAGTCATAATCAAGCGGAATGAATGTTGTAGTCATAACATTTTCATTGAAAAGATGTTTATATTTCTTTGGAGATTGTTGATATAGTGATTTTGTATACTACTTTTTAGACACGACAAAAACGAAAACTTTAAATAGTTTTTATGAGTGGGTAAGGTATGGTAACGGATAGCGATCCCACATGGGCTGTTACACTACCGAAAGGGTATTCTCATAGATCACTTCCCCAACAAAAGATAATTTTTTCTATTCAGCATGCTCAGAACCCTCTTTCTGCAATTAGAGGAGATTTGAGAACAAGGCTTCATTTCCAAGATAATGAAGGCGCCTTAGAAGATCTTTATGGAGATGTTGTTGAGCAATGGAGAAAAGGAAGCTCAATTATCTATCAAATTCCTCAAAAGTTTGTTGATCCCATAACGGGAGAAATGTATGACCCTCACACAATCCCATTTATTGTTTCAGAAGAACTGGTAGTTAGAGATATTCTTTGTGATACTCACCCTAATTTGGGCTATTCCGAAGGTTTAACTCGTGCTCAACAAGGACTCGTTGCCGGAGGAGAAATAACTCCCAGTGAATTAGAAATATTCTCCAGCCCAGAACATGGTCAATTGCTTGGTATTTTGAAAACTTGTCCAGCAAGTAGCTTAGAGCGTCATTATGAGGGAATTTATTTTTCTAAGAGTGAATTAGATTTGGCTAAATTTTTAGAAGAACAGAGAGCTAATGAGGCATGGTTAAATCAACTTCAGGAGCGCCTTAGAAATGGGGCATGAAACATCTCCGAGACAGGCAAAATTTTCATTTGGCAGACGAAGT
>CAZNKX010000086.1:0-2124 GCA_964573915.1 Candidatus Woesearchaeota archaeon | reverse complement strand
ACTTCAAGGAATATTTAAGTGAAGCGAACAAAAAAATTAGCTTGGAGGTTTCTCACTAAGATGGATATGAAAACACACATAGATGTTAAGGCGAACGTTGATTCTCGCAGTTGGTTTTATAATGACACGGTTAAAGACCATTTTTTTCATCCGAAGAATTTTTTGAAAGATGAGATGGAAGTGAAGGAATTTGAGAAAATTGCGAATGGTATTGGTCAAGTCGGTAGTCCTGCGTGCGGAGATATGATGAAGATGTGGGTGCATGTTGATGAAGCTAACGATAAAATTATTGATTGTAAGTGGCAGACATTTGGTTGTGCTTCTGCAATCGGGAGTACGTCGATGCTCTCTGTCATGATTACAGAGAACGGTGGAATGAAAGTTGAGGATGCCCTGAAAATTACGCCACAAGATATTGTGAAACGGCTTGAAGGACTTCCTACGAGAAAGTTTCACTGCTCCGTTCTGGGGGATAAGGCGCTTCAAATTGCACTTAATGATTACTTTCGAAGAAGTGGTCAGGATGAAAGAATTATTGCCGAAGGTGCAAAGATTGTAGATAAAATTCTTAAGATTACGGATAAAGATATTGAAGAAGCCGTTCTCGAGGGAGCGCGAACGCTTGAGGAAGTTCAGAAGAAGACAAAAGTTGGCGTTCAAGATAAGAGTTGTATTCCCGAAGTTGAACAGTTAATTCGGTTTTATACTGAGAAATATTTTTGATAAATTAAAACTTTTTCTTGGAAGCAAGAACATAACCATATCTCTCTTGTGATACTTGGGCCATTATCTCTTCTAATCTGCTACCGTGGCTTCTAGGAGTTACAAAAGAATCATGAATTGGAAGAACAGGAAAACACTCTTCAAGACAACTCCTTTCTAAAACATTTCTAGCAAAGGCGCTCTCTTCTCGAAAAATAAGAATGTGTGGAGGATAAAACTCTTGTTTATCGAAGGGAAGTGAGAATTGAGGGGTATAGGTACCATTCCCTTCGCCTAATGGAACTTGTTTTAACTTCGCAACTATATCAAAAAACTCAGGAAAAAGATGCTCCAAGTGATCATAGGCTGCAACTTCTCCCAAAAGTCTTAACTTCCTAGCCACACTACTCTTCTGACGGGTTGTAGGACTATAAATCAAAGTGTATAAAACTTCTTTCAAAGGATCCCTATCCATTGGACCTAAAGAGCCTTCAATTTTTTCTAAAAAAGGTTGATAGGGATCTCCTGAAACAAGTGCCTCTTTTGGAATTGGTGCCCTTCCAAAATATCTTTCAAGGGCAAGATTAAGAAATTGTATTGTAGCGGCAGAAATGTCTATCTCAGTAGTTGGCTGTCCGTCGATAGTAAGAAAGGGTCTAAGACTACTAGAAATTCTTTGGAAAGAAGTTCCAGGACCTGAATGAAATAACCTATTACCTGAGCGAGGACTATATTGGAAATGAGGAATGCTATTAAAACGAGCAAGATCCATATGGTCTTCTGTACGAATGCCCGAGCGAGGGACAGAGATTCCTACCCGTATGCTAGAATAGAATTCATTTAATGCGTTTTGAATTCCTTGAATTTCTCTTGCCTCAGATTCTGATAGTCCACATTCTGCGAAGAGTTCTGGTTTAAATTTCTTATTTCCATATTTATTTCTTAATAATGGCTCAATTTCAATATCTCCAAATCTTGAAAGAAACCTATCGTTTGGCTTAAAGCTTGTATGTCTATAGTCTTTTTTTGAATTAAACCACTCATTGAGAAACCCCTCTTTCTCTTGAAGATATTGTGGAACTCTTGTAACTCTAAAACCGCCAAACTGCGTCCCATGAAAAAGAGTTTTTTGTTCGTCAGCATTGCTGATTCCCTCACCCTCATAACGTGCGGCATAACTTTGGGGAATAGAATATCTATTCCTATTAAACGAGGGGGTCTGAGGTATTAACCTTTTGAATCGGTGTGCCATTTTGAATTGGTATCACCTTGTTATCAAAAACGATAGAACATATGTATTTTAAAGATTGCGATAATTAGAAAGAGAATAAGGAAAGTGTTTAAAAAAGATAAAAAATAATGCGTCCCTCCCACTCCCTAATGAGAGAGACTCATTGAATATGATTTAATTACAAAACAAAA
>CAZNKX010000085.1:0-2179 GCA_964573915.1 Candidatus Woesearchaeota archaeon | reverse complement strand
TTCTGGGAATTCCAGAGCATTTAATTGTCGAAGGGCTATTTCCGATTGGACTTGAAACAAAGATTAAGACTGGTGCCGAAGTTTTAACAGCGTTAGAAAATATTGTGTTCTTTGAGAAGTGGGGAGAGAAGAATATGGATCCTAATCCTCGTGTGACTTTGGAGCATTCCTAATTTTTGTGGGTGGATGCTTTGTTGAATGAATGCTCGCGTATGAAAATACGCAACGCAGTCATCCGCCGCGCCTGAACCTCACAAAAATGTTGGGAAGTGGGGTGTTTATTTTTATTCAATCCAAGAAACATATACTTCTTCGTTAGACCAAATGTTATCATCTAATATAGCAATCTTTCCAATGATATCTTTTGGAACATCAAATACGATCTTTCCCGTCTTTGGGAGTCCTGGTTGCATTTGTTCGAATGTAAATTGGTCATCGCTTTCAAGATAGATTTCTGCGATTGTATCGTGTTCAAATGTTCTATCTTGATCATCTTTAACTACAATGTTGCTTCCCCAAAGTGTTTTAGATTCTTGAGCAATGTTTTCTATTGTTACGTCGAAAACCAAAAAGGTTCCGTCTGCTTTTTCTCCAACAAATGTTCCTATTATGTCCTGTCCAATTTGATCTGTGGCATAATATGAATTAAAAGTATAAGCAAAATTTCCTATAGCGACTTTGTCTCCAAAACTATAAGTTTGAGGCTCGGTTGTTTCTATTTGTGTTACTTGATCAGAAAGTGGGGTATCTGTATAGGTTTCAATTTCTGAGTTCGATAGACTTACAGCATAAATAATAAATAAGATAATTACTGCAGTAATCTTTAAACCTCTTGAAAGTTCAAAACTCCATTTCTCTTTTGTGAATTTGCAAATCGGAGGTAATACTATTAGCGAGGATAAAATTAAGGCTACTCCTCCAACAATCACGCCCGTAAATAATAAAGTTAGGCCACTAATTCCAAAAATAATCCCAAAGAACCAACTTAAAATTAGTCCGAGTCCAATTTTTTTTGTTTCCTTAATCATAAAAGATAATAAAAATTGTTCTTTATAAATGTTACGCCTATGTGACGCTCTTATTTTAATATGTGTTACGCTTCTGTTGTATGAACAAAGAGACAGCGTTAGAAATTTTCTTGAAAAAGAGTAAGTTAAGAAAAGAAGTTTGGGAAAAGTTAACTCAAATGAAAACTGCTACTGATTTGTCTAAGGAATTGGGCAAGCACCGAAGCTCGGTAAGTAGAGTTTTATTGGATTTAGAGAAGGCGGGATATATCAAATGTGTAAATCCAGATGATAGTAGTTTTAGGTGTTATATTAAAAAATAGAACCAAAGAAAATAAAAAGTTTAAATTATTTAAGAAGATATGGATTTGATGGAATTTTTAGCTTTTAGTTTATTGGCTTGGATTTTCCTGGGTATTTTTCCTTCAGTATTTTTATCACTCATTCTTTTTCCTGTTGAAAAATTTGGACTTTTCTCAGTTTTCGTTATATATTTTATTGGAATTGGATTTTTCTTTTGCTTAAATTTAATTTTTGATAAGATTAAATTTTCTTCAAATAGATTTTTGAAATGGTTTTGTGGGTTTCATTAAAATAAATCAAAAAAAGTTTTAATTCGCCCCAAAAATGAGGCGAACATTAAAAAAATAAAAAAAGTTTTTGTTATTTAGCTGCTTTTTGAAAATACCCAATTTCAAAATTCCCTCTTAATCTCGACTTTGTCGAGAAACCCGCCCTAATTCTCCTTGGCGTTTCCAGAGGTTTGTGAAATTTCAATTTTCAAAATGCATTAAACTAACTCAGATTATCAAGTCCGAGTTCGTTTACCGAAATAGTTTCTTCTTGGTCGAATTGGCTTGCGTTCTTTCCGAGAATGTATGGCGATTTGACACCTGTCATAATCGTGATCACTCTGACTCGACCCTGGAATTCCTTATTTACTCGCGCTCCGATAATAACTTGAGCTTCAGGCGATAAGTTTTCTGTGATTAAACGTCCGATGTTATCGAATTCTTCAAGTTTTAAGTCGGGTCCGCAGGTAATGTGGACAAGTGCTCCGGTTGCTCCCCTGTAATCTACGTCGAGTAATGGATGTGTTAATGCTTGTTGAACAGCGGCATCCACTCGAGCATTTGAGTTATCTTCACCAATACCAATTACTGCTACATCTC
>CAZNKX010000084.1:0-2216 GCA_964573915.1 Candidatus Woesearchaeota archaeon | reverse complement strand
GATTAGTTTTTATAGATTTCTATCAAGTTCGTTGTGGATTATTGTAAAGACCTGACTTGCAAAAATTGTTTTTGGTCCAACCGAACATTTCTCTATTTGCTTTAAGAATTTTTCTTTGTATTTTGGAAATCCGTCTTGATCTCCAATGATAAAAACTTTGTTTTTGAAGTTTTTTAATTTTCGAATGTCCGTTCCCCTTTTTCCTAAGAGGTATATGTCTTTACTCTCTTTGTCTAAATCTTGTACGAGTTTTTCAAAACTTTTTTTCTCGATAAAAGCTCCTGGAACAACTTCTTGTAAACCTTCTTTGTCTGGTGACTTATATAATAATTTTTTGATAAGGCCTGCGACGTTCTTTTTAGAAATTGGCATATCTTTGTTTGACTTGAGAACAATGTGGCGAGGATTATTTGGTGGACCGTCAAAAATTAAGTGGAGTTTTACATCTGAGCGCATTGCGTTTGAAATAAAGAACGCCGAGATTATGACATTGCAGACAATATCCATTCTGCCTGCTTTTTTGAGGTCTTCTTTAATCATGTTTCCTGCCGTCACTGCAGTTTTGGAATAATATAAAAATTCTCTCATTGAATTGAGAGTAATATGTTTGTTTTAAGGTTTTGGTTAGAGAGAAAAATTTCTATTTTTTGATGTTTCCTATGACGATACTGGTCACCATTGTGCCGAGATACGTTACAATAAGTGGATAAAAGTCTGCCATTGCCGTTGCAAAAATTCCAACGAGAACTAAGAAATCTAAAATTACTAATTCCAAAAACCATGTAATCCCTGTTGTCCAGCCTTCTTTTACGGCTTCTTTTTTCTTGACTTTCCTAAAATAAAAATATGCGGCGATTCCAAATCCGATTGACCAGGTGAATGCCATGATTGCGCTAAACCAGCCCCACGAAACCGCCGGTGCATTTGCTTCAATGTCCCAGACGAAAAAACTTGTGATAAATGGAACTGCCCAAATGATAAGCCCCAGTAAAATTCGTTTTATAATTTTGTTCATTGTCAGCCTCTTGTTCTTGTAAGGCTTGTAGAAGTTATAAAAGTTTTGGAAATGTAGAGCCTGTAAAAATTAGGAGTTAGGCTGCATTGAAACTATCCTTAAAATCAAAATATCCCTCTCGATCAAGTTCTTTCCTAAAACGAGCTTCAGCCCGAGGAAGAGCATGCTTAATTCCCTCAATAGTTGTTCCAATTTCTTCAGCTATCTTTCTTAAGATATTACCATCATAATGACGCATTGTTAACAATTGCACATCCTCCGGAGATAATTTTCCAAAAATCCCATTTACCAAATCAACCTGTTCTTGATCTAGTAAACCCTGTAAAAGATCGTTTTCATCCCTTAATTGTGAGGCATTGTCATATAAAAAATCTCCAGTGCTACTGCCATCAAAATTTCTTAACTCAACATCCCCAGAAGAATCCCTACACCTCGCGTTCTGATAGCGGAGAACGTCAATTGCTTCATCCTGAGCAACTCTACAAAGCCAACTTCTGAGGCTTCCCTTAGAGGGGTCATAATTTCCGGCACTACTATTTGCACGAACATATGTTTGCTGAAAGAAATCATCCATCTCAGCATCATTTACTCCGAGTCCCTTAAACACAGGGTACATCATACGAGGATTCTCTCTAAAGACCTCACCAATCTGCTCACGCACAGTGTCTACTGCATCATAACCTTCAATAATTACCATATAATTTTTTAGAAAATTGTTTTATAAGTCTTTCTATTGTAACTACTAAAAAATGAAATATAAATTCTATTCAGAAACTGGAATTAACTCATATCCTTCATTCGTGTCCTTAACTGTCCATCCCGCCTCTTCTAATGTATCTCTTAATTCATCTGATTTTTTCCAATCTTTTTCTTTTCTTGCAGCTTCTCTTTTATTCGCTATATCTTTTATTTTTTGAGGAATCAAAATTACTTTTTTTTCAAACAGCCTTAGACCAAAAACATCATCCATTCGAGAAATAGTTTTTACTTTCCCTGTTGCTTTTGTGTCTCTGAGGAGTTCCCATAAAACGGCGACTGCACCGGGCATATCAAGATCATCATTTATCCTTTCCTGGAATTTTTTGAGATAGGCTTCGTTTGTTTTCCGGTCATCCTTGAGAGAAGTCGTTATATTTTTTAGTTTGTTAAACGATTGAACCGCGGTTTTAATAGCGTCTTTACTCCAGGTGAGCGGTTTTCT
>CAZNKX010000083.1:0-2297 GCA_964573915.1 Candidatus Woesearchaeota archaeon | reverse complement strand
CTTCAGGTAATTGGACGCCAACTGCTAAAGACAGAGCCAACTGAGTCTTTCCAGAACCAAACGCCCCGAAAGCCTCAGTAATAGACTTAGTCTCTATCCCTTTTCCACCCAAGAGGTTATCTAAATTTTTCGAACCAGTAGTAATGTGAAAAAGTTCTTTTCGTTTTTCTTCTTGCGCAAGACCATCACTAAAACCCAGGTCCATCATCTGCCGTGCAGCCTGAATCGCTTTTCGAGCAGCGGCCTCGCCCATTCCTGCAGTCTCGGCAAGCTGAGGAGGAGTAAGAACAGCAAGACCCATCAAATCATAAATGCCGGCAGCTTCTAGTTTCGCAACGGCTCCCGGACCAACACCAGGAATATCAATTAAACCAACCTCTTTTTCTTTCTTTACTTTCTTAGCGGATTTCTTCTTCGCTTTCTTTACTTCAGCTTCCCCAGAATCCTCAACAATCTCAACGTCCTCAACCATACTCAAAAATCTCCTCCAAACTTTATAAGGATTTATGTCATCCGAACGTTATTTTGCGATTCAGCGAAGAGATAAACAACAAGGATGCAACGATTTTGAGAGATTCGAACACGGCAGATGTTCTCGCCACGCACTTTTCAAGTGTGCAAGAGATTATCCAACGAAGTATCAATCCTCAAAATTATCAACACGATATTCTTCAAATGAAACTCTGCCATCTTCAACCGCACGTTTAACCTCTCTTTCAATGGAACTTAATTTCGAATTCCCACTCTTCACCTCAACAAAAACAACCTCATCAACAGAGCCGCTATCCATCCCACGAAAGGCAATAAAATCAATTGGTTTTCCAATAAATTTACATTCACTTGAATTATAAGAAAAGTTTGGAAGGTAAGGTGCCAGCTGTTCACTAATTTGGCCCTTCAAAACTGCGCGACTCCGATTCACCGCATCGCTCCGCTCTTGAGCAATCCTCCCTCGCCAATAAAAATCGCGCACAATTCGCCCTACAAAAAAGGCGACAACAGCAACGCTGACAAGTAAAATCCCTAAAACAAATAAATTAAGTTCCATACAATCAAACAGCTTCAAGTTCTCCAATCAAAGCCTCAACTTCAACACGAGAAATATCTTGTGCAATAATTTCCAAATTATTAAATAACTGGTTTCGTTTTACAATACCGGTAAGGTAAACTTCCGTTCCCAAAAAATCGTCACGAAAAGCTGCCGCTTTTTCAGTATCCTTTAGATCTTCTTCGCTAATCAACAAATTAATTTGATCACTAAACATCACAACCCTCATCGTCTCAGTCCCATCATCTAAGACAAAATTCAAAATCGCGCGATCCTTGGGAGCAATAGTTCCATGCTCAGCACAAGTATAAACTTCTCCCTCACTCATTACTTTTTTATTACATTCGGGACAAACCGAGTAAAACCGTGGCTGAAAAACCTGCACAACAATCCCTCGAGACTTAACACTCTGACCTTGACGAGCTTCCTCTAATAACTGCTCGGTAACAGTAGGTTTTGTTTGAACCTCAATAAGTTCTTTAGAACTCTTCGCAATCTCAGAAAATCCAGACAAATGAATCTCATTATCTCGAGAAGCTGCCTTTTTAATCTCGACAACATCTCCCACCTTCAGCGTTTCATTCTCAAAAAGCCCAATGTGATTAACATCCCACAAAACAACTTTAGTATTACCTGTCTCATCAGCAATTACAAAATTAGCCACCTTTCCACTTCGCCCATTTTTATTAAACTCGCGAATAGGAAATAAATTAATTATTTTTCCAAATACATTCACCCGCTTCATCCCAGGCATAATTTCAGAAATTTTCAAATCCTGATCTTCAAAATTAATTCCAAGTTCAGCTGCAATAATCTGCGCAGCACCTTCTTTTGAGATTAATCCAGACAACTTTTCTTTTTTCGCATCAACTCGTTGCTCAACTTCGCTTCGTTCAAGCCCGGCAGATTGTGCAATTCGATCAACCAATAAATCATACGGCTCCATCTCCAAAAAAATAGCCGATACTATTTAAGTATTGTTGGGATTGGATAAATAAACTCCTATCTCAGGACAAGATATCAAAAGTTTTATAAATCCGGCTGAGAACAGGTCAATATGGGATGTATAAGTTGTAGTAAAGAAACCGCGAAAAGTGTCAAATTTCCATGCCCAAAATGTGGAAAACAAACACTTCGATGCGATAAATGTAGAAGCCTTTCAATCGAATATAAATGCAATAACTGCGAATATAGAGGGCCATAATGGGAATGTCAGCAGTTCAATACAAAATAATGCCTGAAGGCGCAG
>CAZNKX010000082.1:0-2384 GCA_964573915.1 Candidatus Woesearchaeota archaeon | reverse complement strand
ATTCATAAAATCCAAAATCTCCAAAAAGTTCAATCAAATCTTCTCTACCATCAGAGTCACAAAGAGTAAACTCAAACTCTTGTTTAACCACGATTAAATCAGTCCAATAGCTTCGAAGCCATCGCTTAAATGTTACTTCAACGCCATCTTTCATCGAACGAAAGCGAAATGCTTTTTTTGGATATCCTTTTTTTTGAATCGCAAAGTAATCGTCTACTTTCTTTCCTCGCTTTTCAAAGTTTGCAATTGATTTAATCTTCTTTCGAAGACTTGCAACCTCAGAATCTTTCAGCGGAACTTTTGTTTCAACTTCTAACCACGCCATATCACACCTTTGGAGAAACAAAGCGGTCCTAATTTATAAAAGTATCCTCAAAAATAAACTAAAAAAGATATTAAGATTCCTTCACTCGAATTTCATATAAAAAATAATTTGCAGGAGTCCCTTCATATTCCTGTCTCAACAACTTTACTTCATAATCTTTCATTAATTTATTCAAATGTTCTAAACTTCGAGCATCCTTATTTGAGAAGCTCAATAAAACCCTGCCATCCTTCTTCAAATGCTTGCTCACATCTCTGAAAAAATTATCTAAGACTTCAAATTTATTTGTAGACAAACTATGTTTAAGTTTAGTTTCATGTGCTTCAATCTTCTCCTTGTGAAAAGGAGGATTAAAAAAGATTATATCTGCTTTCTCCTCCTTACTAAATGCGCTAAAAACATTGCTTTTTCTAACAGCCACATTACGTACGTTTAATAATTGAATATTTTCTTGCGTATTCAATATAGCACTATCATTAATATCGCATAAGATAACTTTCTTAGCTCCCCTCTTTGAAGCGGTAATTCCAAGATTCCCCACAGAACAACCAATATCAAAAATAATCTTATTCGTTACAAGCTCCTTAGTAATCATCTCGCCAAAAATAAGTGAACTTCTAAATCGATTGGGAGGATATACTTCCGGAAGTACCTTAAACTTATTTCCTTCATACAATATAGAAAAAGGTTCTTGATTTTTTTTGATATGAGAATAAATTTCCTCAGCAGTATTTAATGGATAATAAATATCTGGCATATATCCTTCCTCATCAAATTTATTAATCATATCGTCAAGAATTTTAATTGCTTCAACATAGTCTTTAGCAAAATGTATATTTTCTGGAAGTTTATCCCAATATAATTCCCAACCTTTCACTGTTTTGCAAATATGTTTATATAATTCTGCCATGGGAGACAAAATAATAATCGGCTTCTTATCTCGACCTAAAAATTGGTTAATATGAACATCCAAGATTTCATGCAACGTTCCGAGTCCTCCAGCTAAGGCAATAAAAACATCTCCAAGTTCAAAAATCCTATTTATTCTTAGAAAATATGAACTATAGCCATCCCATTGAGTAAAATTATCATAAATCGTAGGTTCATAATCTTGCAAACCAACACCATAAACAAATCCTCCCGCCCTATATGCCGCCCTACTCGTAACACCCATTAATCCCTCCTTAGAAGCTCCACTCACTAAGACCATATTATTGTTAGCTATATGTTCAGAGATTTTTTCAGCATCTTCTAGCCATTTCTTTTCCTTTATAGTATTGCCCGAACATAAAATCGAAATATGATACTTAAATCCCAATTTTTCCTTCATTGATTTGGAACATTTCTCCATAAAAATCATTAGACCAAATAAACTTATAAAAGTATGTTCAATAAAATCCTTCGAGAAAAAGTCAGTAGACTTTTTCGATAATAGATGTCAGGGTGGGAAGAAGATTTTTCTAAAATCTTCTGGGGCAACACGCGAGAACCAGCAACGCGAGAGGGGAGACATCGACAATAACAACTAAAAAATTCTCAATTCACCATAGCATTTATATATAATCTTCAATTAGCTATCTTATGGAAAAAAGAAGTGAAAAAAATCCCTCCAGAACAAGAAACAGCAATGTTAAAATTTTCCTACTACTAACCCTCACAATAATTTTCTCGCTAACCCTTTCCACATCTGCAGATTTTACTTCAATCACTTCAATTAGTAAAGACCCCCAAATCTCCGAAGATATTGACCTCAATCAAAAAATATATGAAATAAGCAGATCAGCACTTCAAGAAGAAATATCGATAACACTCAATGAAAAAGAAATTATAAAATTAGATTCAAAAGAAGGAATATATATGCTCGTACTCTCAGGGTTCAATGAGGAAAAAGTAACGCTCCAATTTCCACAAAATAGAATTGTAGAATTGCCTTTAGAAACAATTACCTTCATAGATTTAAATCGAGATGGAGATTTTGATATAACTTTTGAAGTAATAGAAATTTCAGACAAAGCGACAATTGCAATCCAAAAATATGTAAATGAAATTGTCGATCCCA
>CAZNKX010000081.1:0-2417 GCA_964573915.1 Candidatus Woesearchaeota archaeon | reverse complement strand
AGAATTTCTCCGAAATATTCGATTGCTATTTGTAAGGTTCTTCGAGGAAAAAGCCCTGAAGAAGCGGTTAAGCGCCTTGAAGAGGTTATTGCAACGAAACGGGCGATTCCAATGGCAGGACTTGAAGTTGGCCACAAAAAGGGAAAAGGCATGAGTGGGGGAAAATATCCAAAAAACGCTTGTGTGGCGATTATCGAAGTGATACGACAAGTTGGCGCAAATGCGATTGTTAATGAAATCGAAGATCCTATTATTGTGGTCGCAAAAAGTAATCAGGCGTCGGCTCCTCAGCGAAGAGGTGGAAGGAGTGGCAAGAGAACACATATTTATTTAGAAGTAAGAAGTAAAAAAAGCTTTCTTTTAAATAAAAAAACTAAACAAGATAAGAAATCAAGATAAGATGGAAGAAAAGGTATTTGTGGGTGTTAGAAAAGACGAATATAATATTCGAGAATTTGTAAAGCGAATGTTTGGGAAGGGGAAAGTTTCTCGAATTAGAATTGAGTATACTCCTGTTGGTGAAAAAATTGTTGTTTCAACACATCGACCCGGATGGATTATTGGAAAGAAAGGAGAAAAAATTGCAGGGCTTACTGAAATTTTGAAAAAGAAATTTAAGATGGAGAATCCTCATGTTGACATTGAGGAAATTACACAGCCGGATTTTGACGCTCAATTAGTCGCTGATGATATTGCGCTCACACTTGAGCGATTCGGATCTATGAAATATAAGGCTTCGAGTTATCGGTCTCTTGGAAGAATTAAGAAGGCGGGTGCTCTTGGGGCAGAGCTTCGAGTTAGTGGAAAACTACCAAGTGACCGAGCGCGAAGTTGGAGATTTGCATTCGGATATTTGAAGAAAACAGGAGATTCATCTAACGTTGTTGATCGGGCAGAGTCTATTGCCGAGACAAAGCAAGGAGTTGTAGGAATTAAAGTTGCGATTTTGGCCCCCCACATAAAAGTCCATGATCAAATAACAGTTGATGAAGAATTTATCGAGGCTGTTAAGAAAAATGCCACGTTCGAGGAGGCAAAAGAGGAAGTTGTGAAGAAAAAGAAAACTGCTCGAAAGAAGGCTGTTAAGAAAAGGTTAAAGGAGAAGCAATAATAATAATAATATGGTAGAAAATAAGATAAAAAATCCGCAAGAGAAAAAAGATGCTCGCCGCTCTGCGGACTCCGAAATATCTGAGATCAAGAAAGCTGAAAAGAAAACTGTGGCTACTGATAAGAATACTGATAAGAAAATAATCGAACTTAAAATTGAACTCCTAAAGCATACCCAGAAAAGAAAAAACATAAAAAAGGAAATCGCGCAACTTTTAACGATGAAACAGAAAACTAAATTAGGAGAGAAAGAATAAAGTGGATATTTGTCCAAAATGTGGCCTTCCTACGCCGGCGTGTGTCTGTGGAGAAATTGCAAAAACCTCCCAAGTTATTGATGTCACGACGGAGAAAAGGCGATTTGGAAAAGTCTCGACGATGATTAGTGGATTTGACGACGGTGTTGATATCAAAGATATTGCGAAACAGCTCAAAGCAAAACGGGCTTGTGGCGGAACCGTCAAAAATAAAACAATTGAGCTTCAAGGAAACCACAAAGGCCATATCAAGCAAATTTTGGTTTCCATTGGGTTCAGCGAAGATCAGATAAACGAATAAAATGGTAGAAAAAACAAAAAAGCAAATGGCAGCGGCACAGTGTATGGATAAGCTTTGCTTTATCCATGGAAGCGACAAGGTAAAACTACGTGGACGAACATTTGAAGGAGAAGTCATCAAAAAACTTCCTGGGCGTGTGACGATTCAATTTGAAAGAATGATGAAATTACCTAAATATGAAAGGTATGAAAAACGTAAGACAAAACTTCGTGCGCGTCTTCCTGATTGTATGAAAGATTCAGTTAACATCAACGACCGAATTCAAATTGCCGAAACACGACCGATTAGTAAAACTATTCATTTTATGGTTTCTAAAATTGTAAAATCTACAACGAATGGGGAGGGCGATAAAAAATGAAGTCAGTGAGTGGCCGACCAACGAGGAGCCTTAATATTGGAAGTCTTTTGGAAGCATGTGATAATAGTGGGGCGAGAATTTGTAAGATTGTTTCAATTAAACATGGTAAGACTAAGAAAGGCCGGCAAGGATATGCGAAAATTGGTGACTGGGTAAAAATCTCAGTTCGGAAAGGAGATCCAAAAATGAAGGGAGAAGTCTTTGATGCGATTTTGGTTCGACAAAGAAAACCGTGGAGAAGAAATACCGGTGAGCGTGTTTGTTTTTCAGATAATGCCGTTGCACTTCTTAAAGATGAAAAGGGGAATCCAAAAGGAACTCAAATTAAAGGCGCGGTTGCACGGGAAGTTCAAGAACGATGGAAGGAGGTTGCGAAAATCGCAAGTACAGT
>CAZNKX010000080.1:0-2431 GCA_964573915.1 Candidatus Woesearchaeota archaeon | reverse complement strand
TTTCCAGACACAATTGTTTTTGTAACTGACTGGCCAATTAAAGGAAAGCCATTCTATATTATGCCAGACGGAAAAAATTCAAAAGGTTTTGATGCAATCTGGAAAGGACTCGAAATTTCTTCAGGAGGACAACGAATTAACGATCCAGAACTCTTAAAAAAACAGCTTAAAGCAAACGGCATGGACCCAAAAAACTTCAAAGAATATATCAATAGTTTCAGATATGGTGCACCACCCCATGCAGGCTGGGCACTCGGACTCGAAAGAATTACAATGCTCGTCCTCGGACTCGACAATATTAGGGAAGTAACTTTGTTTCCTCGAGATAGAGATAGGCTTAACCCCTAAGTTTGAAGAATTATCAAGCTCCAAACGAGAAATTTCAAATATATTCTCGGGAATGATTAATCTTAAAAACATTAAATAGGTACAGAAGAGTATGGGAATCAACCATAATCCTCATCTCGGACCGGTTTCTGTAAAAAAAATGAATGATTATGAGCTTGAAGCTCCATTTACAGTAACCCACCCTAGTTTCATAAATTACATCGCTATTTCTACGCCAAATCCGTTTTCTTCAGAATCTCAAATTGGATCTATCCACAGCTATAGGCACCAAGGAGAAATAAGAGATTTCTTAGATCGTACCTCTCCAGACGCAAGAGATAGAGTCTGGATCCATTACAGAGGGATTAACAAATCAAGAGCGAAAGAGTCAATTAGAAAGTTTGATCAATTAGAAGATCTATTAAACCCTCGAGCATCGTAATATCTTAGCCATTTTAAAAAATTCAAAAATTTCACATAATTTTAACCACTCAAAAATAACGAAAACTTTATAAAATAAAATTTCTCCATAATCCTATGACATTACAAAACTATTTTGCAGGATCAGTAGTAGTAGCAAGCTTATTCACAAGCTGTGGTGGCGAAGTGTATGCACCAACCAGACAAGATTCCAGGCCCCAAGAAGAGTCCGTAGAAAAGCCTAGAGGAATTACCATTGAATGGAAAACATCTCCATTCACAATTTATTCCGATAGCCAATTAAGAGACAAACTAGAACTCGGCCAAGCAACACCTTACAATTCCTTAACAGCAACAGCAGATCAATTAACAATTCTCAATCCTTCTCAGAGGTCAACAATTCCCACCCCTTCAGACACAATTGAATCATATTCGGTTAGAAAACAAAATCTAACCGACCAAGATACCTTCTATATAAGAACCAATGGGTCAGAATTAGGCTGGATACAACTAGAAGGAAGATCAAATAATCAAGATATGTTCTTAGCAAACGACTTTAAATTTCCAATTGCAGGTAGAAAAGGACAAAATACCCTCGAACTACTGACTGCAAACCCAAACAAAAGTGAAATTCTCTACACGAGTTCCAAATTTATAAAAAATTAAATCACAATTCCTCTGGCGGTTCCGGTGGTTCTGGCGGCTCAGGAGGATCTTCTATTATAGGTCCTGGCCACGGACATTTACATTCCGCAGTACAATAAACAGGAACTCCTGCACAACCTCCATCTGGAGTGCAGATAAATGCTAAATCACACTGGTCTCCAGGAGCTTCACATTCTTCCCCAATATTGAGTTCGCCATTTCCGCATCGGGGCCGGCAATTACACGCAACACATTCATTCGCATTACCACCATTGGGGTTGCAGTCCGCATTCGAGTAACATTGATCTGTCGTAGGAGGACATCCTTGGGTACTTGGACCTCCGCCCCCAGTTGCAGGAGGAACGTCTGCTGGAGGATTCCGAGGTTTTGTCGAGCTCGGTCCAGAAGGATTGCTTCCAACTCCGGCACTCTTACAAAGACAATCAGTATCACAAACAAGATTTCCTGGCCAAACAACATCGGGCCGACTAACTTGACTCGCACATAAAAAATCAAGACCAGTAACTTCAGGATCATTAATCAATAACTTGTAGGATCGCTCACACTCTTCGTTTTCTTCAGTTCTCCCATTTCCACAAGTATACTCAGGTCCAATAGCATAATCATTTACTCCAAACTTGCCAAACTGACCTTCCAAAGTTATTTCCTCACCTGCCTCAGTCGAAATTCCACAAAGACTTCCCTTGAATCGATTCACCTGGTTGAATTGTAATTGCGAAACCATTCCAGGACCATAATTTGTTTCCATTAAATTAACCGCAGGATGATGGCCAAGTCCAATTGAATGCCCCATTTCATGCATTAAGGACAAGTAATTATTTGGATATCCGGGAGCAGGCCAGGGACTCACACCCATTCGCTGAGATTTAATCATCATAGCACCTGCACGAGAATAAGTCACACCACCATAATTTCCACAAAACCCATCACAAATATCATCAACAACATAAATATCTTCATTGTACCAGGACAAAGGAACTGCAGAAGTAATCGCACTCATGAAAGCTCCCATGTTATA
>CAZNKX010000079.1:0-2497 GCA_964573915.1 Candidatus Woesearchaeota archaeon | reverse complement strand
ATTTAAATCGAAAATCTTTCTCAACCGACTCAAAAATTCCTCTTTGACAATCATGCATATTTGAATATTGGATACTATATAAATGTTTCTTCATTTTGTCCCAATAAAGAGGAGTAAAAAAGAGGTTTTACCGACGACGTTTTGACAAATTAAAGGAAACAACAAATTTTTTCGATTTTATTTTTCCCTCTACAAAGTAATCAAATTTTTCCTCATTTTTTCCAAACGAAAGGGAATCAGCACCGACCAAATGAGAGATAGAACTTTGATGAGCCTGCAAAAAATCGTCAAATTCAGAAGAAATACGAAGAACTATTCGGTCAGTCTTGACAAGTTCAGCAGTTTTTCGAAGTGCTTGGATTTTTCGAACAATTTCTCTCGAATAACCCTCGGCCTCAAGTTCAGGAGTCACCACAGTGTCAAACTCAACTCCTATATTCTCCCCTGGAACAAAGACAACTTCCTTCACATTAAGTTGTTTCTTAATAATTTCTTCAAGCTCGCCAGTTAGATTAGAAGCTGAATGAATCGTCGCCCTAGAAAGTGGCCACTTGAGCCCAACTTGAATAGAATCACGTTCCCGAAATCCGATTTCTAAAATCTCTAAAAGAGAACCAAATTTCTGCTCAAGGGACCCATCAATTTTTTTTGTATTCGCCTTTGGAAAAGGCCAGAGATGAACTGAGCTTGCTTCAAAATCAGAAAAAATGGACTCAGAAATATACGGCGCATACGGCGCAATCAAAAGAGCGATTGTCTTCAAACATTTTCCAAGAACTTCTTTTTTATCTTCCCGATCCCGGGTGATTTTAATATAAGTTCTTGAGAAATCGTTAATTGTAAATGCCATGATCTTCTCAAGCGCCTTATCAAGCAAAAACTCATCAAGATCTTTTATAACAGCTTCGGTCAATGAATTAAGTCTGCTCAAAATCCATTTGTCTTCAATCGCCAACTCATTACGAGAAGACCCACTACTCTGATCATAAAATGTTTTACAGTTTTCAAGGACAGTCAAGAAGGGCAACACTGATTCACGAACGAGTCCTTGAGAAAACCGTCGCGAGTTTCCAGGATCTGTAGTGCACATCTGTAGCCGAACAGCATCAATGCCAACTTCTTCAATCATTTCATCTGGTTTGATAATATTTCCCTTACTCTTACTCATTTTTTCACCTTTCTCGTCCAAAACATGACCTGCACAAATAACATTTTGATACGCTGCCTTTCCAAACAACATAACCGAAATCGCATGAAGAGTATAAAACCACCCGCGCGTTTGATCCACTGCCTCAGAAATAAAATCATACGGAAACCGTCGCTCAAATTCCTTTTTGTTCTCAAAGGGATAGTGAAACTGCGCAAATGAGGCAGCCCCCGAATCATACCACACATCAATTAAATCACTTACCCGACTCATTTTTTTACCACACTTGCACTTCAACTTTATTTTGTCAATCCAAGGACGGTGTAAATCATACTTCGTAAATTTTGTCGTCGAAAACTCTCGAAGTTCTTCAACACTCCCAATTATTTTCTCCTCACCACATTCACATTTCCATACCGGAAGCGGCGTTCCCCAAAACTTCAACCGAGACAAACTCCAATCACGAATGTTCTCAAGCCACTTTCCAAAACGACCGTCACGAATGTGAGGCGGCGACCAATTAATATCCTTGTTAAGCGCAACCATTTCATCTCGAACTTTTGTAACTGCAATAAACCAAGAGTCAATCGCGTAATAAATCAAAGGAGAATTACATCGCCAACAAAAAGGATATTGATGCGAATAATCTTGTGACTTGAAAAGTAAATGCCGCTTCTTCAAATTCTCAATTATTCCCTTCTCAGCAGCCTTAACAAACATTCCCTCAAATTCTGGAACCAAAGAATTAAATTTGCCATCTTGACCAACCACATGAACTAGAGGAAGTCCAAGCTCCTTACAAAGAGTATAATCGTCCTCTCCATACATCCCCGCAGTATGAACAACGCCAGTTCCATCCTCCGTCGTCACAAAATCAGCGAGAACAATTTTATGCGATTTTTCATTTTGTAACTCTCCTACATCAAAAAGTGGTTCGTATTCTAAACCCTCTAATTCTTTGCCTTTCATTTTTTCAATAATTTCATATTTGCCTTTCACTAAATCAAGTTTTGATTCGGCAAGAATTAAAAAATCTCCATCAGAGAGTTTAACTTTTACATAATCAATTTTTGCTCCAACGGCCAAAGCGATATTTCCAGGCAAAGTCCAAGGAGTCGTTGTCCATGCGAGAATATACTTATTTCCTTTCTCAGTCCTATTACCTTTAACCTTAAACGCAACATAAACTGACGTATCTTTAACTTCTTTATACCCTTGAGAAACTTCATGACTTGAAAGCGGCGTCCCACACCGGGTACAAAACGGAACAACCTTAAATCCCTCATACAAAAAACCTTTCCGATGAAGTTCCTTAAGACTCCACCAAACACTCTCAATATAATTATTATC
>CAZNKX010000078.1:0-2579 GCA_964573915.1 Candidatus Woesearchaeota archaeon | reverse complement strand
CGATCCAAGAAATGGCGCAATAAGAGCTATAACTTTGTAAAGTATCCAGAAAAAAATAAGCCCATAAAAAAAATCTCCAATGCCAAACAGAAGTGCAAACAACGTATAAATGCCAAAACCTGCATCAATAATACTCATGACATCTCGAAACAAAAGTCCCTTCCCTATTAAATAAAATGACAAAAAAAGCAACAAACTAAGAGAATAAGAAGCAGCCAACGCAAATAACCCTAACTGATATACATACAGGATATCAAGAATCATAAAGACCCAAACTATCATCAAAAATCAAGCCCCCTTCTTGCGATGACCCCTTTATCAAACGGGTGTTTCGCCTTACGAACTTCGCTTACAAGATCTGCTCGTTTGAAAATACGCAAGAGAGGAGTGTGTGAACCAGTCATAATGAGCTCGACATGTGCCGGTTTTGATTCCATAAGCAAAATAATATCCTCCTCTAAGAGAAGTCCAAACTGTACCGCATACAAAATCTCATCGGCAATAACAATATCTGGATTCTTTTCATTCATAATATCAATCACACAATTAAGCGCAGCCTTACAAGCCAATTTTTGATTATCAGTCGGCGTGCCAATAACCCATCCGTCCGTCCCAAACCGTTTGTACGCAAAAGAATCAAATGTCGCAAGTGAGGAAATCTCTCCGGGGACTTCTTGCTCAAGACTTTCAGCCCCATTTTTCATAAACTGAATCAAATGAACGCACATCCCATTCCCAAGAGCACGCACTGCTGTTCCGAGAGCGGCGGTTGTCTTTCCCTTACCATCTCCCCAAAAGACCTGCACTAACCCAGGTTTCGATTTATGAATTGCCATTCCTAAATTATTAAATAAAAGATTAACTATCTGAGACTAAGCCCCGCACCCGCCAACCTTGTCCCCACAGTTTTTACATTCGAAGCAATTTGGTCCTGTTTGCAACATAATATTACCACAACCCGAACAAACCTTTGCACGAGAATTGCTCACAGAGCCATCCTTACTTTGCTTAGGGAAGGAAAAAGAGCCATTCTTGAAGCCACCAGTTTCAGGATCATTCAAAACATCATTAATGTCCCACTCATCAAAGTCTAACCTTCGATACGTATTAAATGAACCATTACTAAACCCTCGAAGCTTTTTAACATCAACGGGAACTCCCGGCTCAGCCATGTCTTTTTCTCCAAGATATTCTAACTTCAAAAGTCTTGCAGCAAAATCCAAAGGAGAACTTGCCGTCTTAATATAGGGATGCCCAAAAACAAGCCCTTTCGGCTCAAACTGTTGCCCCAACCATCCCTCAGTTGCATCTTTTAGATGCAATCCTCGTTTCAACGCCTTTGAAGCAGAAACTCCAGAGATAGTAAACAAAGAATTGAGAGTTGATCCAGCGTTATATGAGAGAAAGGCTATTTGTCCAGGGCGCCCGTCGTCATATTCACTTACCACAATATGGAAAGGCGTATTTCCAATTCTTACTTCCCATTCATAAGCTTTCCTCGTCGAAGGCAAATCCTCTTTTTCTCCTCTTACATGGACCTTACCACTCGTTCTCCCAAAATCAACTGCACTAATAGGTTTACTCTCATTCCGAAATATCGAAATAGCTTTCAATCCGAGTTCATGACCAAGAAGATACGCATCATAAATCTGTTTTACACTAGCACTTTTTGGAAGGTTGTTCGTTTTTGAAATCGCGCCAGAAATAAAGGGCTGAGCTGCCCCAACCATTCTCACATGACCTTCGAAATTGATACTTCCTTGTCCTTGAGCATTTCCAAAGGCAGTATCAAAAATAGGATAGTGATTGGCCTCCATATGCGGCGCATTAATTACAGTATTACATTTGCCAATATACCTTGTGATGTCTTTAATTTGTTCCTCACTATAATTTAATCCCCTAAGCGCTACTTCAACATCTTTATTTGCAATGACAATATTTCCGCCCCCGGCTAGATTCTTTACAATGCTAAGAGACATTGCAGGTTCAACACCAGTGGTGCTGCATCCCATAAGATAGGAGATAGTTCCCGTCGGTGCTAAAACCGTTGCCTGGGCATTTTTGAAACCAAATTCGCCTCCTTTGCTTAACGCAGATCTCCATACACTATAAGCCGCCTCCTGCAGATTACTATCTCTAACCTCATCCCAATTAATTTTATCGAGACTTTTTTTATGCTCCTCCATTACCTCCAACATCGGTTTTCTGTTGAATTCATAATGGGTAAAAGGCCCCATGGCTTGGGCGATTTCTGCAGAAACTTCATAGACAGTTCCAGTAAGTAACGCAGTGATCGCAGCAGCAAGAGCTCGACCCTCTTCAGAATCATAGGGTAGTCCTTTTCTCATAAGTAACGAACCAAGGTCAGCGTACCCAGCCCCAATTGTCAAAAACTCTGTACTTATTTGAGCGATCTCTTTAACAGGGTATGATGCAGCTTCGTTTGCAATATTTTGTGCGATGGTAAATATCTTCAATGCATGCCGGTAGTCTTCTATCTTGAAATTTCCATTTTCATCCATAAAAAAAGTATTTCTAAGAGAGTAAAGACTACAAGAAGTATCATCCAAAAATAAATA
>CAZNKX010000077.1:0-2598 GCA_964573915.1 Candidatus Woesearchaeota archaeon | reverse complement strand
CTCATCATTAATAATTTTTACTTCCATGTACGTAATGAAGAATTTTGGTTTTTAAAGTTTTTGATGGAAATTTGGAAGATAATTGGTAGTGGAGAATTATTCTGGATGTGAGTAAATTTAAATACTATTTTGATGTGTAATTGTAATGAGGCGAAGAAGAGATTCTAGTCCAAGAGAAAGATTGCTGGCGGTTTTTGTTAGCTTGTTTCTTTTGAGTGTTGTTGGAAGTGTTTTTTTATTAAAGAGCTCTGTTTATTCTTCTGAAGAAAATATAGTTTGGCAAGCTCCTACGACATTTAATAAACTTCGGATGATTGAAGAGTGTAAGCAGCCCTTGTTTATGGTTCTTGAAAAACAGACAGTTAACGCTCCCCCACAAACCCCTATGCCCCTTAAGGCACACCAGTATGGAAAATGTGATATTGGAAAAGGTGCTAGCTTGAAGGAAATTGATCTTGGAAGCTCTATCTATGAGAAATTTGTTGGAGATATCAATAATGATGGATATCCTGAAATTGGTCTAACCCACACTCTCAATAGCCATATTCTATATCTTTATTCGGGGAAGAATGGAAACTTGCTCGGTCAAGTTGATGCAGGGGGCACAATTTATGAACTCTTTGGTCTAGGGGATGTTAATGGTGATTCGGTCAGAGATATTGCAATTAGAAGATTTACTTCTGCTGCTCCTTGGCAACAAATTGTTAGAGTTTATAGTGGTGCAGACTTTAGTTTGATTGAAGAATTGCACGACCCGGCAGTTCAGCAAACAGGGGAGCAATTTGGATACTATGTTGCAACACTTGGAGACCTTACAGGAAATGGGGTTTCGGAGTTGGGGGTAACTGCTCCCCTTTATGACGGGTCAAGCCAAGACATTGGAAGATTCTTTATTTATTCCTATAATGCTGGAACTTCTTCATTTGATAGAATCCATATTATTGAAGGAACTTCTCCTTCCCAAAGAATTGGAATATCCGGCATTGGAAGTCTTGGAGATTTTAATCAAGATGGAAATAAAGAATTTTATGTTGCTGGGGACGATATTGGGAAGATTTATTCTTATCAAGGAGGTTTTGCAAACGTGCTCAGTGAATTAGTAATCTCTTCTCATCAGGTTAATGAAAACTCGTTTGCTGTTTTTGATTTTGGTGGAGATGGAATAAATGAATTGTTTGTTGGGCAGCCTAATGCGCTTAGCGGAGGAGTTATAGAATTATTTGATTCAACATTTACTACCCTCGTTTGGAGTAAACTTGCTCCGAAGATTCTCAATGGCGACCAGAGTTCAGAGCAGTTTGGAGAAAAAGTTTTAGTGCTTGGAGACCTTACCGGAGATGGCATATCTGAACTCCTTGTCTCTGCTCCTTTTACCGACCAAGTTTATTCCCATAATTCCTGGAACTTTGACATTAAATATAAATCTGGGGCAGTTTATATTTTAGACGTTGCACAAGACGAGGTGGTTCTTCGAATCCCCGGAGATACCGTTTATCAGGGCTTTGGACACGATATTGCGGTGATCGAATAGTTATTGTCCTGATTCTTTGATCTTGCTCACATCCGTTTTCTCAACTCTTCTAATATGATCAACGAATCCTTCGATTTTTTCTTCATGGCTTACGATTATCATTTGTTCTGCGTTTAACTGGTCAAAGATGTCTCTCATTTTTTCAATTTGTTCTACTGCGAATCCGTCGGTTGGCTCATCTAAGATTACAATATCTTTTGTTTTAATTTTTGAGAGCATCGAATTGAGGACCTGGTTTAAGGAGAGCCTATATGCGAGCGCGACCGCCGTTCTTTCTCCTCCTGAGAGAAAATCATACTCGATTTCATAATCTTGGTTTGAAATTATCGGAGTAAAGTCTTCGTCTAAACGCACGGATAACGCATCGGGGACAAGCACTGCAAACCATTCACAAAAAATTGAGGAGAATTCAATACGGAGTTTTGCCATCACATTTTTTTCAGTTATATTAATTAGTGTTATGAACTTTTCTTGCACCCAATCTTGCAGTTCTCGAAGATAATTAATTTCCTTTCGAATTCTTTCTTTTGAACTAATCTCGGCTCGCAATTCTTCGAGGCGATCCTTTGCAAGTTCTAACTCTTTATTTTTTGTCGCGAGTTCGATTTGATTTTTTCTAATTTCTTCATCGAGATTATTTGAATCTATATTTATTTTCTGGTAGATTTCTTCTGATTCTTTGAAATTGGCCATTTGATTTTTTAAATCACTTACTTTTTTTTCGAGTGATGTTATTTCGTTACTTACTCTGTCTAAGATGAATGCATCGCTTTTAATTTTTGTTTGCAAAATATTTTGGTGTTCATATTTTATTTTATTTTGCTCTAAAGTATTCTTATCGGATTCATATCCGCGAACTAATTCCTTTTCTTTTTCGAGAATTTTTATAAGATTATTTTTCTCGATCATTTTTCGTTCTAGCTCTCGGTTAATGTCCTCAATCTCGAAATTACTTCGCTTTGAAATTTTTTCTTTATGCTCGTGGCCAACAGATTGAAAACAGGTTGGGCAGTTCTCTAAAGATATTACTTTTTCCTTTAATTTGAGCGGTCTTTCTTTTCTTGATT
>CAZNKX010000076.1:0-2630 GCA_964573915.1 Candidatus Woesearchaeota archaeon | reverse complement strand
GAAGATTCAGGAACCGTTGCAGAAATTGCAATCCAATATAGCGAATCGTATAACGAAAATATTCAAGGCTTCGTAAATACGATTAATACGATTGAAGGAGGAACCCATGTCGCAGGATTAAAATCAGCATTAACACGAGTAATTAATGATTACGGAACTAAAAAAGGAATTCTAAAAAAAGGACAAAAATTAACGGGAGACGATGCACGAGAGGGAATCACCGCAGTAATCTCTATCAAAATGCAAGATCCTCAGTTCGAAGGGCAAACAAAAACAAAACTTGGAAACGGAGAAATCAAAGGGGTCCTTGACTCCATGGCAACTTCTGCACTTGCCGATTTTTTCGAAGAAAATCCAAGTGTTGCAAAAGCAATTTTGAATAAAGCGACCGCCGCACTAAAGGCACGAGAAGCAGCAAAAAAAGCAAAAGATTTAGTCAGAAGAAAAAATGCACTTGGAGTTGGAAGTGGCCTTCCAGGAAAACTAGCTGACTGCTCAAGTAGGAAAAAAGAATTGACCGAACTCTATGTTGTCGAGGGAGATTCTGCTGGTGGAACTGCGAAAGGAGGAAGAGACAGAGAAACACAAGCAATTCTACCACTTCGAGGAAAAGTCCTCAATGTTGAAAAATCAAATCAAGCACGGGCTTTGGGAAGTGAACAAATTTCTAATTTAATTACCGCGATGGGAACAGGCGTTGGTGAGAGCTTTGATATTGCAAAACTACGATATAATAAAATCATTATTATGACGGACGCCGACGTCGATGGACAGCATATTAAAGCACTTCTTCTAACCTTACTCTATAGGTATACTCCTGAATTAATCGAAGCGGGGCATGTCTTCGTCGCGGTCGCACCATTCTTTAAAATCAAGAAAGGAAATAAAGACCATTATGTATATTCGGCAGAAGAGTTAAAGAAAAAATTAGAAGAACTCGGTGGAAAAGGAGAAGTAAGTCGATTTAAAGGTCTTGGTGAAATGAATGACGAGCAATTATGGGATACAACGATGAATCCAAAAAAACGTCGACTCAAACAAGTCTCAATTGAAGATGCCGTTGAAGCAGATGAAACCTTCTCACTTCTCATGGGAGATGCCGTTGCTCCACGACGACAGTTCATCGAAGAAAACGCAGACAAAGCGGAGGTTGATTTGTAAGAATGGAATGGATAAAAATAGACATAAGTTCAATTGAAAAAGAAAAAGAAACAATTCAAGAAAATAAAGACAATCTTACAAGTTATTTTTCAAAAAATCATGATATAACATTAGAACAAATCTATATAGACTTTTTATTGAGTCCAGCAGATTTACCTCACGTAGAATTCATTTTAGCTGAACTAGTTAAGGAAGGTGCAATTACAAAAAGCGTTTCCATGAATCATTTTGAATATGAATCTAAAGAAAAATCAAAGGAGATAGGAATGTAATGGCAAATAAACAAGAAAAAATAAAAGTACGATTTTGTCCCAAATGTAAATCGTTTGAAGTAGGATATGTATTTGGACTCAGCAGTTGGCTTGGCATGTCTCCCAAAATGAGGTGTAAAAAATGTAAATTCGAAATGCCAAGTTTTCCAATACTTACAATTGATAAAAATGATTTAGAAAAATCGGTGAGAAAGAAAAAATCAAGTAGCACAAGCTCACAAGCCCGTCGGGCGGGTGGGAAAAGCGCGAAAACCAGCAGCTCGCGAGCGAGGGTGACGAACGAAAATAAACTTAAGAGGAAGAAAAAATGAATCCTGAAAGAGAAATAATCGAAAACGGAAATATCAAAGAAATTGAAAATATGGACGAAGCGGCAAAAGAAGCGGCAAAATTCCAAGAACAAAAAGAAAAGCTAAAAGATAGTGTTAAAGCAAAAGAATTACTTGATGCAGAAATATCGAGCGAGATGCGAGAAGCATATTTGAATTATGCGATGTCCGTAATTGTAGCGCGAGCCCTACCTTCAGCTGAAGACGGATTAAAACCAGTTCATCGAAGAATTTTATGGGCGATGAATGAAATGGGAATTCATCACAACAAACAGACAAGAAAATCCGCAAAAATTGTTGGGGAGACTATGGGAAGTTACCATCCTCACGGAAATCTAGCAATTTATGAAACGATGGTTCGTATGACTCAGGATTGGTCTCTTCGATACCCGCTTGTAATTGGTCAAGGAAATTTTGGTTCTATGGATGGTGACAATGCAGCAGCAGATAGGTATACCGAAGCAAAGATGGAAAAAATTGCTGACGAATTATTACAAGACATTGATAAAAAAACTGTTGAGATGGTAAACAACTTTGATAATAGTCTTCAAGAGCCCGTAATTCTTCCTGGAAAAATTCCAAACCTATTCTTAAATGGTGGAAGCGGAATTGCAGTCGGAATGGCAACGAATATTCCTCCACACAACTTAGGAAATGTGTGCGACGCGATTGCAACTTATCTTGACAATCCTGAATGTGAGGACAAAGAATTAATTAGTGCGATTAAAGCACCAGATTTTCCAACAGGCGGAACTGTTAGTGGAGAAATAAAAAAAATTTATACCGAAGGTAAAGGAAAATTAGTCTTAGAAGGAAAGGCAATTATCGAAGAGCCTAAGAGGGCAAAAGATAAAACAAAAATTGTAAT
>CAZNKX010000075.1:0-2710 GCA_964573915.1 Candidatus Woesearchaeota archaeon | reverse complement strand
TTTCTTGTGATGAGATTATATTTCTCTTTTTTGTTCATTTCTTTAGATGGAATAGTAATTATAAAAACCTTGCCCTGGCAAAATTATAAAAACTTGGGTTTAGTTAAAAGATATAGGTTAAGATGAAAAGTTTGTTTAAGACGAAGATTATTGGGCAAGGGGAAAAGCTCGTCGGAATTACACTTTGTATTCATGGGGATGAAATTGTTGGGAGATATATTCATGATTGGTTGGTTATGCATGAGAAGATTTTGAAGTGTCGTGTGAAATTAATTTTTGGAAATAAGCGAGCATTTCTTAAGAGTAAGCGATTTGTTGAGAAAAATTTGAATAGAGTTTTTCCAGGAAACAGGCGAGGATGTTATGAAGAACGGCAAGCGTATCGGATTGTGCGTGAACTTCGAGATTGTGATTTGCATATTGACTTGCATTCGACGACAGAAGATCTTGGACCTTTTATTGTTGCCTTTGTGAACCCAGATAATTTTAAACTTCTTAACTCAACTGGCGTCAAAAATGTGATTATTGTTCCGAGAGAAGGAGGTTACAAAGGCCAAACTCTTGGAGAAGTTGTTAGAATTCCTTCAATTGCTATTGAATGTGGACAGCATACAAATAAAAAAACTGTTCGTAATGCAAAAGAGATTATTACAAATATTTTTTCTCATTTTAATTTCATTAATGGAAAAAGTAAAATCATCAAACACCATTATTTCCTGGTCTATGGAAAAATTCGGCAAACTGAAAAAGAAATGGTAATTCAAAAATCAATTGCAGATTTTAAAAAAATTAAGAAAGGGCAAAAAATTGCTATTGGAAAAAATTCTGTAATTATTTCTGAGCGAGTTTTTTACCCTATTTTTGTTGAGAAAAAATTTGACCGACGGGAAAATGGAACTATTATGCTTACTTCTCAAAAGATTTCTAAAAAAGAATTAGTTGAGCGATATACTAAATAAATTACATTCGCTCGAGTTTCGCAATTCTCTTGCTGAGGGGTGGATGGGTTTGGAACCATTCTTTTGATTTGGTTGGTTTTGCGAGGAAGAGTGGAGCGACTGCACCTGAGACTTTCATTGGTTTGTTGTCACGGATTTTTTTGAGTGCGCCGATTAGTCCTGTTGGAGATCTAACGAATTTGACTGCTGAAGAGTCTGCTGCATATTCTCGTTTTCTTGAAATTGCTAATTGGACTAATGCGACGAGGATAGGTGCGAGAATAGCTAAAACAATTCCGATTACCATGAAGATTATTTGAGAATTATTATTGCTGTTATTACTTCTTCCACCCGTCATAGAACTCCAGAATAAACTTCTTAGAAATATTTGAGAAATTATTGCAATCATTCCAACGAGAACTGCGGTTAGTGTCATGAATCGGATGTCGTAGTTTGCGATGTGCGAGAGTTCGTGTGCGAGGACTCCTTCTAATTCGTGTTTGGATAATTTTTCGAGCGTTCCAGTTGTGACACAGATTACTGCATGTTCGGGATCTCGTCCTGACGCGAATGCATTAATTTGAGGATTATTCATTACGTATAATTTTGGTTTTGGGAGCCCTGATGCTAAACATAATCCTTCCACTAAGTTATGGAATTCTCTGTATTGTGATTGGGATGCCGGTTTTGCTCCAACTGATGCGATTGCGATTTCTGCGGATTTATAGAAACTTCCCACAACATAGACAAGTGAGAGAACCGTTCCAAAGATTAGAATGAACCAAAAATAATCTCCTCCAAGCGCGAATCCGATTGTGTAGACGAGTGCTAGTAAGACTATTAAGACGACTGTGATTAGAAAGTATGAAGAGATTTTGTTCTTTCTAATTTCTTCATGGAATGAGAGTCTTGCCATTTGGTTTTCCATGGTTGGAAGAGGTTGGAAGGGTTTAAGAAGTTTTCTCGAAAGCGAGAAAAATAAAATTTGAAACTCTAGCAAATTAATTAAATGAGAGGGACCATGTTCTATTATGCAAATACCTGTGCCTTTTTACAAATCCAGTAAGGATACAGATTGCGGACCCTTAGCATTACAGATGTCTTTAGAATTCCTGGGAGAAAAGCATTCATTTGAAGAGATTGCAGAGAAAGAAAGGCAAATAGATACAGGGATTGTTTGGTCCGCAGGTATTGCTCGAGCATCACGATTACTTGGTTTTCCAACTACATTTATTTCAACTAGTAATTTTAGCCATGAAGAAAATGATATTGATTATTATCAAAAATATGCTCATGATAGAGCAAAAATTATCTTGAGAGAACTTCATGATGAAATTAAAAAGATGGATATTACTATTAGAGAAAGAGATATGTCTTTGGGAGAATTATTAAGTTATGTTTCAAAAGATTCTATTCCAATTGTTTTAGTTAATTGGTATGTTCTTGCAGACAGAGAAGGATTTAGTGGACACTTTCTTCCAATTACAGGATACGACGAAGAACATATTTATGTACATAATCCTGGATTGGCAAGTGCAATGCCCTATCTACCTATAAAAAAAGAGATATTTGTACGAGCATGGGAATCAAAAGGAACTGATAAAGATACAATAATAATTTATAGAAAACCCATCAATGGTTGAGTGTCATATCTTATAATTGGGAAAAAATAAAATTTGAAAAATAAAAAAATAAGGATTGAGATAAAATCTTACTGAGAAGATTTATCTACGTTTTTTTCCAGAAGGTCCTTCGCACATTCCTTTACACGT
>CAZNKX010000074.1:0-2714 GCA_964573915.1 Candidatus Woesearchaeota archaeon | reverse complement strand
GCAAGTATGAATTAACGCCGTATTTTGAGGATTTTACTTGACTGACGATTCCAAATGCGCCTTGGCTCCCATAGAATACATTGATGTAATCTGTTAGGTAGTCGAGGATTAAAAGGTCGTGTTCGATTACGATTACGGTTTTTGTTTTGCCTATTTCTTTAATGAAGTCGCTGACTAAAAGTCTTTGTCTGATGTCAAGATATGCTAATGGTTCGTCGAAGAAGTACACATCTGACTTGGTTAAGCTCGCAGCAATTATTGCGATTCGTTGTAGTTCTCCCCCTGAGAGTTTGTCCATTTTGTTTTCAAGTGTGTGTTCAACATCTAATTTTTTTGCTAATTTTGTAATTTCTTCAACACTGCCTCTTTTTTTGAGAAGATCTATTGTTTTCATATCAATTGCAAGGGACGAAATATTTTGTGGCTTGTACGAAATTACCTTGTTTTCTATATCTTCAAAATATCGCAAGAGTTCGTTTCCTGCAAAGAATTTTTTTATATCTTCTTCCGTTGTTGTATCGCTTCCTAAGTTAATTTTTTCTTGGTTTGAGAGTAATTTTATTGCAGTCGATTTTCCAATCCCATTTCGTCCAAGAAGTCCCAAGATATTTCCTTGTTTTGGCGTTGGTAATCCGTAGAGTGCAAAGCCGTTTTCGCCGTATCGATGCACGATGTCTTTTTCTTCCACAGAGGGTAGATTAATAATTTCGATTGCTCCAAAAGGACAACGTTTTACACAAATTGAACAGCCGATGCAGGTGTTTTCATCGATTTTCGCTTTATTTTGAATGGTGATGCAACTGTCAGTTTCCTTTTTCTCTATTGGGCAGTATTTTTTACATTCATGCGCGCAAAGAAGCGGTTTGCATTTTTCCTTTTGGATAATGGCTAGTCTCATGTTTTATGGATGGAATTTGAGTTTTAAGGGTTTTTGGTTTGTTGTTGGACGTCTCCCCTCTCGCGCCATCTTGTTCTCACGAGTTTTGCCCCGCTTCGCTCCCGCCCCGACGTCTAGAAATGGCTTATTCAGCTCTGTTATGTTGCTTATTTGGATTGACAATTTATGATTTAATCGAAACAAATATAACTTTATTATTCTAAGACTGATGGGAAAGAAAGATAAGAAGCGACATGAGGTTTGGGTTGCCGGTAGAGATGGGGGAAGGAAAATTTATCTTGATCAGGTTGTTCCAAGGGATGAAAAGGAAATGAAATCTAATCGATTCTGGTTAATTTTAACACTTATCTTTCTTGGCTTATTTGTTCTTAGTCTTCTTTTTCTAAAGTATTCTTAATAAAAAGTTATCTCATTTAACATTTTGTCCCACATTCCGGGCAGAACTTTTCTCCGCCAACAAAGCCCCAATTGCAATTAGAACACCTTGGCATTTCTTTTTTCTCTTCGATGATTGCTTCGTAGTCGCTTCTGCCTGAGAGGACTTTGCCCATAATCTTCTTGATTTTATCTTTTTCGTCTTCGTCCTTTTGATACTTGGTTAAATCAAATCCTTCCATAAATTATTCAATTTAGAAGCTTTTATAAAATTAGTGGGAATGGAATTTATATGAAACAAATATGTAATTTATGTGGGGAAGAACTGCAGATGACTTTTTTGGATAAGCCGCTAGGGACCCATGTTCGAGTCGGGAGTGGAGAAGGCTCAAAAATAGTTCTTGTTTGTAGTGATTGCCAGAAAAAATACAAGGGAAATCTTTTGAAGGAAGTTAGGGATAAGAATCCTTTAGGATAAATTTTACTATGCCTCCGTAGCTCAGTTGATAGAGCGCAACACTCGTAATGTTGAGGCCACGGGTTTGAATCCCGTCGGAGGCTTTTTTTTCTATTTCATATCCCCTTCGTTCGCGACCCTTTGGTTCTCGCGCTTTTCCCACCCACCCGAGGAGCAAGTAAGACCTGTTCAACTTAATATTATTTTGCCGATAATCTTTTATAGTGATTTTCTTCTGATGAATTAGGTGTGGGACTTCCTCCACTGCTCGTGACTTGCATTTACGAGATAAAATAATTAATGCAAAAACAAATCACTCGGTCAAACGTTTGACCGAAATAATGTGGGAGTGCCGGAGCGGTCAAACGGGCTGGCTTTAAGCGCCAGTAGCTTTATGCTTACGGGGGTTCGAATCCTCTCTCCCACATTTAGAATTATTCTTCAAATATGCTTTCTATTGTAAGATTTTTATCCTTTCTTCTATCCATAACGACGAAAATTTTCTTAGGAGTAATTTCTTTTAAGATAGTAATTGCTTCATTAATTGATCCTTCTGTTGTGACCACATCATCAATCAAAATAAATTCTTCTTGTGGGATTGGCCCTTTTAACCTGCCGTCTTTAATCATGGAAAATTGAGAGTTTCTTTTCTCAGCGATAATTCCTGCAAGAATTGCGCCGCCTGTTGCAATGCCAACATAATGTGGAGAATCAGGAATTTTATCTAAAACCATTTTGAGGTATTCCTTATCGGTAAGAAGAGTGTTTACATCATAAAGGATATTTGATACTCCGCCGCTATGAAGTTTGAGTGTTCCTTGCAGTGTATATTTTTCTGGAAACTTCATGCTGGTAAATCTTTTTTAGATTATTTAAATTTATTCGACCAAGACAACAACATTTGTCATGCCGCGGCGTTTTCTTTCAACGAATCCTTTTCCTTCGAGACGGTCAAGGATTCGCGTCATTTTTGCTTTTCCAAAA
>CAZNKX010000073.1:0-2731 GCA_964573915.1 Candidatus Woesearchaeota archaeon | reverse complement strand
ATCGGTCAAAAGATCGTTGTTTTACCCGGTCGATCTGGAACTGGAATCGAAGGTGAAGTTCGAAGTATCGAAGCTCATCACGAACAATTACAAGAAGCTGAAGCTGGAGACAATGTCGGAATTAATCTTCGAGGAATCGGAAAAAAAGACATGGCTCGAGGAGACGTTATCTGTGATGCAAGTGAGCCTGCAAGTATTGTTGAAGAGTTTGAAGCGCAAATTGCGATTATCAATCATCCAACAGTTGTTGCGAAAGGATACACGCCAGTTTTCCATGTTCACACAGCACAAGTTCCATGTCAATTCGTGGAATTAAAAGCTAAGTTGGACCCTGCAAGCGGACAAGTCGCTGAAGAAAACCCAGACTTCTTGAAGAATGGGGACGTTGCAATTGTAAAAATTAAGCCGATCGGAAATCTTGTTTTGGAATCTGCAGATAAGAATCCAAATATGGCACGATTTGCTATTCGAGACGCGGGTATTACTGTTGCGGCTGGTGTTTGTAAATCATTAGTAGCTAAAAAATTATAATTTTTTAGCTCATTTATTTTTTTATTTTATGGCCTTCGGGATTTTCTCGAAGGTTGACGACTTTTTATTCTTAGAAGATTATTTAAGTAGTGTTAACTCTTTGAGTTTGGAGGTGTTTTATGCAAAGTAAATGGTATGCATGGCTTGTGACTTTGATAGGGGTTTTATTGTTGTTGCCTTTAATTGGGGTTGATGCCTTAGGAACTTTGACTGATGGAGTCTTAGCTTGGTTAGTTGCGATAGTTGTTTTAGTTATTGGAATTATTGGAATAGTAAAAAGTTCTAATTAATTTTTGATAAGTCTCAAAAGTTTTTTTATTTTTTTATTTTAAAACTAGTTTTACACATGTACATTTCCTGTGTGATTTTTCTTATTGCGTAGATAAGAATTGTAATTGAGAGGATTGAGAGTTCGAGGCCTTCAAAAGGAAGGAAGAGCAAAAATCCTGAGCTGATTCCCAGGACTGATAACAAACCTATTCCGCAAACTGCACAGCCAGGAGCGAGTGCTGCTAAAAAAACTCCGATACTTGCGAAAAATCCTATTTTTTTTGTGTCTGTTTCTTTTCCAAGATTTATTTTGAATGCTATTAGTGAAAATAAAATCCCTAGTAGAATGCTGATTATTACGAGGCTGATGTAAGAATGAAATTTTATCGTTTCCTTAAATCCAAAAAATAACTCCATAAAAAATTTTGTCGTTTGAAAAACTCCTTGGCTGGAATAAAAATCTCTTAGAGTTTTCAAAGAGGCTACTAAAACATTGAAAGAATAAAATAGCACTGCGAACACGATTGCTATTATCTGGTACCTCCAGTTTTTGAAAACAGTTTTCCAGATGCCTGGGATTACTTTCACCATTTTAGTTTATCCCTTAAGAGTTTTTATAGTTAGTGTTAACAGTGTTGGTTTGAGCTATTTTAGAGTGTCATAATTCTTAAAAACAATTGGCTGCTTTTGTTTAGATGGATGTTCAGGTACGTGAGAAAACTGTTGAAGAAATTGAGAAGAAGATTTCAGAGATGGGAACTTCGCTTAATAAAATTAAATACTTGGAGTCGGCCGTCCGTGAAGTAGGGTTTAGTTATGAGATTAAACGATTTCTATGGAAACTTCTTGGAAAATATTATAGTGAATCTGGAATGTATGAGAAAGCCGCGAAAGCGTTATCGCAAAAGGCAAGTGCTGAAGTTTCATTTAAAGATCGGATTGAGAGCTATTTGGAGGCTGGCGAATTATATGCTAAAATTGGTAAGGTTAGCGATGCTGATGAAATGTTTGTTCGCGCAATTCGTGATGCACCTGAAGCGCGAAGGTCGGCTATTAAACTTGCTCGAAAAAATATTTATTTAGTCTCTGCAAAAACATTGGAAGAGAAGGGCAAGAAAGCGAGTGCGGTCAAATTTTATGAGAAATTAATTAAGATGAATTTGGAGGATGTTGAAAAAACCGAGATTAAAGAAAAACTTCTTGCGACGTATAATGCTCTTGGACTTTTTAGGGAGGCCAAGCTTTTAGAGGGGCTGTGACTTGTGTGATGACCGTTATATAAAAAAAGAAAAAAAAGAAAAAAAATTATTCACATCCTTCTGTGAAGTCGAAAGAGCAGTCGTCATATTCGCTTGCTAAATTTGTTTCTTCAGACATGTTTTTTGAAATCGCTCAATCTTCAAGCTCGTCTTCATCGTCGAAGGTTTCTCCTTCGTCCTCTTTTTTGAAGTCTTGTGCAACCATCTTTTATTTATAATTGAATTGTTGCTTGACTATATAAACATTTCCGCGATTTTCGACTTATTTTTGTATTTTATTTTTTTGGAAGATTTTAAAAAGGCAGATTTCGGTACTCTCTTGCTAGGAATAGTTGAAGAATCAATTATATGATGTCTTTACTTATCACATTCACACTCACCTTGGAACAAGTTTCGAGATTGAAGAAGCTGCAATAGAGGCTGTAGTTACGATGTTTTCTAGCTAATTAAATACATGGAGAAAAAATGGCAAAAATTAGTCCAACGTCGATAAAATATTCAATTATTGCAGATTTTGTAGCTGAAGGTCCGTTTCAAAAACCTGACGTCATCGGCGCATTATTTGGTCAGACAGAAGGTTTACTTGGAAGTGATATGGAACTACGAGAACTTCAAAAGGAAGGAAAGATTGGTAGAATTGAAGTTGATTTGACAACAGAGAACGGAAAGAC
>CAZNKX010000072.1:0-2751 GCA_964573915.1 Candidatus Woesearchaeota archaeon | reverse complement strand
TCAGACAAAACAATTTGGGTAGTCTCGCATTCTTCTTCAACAGTAATTTCTATATCCTTTTCAAAAAAGCAACTCCTCGACTCTTTTGTTGGGCCAATACACGAATTGGAATCTGAAGATACCCGATACTGGACGCCTGGAAGCTCTCCATCAGAAAGTGTATCAAGACTTACAAACCGATAATCCACATCACAAGAAGACCATTCAGTATACTCCACGTTTGGAACGCACAACTCTGAAGAATCACAAGCTTGAGAAGTGGGAGCATCAAAAAAAGTCCCACAATTATTTTTATCTACACAATTAAGAGGATCACTAATCCCATTATCTTCACTACACTCGCTCCAAGTACACTGCCAATCCTCAATGCAATCATCTACTGCACAAAATTGGGCCTTCCTCGGCGCATGAGTAGAAATTTCACAGGCCGCTAAATCCTCGCACCCACGATACTGGAAACCATTTTCACATTCTCCCCACCCTGAACACTCCCATAAGGAAACGCAGGGCCTTTCCTCTTCAGGAACCTCTTCCTCTTCCAACAAGCCAGGCGCATCAGCAGCATTGTTCTCACTTGATCCGCCTGCTTCATCGGGTTTAGGATCAGATCCGCCTGCTTCCTCTTGCGACCCTCCTGAAGAACTGCTTCCTCCGCTCGGACCCCCAAGACCGCTTCCCCCACTCGAGCCTCCGCCCGATCCTGTTTCTGAGCTACCTCCAGAATCCTGTCCACTCGAAGATTCACTTGACCCTCCTTCTGGTCCCGAAGACCCCTCAGAAGGGCTACTTGAAGATTCACTTCCTTCTGTTGTCCCAGAGGACTCTGCAGAACTTCCCCTCGAAGGAGAAGGAGGACTACTACTAATAATAAATCCGCTCAAAGAATTTCCAAGTAAAACCAATACGACGACTAAAACAATCACTAACCCAGAAATTTTAACTGCCCCCATTTTCATCATACCAATATATCAAAAATTATCTATTTAATAGTTTTGGTTAGGCAAATAATTTTGCTATCGCTCAATACAACATAAGAGAATCTAAAGTTTTAAAAAGCAAGGCAATTCACTAAAACTATGGTAAATGGAATCGATAGACCTTTGGATTTGTTAAACACGTCTAAGGGTAAAGAGATTTTAGTACAGCTAAAAAATGGCAAGCAATTTGTCGGAAATCTTTTAGCGTTTGACATCCACATCAACGTGGTCCTCGACAATGCAAAAGAAATTGAAAACGGCGAACAAACAACAAGCTTCGGGCGAATGTTTCTTCGAGGAGATATGATCGTATTTATCTCTCCGTCTTCAGCAGCTAACTAAAACAAGAATTGAGCGTTCGTCCAATTTAATTTCGCACTGGATACAACTTCTCAAAAGGTTAAAGATAGTGTAAACTCTAACAACTTCTTTAATTTCCTTTGGTGATTTTTTGTTCCCTGAACTAATCTAGTGAGAATTAAAGAACAATCTCATCAAAGTCTTCTGCAACTCTAACCCCGATCTTCGTCCCCTTCAAAACATTCTCAGCCTCACTCAAAATCTTCTTCGGAATAACATCATAACGCTGACTAATATGCGTCAAAACTAAATCTTTTACTCTCGCTTTTTTCGCAATAGTACATGCATCTTTACTTGTCAAATGCATATGATCTCTTGCAGTCTCAGCCTCTTCAATTGAATAACTCGATTCACAAATAAGTAAATCCGCGTTTTTAGCATTAGTAATAGCACCCGGACAAACAAGCGTATCAAGAATAACAGTTACTTTTCTCGACGGCTCAGTATACAAAAGTTTCTTTCCGTCAATTTTTTTACCTTCAATCGTAACGGTTTTTCCCGCAACGAGCTCTCCGATTAAAGGAGAATTAGGAATCTGTAATTTCGCAAGTTTATCTCGATCAAGACGATTTTTTTCTTTAACCATAAACGAATACGAATTTGCAGTAACACTATGTTTTGCAGGCTGTGCCTCTAACTTCCATTCATCAGTTTCAAAAAACGTGCCCTTCCCAATTTCGAAAACGTCTAAATTCATTTTCCATCCAGGACGCATAAATGTATCAAAAAATTCCCTTACTTTTTTCTTAGTGCCCTCGGGCCCATAGAGTTCAATTTTTTTATTCATCCCATTAAGTGCTAATGTTTGCAAAAATCCAGATAACCCGAGAACATGATCACCATGCCAGTGCGTAATCAAAATCTTCGTAACCTTACAAGGATTAAGTCCGGCTTTTCGAAACTGTCGCTGCGTTCCCTCTCCACAATCGATTAAAATATTCTCAGCTTTATACTGCAAATAAATGGCAGTATGACTACGTCGAGCTGTCGGAATCGCTGACCCAGTCCCCAGAAATGTTATTTTTATTCGTTCTGCCATGATTTAAGGAATAAATAGAAACTTATAATACTTACTAAAAGCAGACGCTGAGAATCGAACTCAGGATCAGAGGGTTGCAGCCTCTTGCCTTACCGCTTGGCTACGCCTGCACATACTAAAATTACAAAAGAATTATCTTACTTCTGCAACTAGTAATAACAAGATATCAATTACAACTCTTTTAAATGTAACTAAAACTCTCCAACCGCACAAAATTTCGTGAGGCAAGCGCGCCGTAAAAATCGAGCGTGGCGTACTAATGTACGCGAACGAGATTTTTGCAAGCGATTATCCACGAAACGGTCCTGGCAGGATTTGAACCTGCGACTTTCTGCTTAGAAGGCAGACACTCTATCCAGGCTGAGTTACAGGACC
>CAZNKX010000071.1:0-2948 GCA_964573915.1 Candidatus Woesearchaeota archaeon | reverse complement strand
GCAAATTTTTCTTCAGGAATGCCCTATATTCTGGGACTACTCGAAAGACAGTGGAAGAAAAATTTAACAATAGAAGAAGGAATCAAATTGGCAATAGAATCTATAAAGTCATCTTCAGCAAGAGATGTCGCATCTGGATTCGGAATCGACGTGTTCACAATTACAAAAGAAGGAATAAAACACGTCTCAAAACAAAGTGCAGACCAGTCTTACACTGAGAGTGCGTAAATCATTATTAAAATAAAAATAAGAAATAACTTTCCTAAAAATTATCATACTTATGGCAGATATATTAGAAACAATTGAAGGACATTTACCGCGCGGAGTGGTTAGTTCGACGATCTTTGAAGGGGCAAACATCATCGTATACACAACTGACACAAGTTTTTTCAAAAATGGAGATTCAAAAATAAAGGAAGCCGTAAATCTCGTTAAAAAAAGAATTGAGCTGCGAGCAGATAAAAAACTCCTATTTGATAAAGATGAAACAACCAAAAAAATTAAGGAAATAATCCCAGAAGAAGCAGAAATTACCGATATCATTTTTGACCCGCAAAGAAGTACTGTTATAATTGACGCAAAAAAGCCCGGACTCGCAATTGGAAAATCAGCTTCACTCTTAAAAGAAATTAAAATAAATACATTTTGGACACCAACAATTCAGAGAAGTGCTGCAATAAAATCAAAGATAACGGATAAAATAAGAGAAGTGCTCTATCAAGACAATACATACCGAAAAAAATTCTTAAATGCAATTGGAGAAAAAATCTACGCCGGCTGGAATCCTGACAAGATGGAGGAATGGGTACGCCTAACAGCACTTGGTTCTTGTAGACAAGTGGGAAGAAGTTGTTTTCTCTTACAAACTCCCATTTCAAAAATAATCATCGATTGTGGAGTAGACGTCTCGGCACAAGGAAAAGACAAATATCCTTACCTCGAAGCACCCGAATTAGATTTAGCAACAGTAGATGCAGTAGTCATTTCCCACGCACACCTCGACCACGTCGGCCTACTTCCCTACCTCTTCAAAATGGGATACAAAGGCCCGGTCTACATGACGCCGCCAACACGAGATATTGCAGCACTTCTAGCACTCGACTTCATTGGAGTCGCATACAAACAAGCAGCACAGCCATTATTCAAATCAACTGACGTTCGAGAAATGGTAAAACATTCCATCGCACTCAACTACAACGAAGTAACTGATATCACGCCAGACGTTCGAATCACCATGTATAATGCAGGACATGTAATTGGTTCTTCACTCGTTCACTTCAACATCGGAAATGGACTTCATAATTTTCTTTACACCGGCGACTCTAAGTATGGAAAATCAAGATTGCTCGATCCAGCAGCAACGTATTTTCCGCGACTCGAAACACTTCATGTGGAGTCCACGTATGGAGGAAAAGATAGAACTGCGCCGCCACGAAAAGAAACCGAGCAACAATTAATTGATTATGTAAATAAGGTAATCTCACGCGGAGGAAAATTATTAATCCCCGAATTAGGACTCGGCCGTGCACAAGAATCAATGCTCGTCTTAGAAGACGCAATGAAACAAGGAAAAATTCCAAAAGTGCCTATCCATATTGATGGAATGATTTGGGACATCAACGCAATTCATACTGCTTATCCTGATTTTTTATCAAACTCTGTTCGAGCCTCAATTTTCGCAAACAAAAATCCATTCATCTCAGATATCTTCCACCAAGTAGGTTCACCCCAAGAAAGAAAAGAAGTAATTGAAGGCGGACCTTGCATCGTTTTGGCAACTTCAGGAATGCTTGTTGGAGGTGCATCAGTTGAATACCTGCGGGAATTTGCAAGTAACCCAGAAAATGGAATTTGTTTTGTATGTTACCAGGGTGTTGGCTCGCTTGGCAGGCAAATCATGGAAGGACTAAAGCAGGCAACATTCAACGTCCAAGGAAAAGACGAAGTCGTCCCAATAAATCTTGAAATAAATAATATCGAAGGTTTCTCAGCTCACTCATCCAGAAACGAATTAATGGCATTCGTCAATAACATCACGCCAAAACCAAAAAAGGTAATCATCAACCACGGCGAACAATCTCAATCCCTTGACCTAGCTTCGAGTATTTATAAGTCGCATCGAATCGAAACAGTCGTCCCAAAGAATTTGGAGACACTCAGATTAAGGTAGCCACACAAACATTTTATATACTCGTTCTCCCCCCAACATCTAAAGAGGTAACCATGAAACACAAATTATCTATCACAACATTACTTTTAGGAATGTTTTTACTAACCCAATTCATTGGGCTCTTCGTCGTAAATGCATACGCACCAACAACAGAATCTCTTCGAAACGCAGAAACCGGAGAAATTGAATTAGTACAAGTTGAACATCCACTTCCTTTTGGGCTCGAAAATTCAAACGATAACCCTAGAGAAAATTTCATCTCAATTATCTTCGCGTTCTTCTTCGCATTCGCAATTATATTTTTCTTAATAAAGTACAAATGGCGATACATCATCAAAGGCTGGTTCTTCTTGGTAATTTCACTAGCCCTCGCAATTTCTTTTGTGGCAATATTCACGGGTTTCATTACTAGTCCCACAACACTCGCACTCGTCCTCGCCGTCCCACTCGCATTCCTCAAAATTTTCAAACCAAACGTATTCGTCCATAACATCACCGAACTCTTAATCTACCCTGGAATCGCAGCAGTCTTCGTTCCAATCTTAACACCGCTCTCAATTATCGTTTTACTCTTTATCATTTCAATTTATGACATGTGGGCAGTTTGGAAATCAGGCATCATGCAAAAAATGGCACAATTCCAAATGGAAGAATTAAAGATTTTCGGAGGATTCTTAATCCCAACAGCTTCAGCTAAGGTAAAAGGACAAATTAAAAAAATAAAAGAAAAATATAAAGATAAAAAAATTCCCAAAAAAGTAAAGAATAAAAAATTCAA
>CAZNKX010000070.1:0-2983 GCA_964573915.1 Candidatus Woesearchaeota archaeon | reverse complement strand
AGAAGACAAATTTTTGAAGACGCTTGAGCAAGGGCTTCGGATGTTTGAGAAGATTTCTATTAAAGGGAAAACTATTTCTGGAAAAGATGCGTTTTTGTTATTTCAGTCGTATGGATTTCCGATTGAGATGAGTCAAGAGCTTGCTCGAGAAAAAGGAATTAGTGTTGATGTGAAAGGTTATGAGAAAGCATTTGAGTTGCATCAGAAATTATCTCGAACGGCGAGTGCTGGCAAGTTTAAGTCAGGGCTTGGAGATCATAGTAAGGAAACTACTCGACTTCATACCGCGACGCATTTACTTTTATCTGCGCTTAATGTTGTTTTGAAGCAGGAGGATGGAGAGACGATTCAGCAACGAGGAAGTAATATTACGAAGGAACGGGCGCGGTTTGATTTTTCGTTTGAAAGAAAACTAACTGAAGAAGAGATAGCTGAAATTGAGCGGCTTGTTAATTCATGGATGCAGGATGGAAGTGATGTTACTCGAAAAGAAATGAGTTTAGATGAAGCGCGCGAATTTGGTGCGGCAGGAATTTTTGGCGATACATATAGTAAAGCTGATGTGATTAGCGTGTATGTTGTTGGCGATGGTTCGATTTCAAAAGAGATGTGCACAGGACCTCACGTTACAAGTTTGAAAGAATTTGATAGTTTGACGTTTACAATTGTTAAGCAGAAAAGCGTTGGTTCTGGCGTTCGAAGAGTTCGGGTTGAGTTGGTTGAGGGTTAGAATTATTTTTTCTTCTTTTTCTTCTTATTAATCTTCCTCATTTTCTCATTAATGTGGAGCGCTTCTTCAATTTTTTCTACCTTGGTTAGAATTCTTACGACGTCCTTTTGAGCTTTTTTATCAACCTGATAATCATATTCCATCTTACTTCTGTCTTTTTGAGCTTGCCTGTTTTGACTCATCAAAATGATTGGTGCTTGAATTGCTGCAATAAAGGATAGTACAAAGTTGAGAAGAATATAGGGGTATGGATCCCATGTTTCAATGCTATTTGAGTGAGAATTCATCATAATCCATATTGCGAGTGCAATAGTGAAAAGTAAGATAAATGTCCAACTACCTGCCCATTTTGAAATAAAATCTGCCGCCTTTTGCCCGATGGAGAGTTGTTGTCCATGCAGAATTTTAGAAATGATTTGTTCACCCATATGAAATCATAGATTGTTTAGTTTAAAAATGTTTTACTTATTGTGATTACTCGACGTAAATGCTTGGTTTTCCAGGTTTTGCGTGTTTTGCCTTATTTTTTGGATCGTATTTCTTAGAATCATTTACGGCAAAAATTGTTATATCTTTTTTGAAAGAACTTTTTATTTTTTGACTATCGATTGCATTTTGTTCGAATGGCATAGTGTAGACATATACTTTTTTATAGGGTGTTGTTATTTTTTTAAAGACGCTGTTAATCGTATCGATTACTTTTTCTGTAGGATTTTCACGTGACGCTTTTTTGGAAGTTTTAAGCGTTATTTTTGGCCACTCTGTATTTGAGATGCAAGATTTATTTTTCATGTTCTCCCAGAGTTCTTCAGTTATGTGTGGACAGAAGGGACTTAGCATTATTAAGAATCCTTCTAAGACATCTTTTGAATTTTCCTTTTCTTTTGAAAATGATTCAAAAAATTCTCGAAGAGAAATCGTTGCTTTTCGATATTCTACTGTTTCAAAATCATTGGTTACTTTTTTTACGGTTGTTGCAAATGTTTCTTGAATATTTTTTTTCGAATCTCCTATTTTTGCTTCGGCGTAATACTTAATTATTTTTTTAATAAATTTGAAACTGCCAATAATTCCTTTTTCGCTCCAATTATAATTCTTATCAGGACTTGCAACCGAGAATAAAAATAAACGCAGTGTGTCGACACCATATTTGTCAATTATCTCATAAGGGTCAACGACATTTCCAAGTGACTTACTCATCTTATTTCCATCTTCTCCTTGGACAAACCCTTGGTGGAATAAATTAGTGAATGGCTCATCGAAATCGAGTAGTCCGATGTCTCGTAAAAATTTAGAATAGAATCTGCTGTAGATTAAATGCATGCACGCGTGTTCAGCACCGCCAAAATAATGGTCAACCGGGCCCCAATAATCGACCTTCTTTTTGTCAAATATTTTTTTGGAGTTATCTGAATCGCAATAGCGTAGGAAGTACCATGATGAATTAACGAACGTGTCCATTGTGTCAGTTTCTCTTTTTGCAGGACCCTTACATTTTGGGCATACGGTTTTTATCCAATCCGTTGCTGTTTCCAATGGATTTCCTTTTCCAAATGTGACTTTTTTTGGAAGCGTAATTGGTAAATCTTTTTCGGGAACGGGAACTGCGCCACATGCTTCACAATGAATTATTGGGATGGGTGTTCCCCAGTATCGCTGACGAGAAATTCCCCAGTCGCGAAGTTTAAAGTTAGTTGTTTTTTTTGCAACTTTTTTTTGTTGTAGCCATTTAGCAATTTTTTCTTTTGCCTCGGTGTTTGAGAGGTTGTTGAACTCTTTTGAATTCATTAACTTTCCTTGCCCCGTGAATGCTTTTTTTGTGACTTCTCCTCCGCTGACCACTTGTTTAATTTTGATTTTATATTTTTTTGCGAAATCAAAATCTCTCCCGTCGTGCGCAGGGACTGCCATTACCATTCCTGAGCCATACTCTGCAACGACGAAGTTTCCTGCGTATACGGGGATTTTTTCTCCATTTACCGGATTAACTGCATAACTTCCGGTAAAAACTCCCTCTTTATCCATTGCGCCAAAGTCTTTTTCGCTAACGGACTTTAATTTTTTTAGAAATTTGTCGACCTCTTTTCTTTGTTTTGGAGTCACTAGAGAATCAAGTTTTGTGTGAGCCGCAGAGACGACCATAAACGTTACTCCAAAAATTGTGTCGGGCCTTGTTGTAAAAATTGGCCAGTCTTTTTCATTTATGTTGAATAGGATTTCGAGTCCGTGAGATTTTCCAATCCAGTTTCTCTG
>CAZNKX010000069.1:1941-3000 GCA_964573915.1 Candidatus Woesearchaeota archaeon | reverse complement strand
TTTCTTCGCCATACAAATAGATAGTTTCCCAAAATATAAATGTATCCATTACAATTAAATAGTCAAAATTCTCTTAACTATCATGTACGAAGGAAAATTCATAATTGCATCTGGACCAGTCATAATTGAAGACGGAAAACTCCTAGTAAATAAAGATAGCAAGGACGATTTTTATAAAATCCCTGGAGGAACGATTGAGATAGGAACGGAGAGTTTAGAAGACGCATGTAAAAGAGAGGTCATGGAAGAAAATAACGCAAAAATCAAAATCGAAAAACCACTCAGTCCCATGATCATCTGGAAAAATCCAACGACAAAAGAGCGAATGGCAATCATGTTAATTCACTACAAAGCAAAACTGCTCAATAAGGACGAAGTAAAACCTGTTGGAGAAACAGTCGAATGTAAATGGCTCGACATCGAAGAAATCAGGCAAGGAAAACATAGCGTCGCCCCAAATATTTTATTTCTCTTAGAAAAAGGTGAGTTGAATTAATTAGAAGAATATAGTGGCAGATGTTCCCACGCCCGATAAATCGCAACCCCAACAGAATCTCTTTCTTCAAGACCCTCTGATAATCTTGAAAGCCGATAAGACGTGTCATCTAAACGAACCGTAGGATGAGGTATCCTATTCCCAAGTCTTTTAATTTCATTTTGCATCCTAGCTACAACCACTTCATCAAAAACAACTCCTTCACGTGTACCTTCTCCAGATGAACCCATCAAAAAAACAACCTGCATCCCTTTATAAGAATTTATTCAATCAAACATATCTAATAACATTTAAAAGAAACGAAAACCACCAAAAACAATGCCAGAAATAAAACAGGAACAAGCTCAAGTTTGGATTGACAAAATTAATCCTGAAGATAATGTCGCCCTTATAACTGATCACGACCCCGACGGATTTACAAGCGGAACATTATTCTTCGACTATTGCGTTTCTAAGGGCGCAAAGATTACTCAATTCACATTCATAAGAAGCGATTCAAAAGTTGAAAACTTCCCTTTAGAAAAATTCAACAAAATTATCACAACAGATTTAAATGCGATGCT
>CAZNKX010000069.1:0-1841 GCA_964573915.1 Candidatus Woesearchaeota archaeon | reverse complement strand
GTGTTGCTTTTCCTATAGGTAACGCAATTTTGTATCTCAACGAAGAACCCCAAAAGGCATTCTCCCTCATTCAAAATCTCAAAAATCAAAACAGCCTCGACGAAATCGTACAATATTCAAAACCAATAATGGATGAAGCGCATAAAATCATTGACGACTTTGGCAAAAGCGCAGAAGATTTAGGGGGCGTACTCTTCTACTATTTCGAACCAAAACTATCTGTTAAGGGAGTTGTCACAAGTATTAGTTTAGAAGAAGAAAACTTCGACAAAATTTTTATCTTCGCAAGTTCTCGAGACGAGGAGAAAATAACAATGAGTGCAAGAAGTCAGTCAAAAAAAATGAATATGGCAGACTTACTCCATGCCGGAATCAAGGGGCTACAGAACAGTGCCGCAGGAGGACATTATGCTGCCTCAGGTGCAAAAATTAGAAAACAAGATTTAGAAAAATTCAAAGAAAATATCCGAGAATTCTTAAAAGAAAATCCGCTTGAATAAATAGGATTTGCAATAAATAAATTTCTAGAAATCGGTTGCACAAGAGACGTAATAAATGCTCGGGTGGGTGGGCGACACGCGAAATTCAAAGCGACCGCGAATTGGGACTTGCAAAAAAATAAAAACATTTATATAATCTTTCTAACTAGGCAACTCAATGGGAGGTGAACAAGTGCAACAACGGGCACCTGAAAATGCACAACCAAGTACTTCTCCAGAGCAACCAAAATCTAAGAATGGTCTCGCTGCAGTTCTCTCGTTTTTCATTCCTGGACTTGGACAATTAATCAAAGGTCACACTAAACGAGGAATCATTATTTTCGTCGCGGCAATAATTAGTGCCTTCTTAATATTTTCATTCATTGGACTCATCACAACTCCAATTCTATGGTTATGGAATATTTATGACGCGTATAAATTAGATTTGCGGTAAATAACTTCTAAAACAATCTTCCTTCAACCACATATAAATTTTTAAAGAATTCTTTACTTCTTTTTACAACAATCTGAGAGCTAATCAAAAGATTACCACTCAAATTTTATTAAACTCAAAAATTTGAAAGGAGGTTAACAAAAAAGAAAAATGCCATTAGATTTTGCAAAAGAAGCCATTGACAATGCAGAAGCAAATTCGATTAATTTTGATGAATTAAAAGCTGGAAAAGCAAACATCAAAGTGTTCGGATGCGGCGGATGCGGTTGTAACATGGCCACATGGTTATTTAACAAAGGTATCAACGGTGCGACAATCTACGCGATTAACACCGACGCACTTCATTTATCGATTACAAAATCCGACGAAAAGTTACTCATTGGAAAAGAACTCACAAGAGGACTTGGATGCGGAGGATTTCCTAAAAAAGGTCGAGAAGCAGCAAAAGAATCCCTTACTGACTTGAAAAAAGCCGTTTCGAATTCGGACATGGTTTTTGTCCTAGCTGGTATGGGAGGAGGTTCAGGTACGGGAGCAATTCCTGTCGTTGCACAACTCGCAAAAGAAGCAGGAGCAGTTGTAATCGCCGTCGTGACAATGCCTTTTGAAGCCGAAAAAGCAAGAATTGATAAAGCAGAATTTGGACTCCAAGAGTTACGTGAATCAGTCGACACCGTAATTGTTCTTGATAACAACCGATTAGTTGATATCGCAGGACAACTACCAATGGAACAAGCATTCGCCGTTGCAAACGAACTAGTCTCAACAATGATTAAAGGAATTGTAGAAACTATCACACTTCCTTCCTTAATTAATCTAGACTATGCCGACGTTTCTTCGATTATGAAAAACGGAGATGTAGCAGTAATTGGTATTGGTGAAGATAACTCAAATGCTCGAGTGGATGC
>CAZNKX010000068.1:1766-3045 GCA_964573915.1 Candidatus Woesearchaeota archaeon | reverse complement strand
TTATCTACAATGCATATACAAGTTATTTTGCAACAGGAACAATTTTAATTGGAACACTATATATCCTCTATGGATATCTCGGAAATGTGGGAAAATCCTTTCAAAGATTTGCAAGCCTTTATGGAAGTGTAACGAGAAAAAGTGCACGCGTTGAGGGAATCGACATAATTGACGAGGAACACGAAAAAATTAAAGGAAACACAAACCAGAAATTACTTCAAAATTGGGAGAATATTTCTATTAAAAACCTAAACTTTTCTTATCACGATGAGGAAATCAATACCCATCTTGACAATATTAATCTCAATATTTCTCGCGGACAAAAAATTGCGTTAATTGGAGAAAGTGGTTCAGGAAAAAGCACTATTCTCTCCCTCTTAAGAGGACTCTATCCAGTAGATAAAGCAAATCTAGAAATAGACGGACAAAAAATAGAAAAAGGATTTGGTAAATTAAAGAACACAGTTACCTTAATTCCTCAAGATCCAGAGCTATTCAATAATTCGGTCGGATACAATATCACGCTCGGAATCCCAACGAAAAAAAGTGAAGTCGAAAAAGTTATTCAAATGGCACAATTTGAAAATGTGCTCAATCGTCTACCCGAAGGTCTTAACACAAATGTTCTAGAAAAAGGAGTCTCATTATCAGGTGGAGAAAAACAACGACTAGCACTTGCAAGAGGGCTACTTGCAGGAAAACGAAGCGAAATCATATTAATGGACGAACCAACAAGTAGCGTTGATTCACTAAATGAAATAAAAATCCACGAAAATGTTTTCAGAGAATATAAAAATAAAACAATAATCTCATCAATTCATCGACTCCATCTCCTCGATAAATTCGATTATATTTACATGTTTGAAAAGGGAAAAATTATTGGACAAGGAACGCTCGAAGAAATGATGTCTAATGCTAAATTTAGATTCATTCTAAAAAAACATAAACACGATAATTCTCACTAAACAAAAAATTTTTCAAAAACCCACACACTAACAAATAAGATAAACAAACCAACAACATATCCTGCAATAACATCGGTAAACCAATGAACCCTCAAATAAAGCCGAGTAAATCCAACAACCAAAACTAAAAGTCCTGCAACTAAATGCATCTTCCAACCATTCTTCTTCGATGCAAATAAATAAACAAGTAATCCCAAAAACACCACAATAATTGTCGAGTGACCACTCGGAAACGCATATCCAGATTCAACAATAATTCCATGCAACGGTCTTAACCTTCCAAAAAATTCTTTGAGCAAATAAATAATAACACC
>CAZNKX010000068.1:0-1666 GCA_964573915.1 Candidatus Woesearchaeota archaeon | reverse complement strand
TAAAACAGTAATAAACCTTTTGAATCATACACATACAGCGAATCGCCAGCATCATTCCAAATACAAGAAAAAGTTTCTTCAAAAACTTCTCCTGCCCCAGCAACACCTCCATAAATATGCGTCGCATCATCTTTAAACGTAAAATCTATCTCAAAACCACAAACATTCTTAATTTGCAAAAACTCGCCATCAATACATCGTCCACCGTCCTCTTCATATTGTAATTTTACTAATTCCAAACAACTATGATCCTCAGACCGCTTCCAAATTCCCAACTCATTTTCCCGAGCAGTAGTTTCAGCATGCTTTAATGAATTATAATAAACATCTTTTTCGTAATAATAAAGCGTTGCAAGTCCTTCTTCCAAAATTTCCTTATTCAAATGTTCCCCTTTCCAAAAAACATGAGCAAGAAGCCGGCCATACCGATCAGTTCCAATAACTTCTAAGAACACAGTTTCATTTTCGATAACTTCTAAAAATTCCTTAGCTTCATCATAATAAGGCTGATTTTTCTCAGGAGTATTAATCCCAAGAAATCGAACTTTGACATCATTTTCAAGTTTTACCGTGTCCCCATCTGTTACTTCCACAACAAAAACTTCCATTTGTTCCACAGAAGTGTCGTCGACAAGCAAGTAATACCAAAATCCACTTACAACAAATAAAACAATTACAACGAATTCTTTTCTATTCATCTAGTTTCTAATACAGTAAGGTTTAAAAGTCTAATTTTGGTAAAATCATTATGTCTAGTTAACTCGGTTGTCTAGACTAAAACAATGTCAAAAGTAAGAATAAAATTACAAAGCGTGGAAATTGATAAATTAAATCAAGTAATAGATAGAATCAAAACTATCTCAAGTAGCGCTGGCATTCCAATTTCTGGCCCAATTCCCCTTCCAACAAAAAGATTAAAAGTAACAACAAGAAAATCTCCTTGCGGTGACGGGACTGCAACGTTTGACCGATTTGAAATGAGAATTCACAAACGAATCGTCGACCTTCCTGCAAATGATAAAATTCTACATAACGTCATGAGAATTTCAATTCCACGAACAGTCAAAATAAAAATCGAGATGGTTGATTAATAACTCAAACACCAATAATCCAAAACAACGATGAGTTTAAACAGTCAAATAACAAAAATAAAAGAGAACTGGCTTCTTGTAATACTCTTAATAACAGTCATCTTCTTTCTCAATACAGGATTTCCAAACACTCCAAACCCAACAAACGCAATAGACTTTGCAAGTTACACAGAAGACGCATATTTCCCCGGAGGCGCTACGGGTGGTGGCTATTTCATCGATGAAGGATTCGCTCCTGACATTGAAGAAAGACAAATCACTAAATCCGCAAGTATAGCAACCGAAGTCAAGAGAGGAACATTCAAAGATTCCGAACAAAAAATAAAAGATCTTGCGTCAGAAACACACTCGTTTATCTTACATGAAAATGTGAATAAATATGGATTAGAGAACAAGGAATATTTCCAAGGAACCTACCAACTAAAAGTGAATACAATACAGTATGAAAGCGTTATTTCAAGGTTAAAAGAAATCGGGGAGGTATCCTATTTCTCAGAAAATATTGATGACATCACTGCAAGATATACAGATAATCAAATAAATTTAGAAATAGAAAAAAATCGCCTTCAAAAATA
>CAZNKX010000067.1:0-3270 GCA_964573915.1 Candidatus Woesearchaeota archaeon | reverse complement strand
CCATATAATAAATAAATATCATTTAGTTAATAAAACTTGCCTAATTGAATATAACATCGGGATTTAACGAAGTCGCCGAAGGCGATTTGGGAAAAATGCGAGCCGAGCATTTTTCCGTTAAATTCCTGTTATGTCTCCCGACGACTGAAAGGAGGAGAGCGCAGCAGGGCAAAATCCGAAGGATTTTGAGTTTGAGAGCCCCTGCTATTTTGCAAACAAAATAAAAATAGAAAAAACAAAAAATAAATTTAAGCGAAAGCTTGTTTTACATTATTGCTGAATAAAAGGTATCCTCCAATAACAAGTTGTATCACAAGATTGAATATGTTACTTGCAATGCTTCCCTGTATCATAGAAATCACTGCCATTAAAATTCCTAAAGCAGCGAAAATTATCGCAACAATTCTAGCCCAAGGTCTTGCTTTCCATAAACCTCTTCCAACGAAGAAGCCAAGAACACCTAAGCCAATCATAATAATTCCTCCTACAACAAATAGTCCAGCACCAAGTGCTCCGAGTAGAGGAATTTGGTTTGCGATAGAACCCATCATTCCAGCACCAACAAGGAAAAGCAAACCAAAAATTATTCCTAGAACTGCACCAATATAATACAGAACAGCAATGACTTTTACTCCTGTTGGAACAGATTGTCCATCACTCATTTTTTTCACCTCCTTTCATTTTTATTTTTTGTTTTTTAATTAAGTATAAATGATTAAGAAGTAACGACTATAAAAAGGTTTGCAAAATTTTTGCGAATGAAGTGAGCACGAGGCAGGGGCTCTCAAATTAGACATAACACGACGTAATCCCAAATAAATTTGGGATTACTCCCTTTGGTGACAGATTAACATAAATTTTATAAATTTCAGAGTTTTTTATTCTTCATGGAAGGATTATTGGCTAAATTAGAAAATGAATTGAAACTAAGAAATTATTCAAGAAAGACCATTAAAGGATACGTATATGTAGTTTCTAAATACCTCCGATTTTCTAAGAGTAAGGGGCTCAATGATAAATCGTTTAAAGAATATATTTCGTTAGCCTTAGAAAAACAAAACCCTTCAAGTGTGAATAAAGAAAAATTTGCTATCCAATTTTTCTTCAAACAAGTCTTGCATCAAAAATTAACATTGCCTACAATCAAAAAGAATAAAACAATACCGGATATTTTAACTATTGAAGAAATCAAAAAATTGATTGAATCAACAAAGAATCTTAAACACCAATTGATTATAAAATTATTATATGGTTGCGGACTCCGCGTTAGCGAAATTGTGAATTTAAAAAAAGAAGATGTAAATTTTGATGAAGGATTAATTCACATCAGACTTGCTAAAGGAAAAAAAGACAGGTTTGTTAAGATTCCTGAATCTATTAGTGAAAATTTAGAGAAATTTCGTGAATTGAATTCAGAGAAATTCTTATTTGGCTCTAATCGTGGTGGAAAATTGACGACTGCTACAGTCCAAGCTATTCTAAAAAATTCTGCTAAAAAAGCAAAAATAAAAAAATGCGTGCATCCCCACCTTTTACGTCACTCTTTTGCGACCCATTTGCTCGAAGCAGGGACTGATTTGAGAATTATTCAAAAACTTCTTGGACATTCAGATATTAAGACGACCCAAATTTATACTCAAATATCTCAAGCATCAATTAAAAATATTAAATCCCCTCTTGATAATTTATAATATGGACTCTAAAAAAGCACTAAAACAATTTAAATCTTTAAAGAAAATGGTTAGTGATAAAAATATGCGTCTTGCTGCTGAGTGGGAAGCGGACTGGAAAATTTTGATTGCAACAATTCTTTCAGCCGTTACACGGGACGAAGTAACCATTCCTGTTTGTGAGGAATTATTTGAAAAGTATCCCTCGATGGAAAAATTGTCTCGAGCTCGACTCAGTGTTGTTGAGAACATTATCAAACGAGTTAATTTTTATAAGAATAAATCGAAGAATATTATTGCGACTGCGACAATTTTGAAGAATAAAAAAATTCCTACAAAAGTTAGTGAACTAGTGAAACTTCCAGGAGTAGGGAGAAAAGTCGCGAATGTGTATTTGGCAGAGGCACATAATGCGCATGCGATTGGAGTGGACACGCATGTCGCGCGGATTTCATATAAACTTGGTTGGACCAATTCGAAGAAGCCTGAGAGAATTGAGAAAGATTTGGAGGCGTTGTTTCCGAAGAAATATTGGCGCGGGATTAATGATACGCTTGTCCGATTTGGGAAAAGTTATGGTTTGAGTAGAAGACGAGAAGATGAGATTTTGACTGGGTTGATGTAAAAAAATTATGCTTCTGTCTCAGCCAAAACTTCTAAAACTCTTTTGTGATATGCTTCGCTATTCTGAATTCCTTGTCTGTGTTCTTCGAATCCGGGAATAGTTACTAATGGAATTCTGCCAAAACTTCCTTGTGTCTGTTCTGAAATCATTCCGACATATTCATCCAAGGCCTCGACAAACTCTTCTCTTGGAGTTCTTGCGGCCAAACTTTCTAATTTGCGAGGATCTAATGAAACAAAGTTAGGGAATGCTCCGATAGGTATCTGAATGTTGCTCGAGATATATATTCCCATTTTCTGATTTTCATCCCATTCAACAGTTCTCCCATAAAAATTAAATTGAGCCATTTTACTTGATACAACGTGAGTTAGGATTTATAAATTTTTATTTCCTCGAGTCATAATTAGAAAATCTTATAAACTCCCTACTCTCTTCCTAAAACATGGCAGGAGAAACGGGACTTGGTGCTGGATTTGGCGGATTGATGCGGTACAAGGAAGAGTATGATTCTAAATTTAAATTTGGGCCGGGTGTGGTGATTGCGGGAATTATTGTTGCGATTGCGTTTGTAACTGTTCTTCGGTTCATTTACGCCTAAGATGTTTGGTGGAATGAATCCTGCGAAAATGCAAGGGATGATGAAAAAGATGGGGATTTCTCAAACACCACTTTCTGTTCGAAGAGTTATTTTTGAAATGGATGATACCAATTTAGTGATTAATGATCCTCAAGTCTTAAAAGTTATGATGCAGGGTCAGGAAACCTATCAAGTAACGGGCGAAGCAGAAGAAGAATCAAGCGAGACTTTTTCAGATGAGGATGTTTCTATGGTTACTGAGCAGAGCGGGAAGAGTGAAGCGGAAGTTCGAAGCGCTTTGGAAGAATCAAATGGCGATATAGCTGAGGCGATAATGAAGTTGAAAGAGTAGTTTTGAATATACTAATTTCTAAAAAGCCTAATTTCTTCCTTTTTTT
>CAZNKX010000066.1:0-3293 GCA_964573915.1 Candidatus Woesearchaeota archaeon | reverse complement strand
ATCACGATCGTTATAATTGTCTCCAATGGCAAGAACATGTTTTTTCTTCAATCCCAAAAATTTCATAAAAGCTTTCAACCCAACCGATTTTTGTTGAACTCTCCTTATCCCAACATCATACGCTTCACCATTCCATTTTGTATACAAATTCTTATGACGAGAAACTACTCGTTCAATTCCCTGAACACGCCTTTTTGCATGCACGGTTATAATAAACTCCTTTTGCTCAAACCCTTTAATAAGTTTGCTTCGAACATTTTTTAATTCAAAGTAAACATCGTGCAGTTCCTTAAAGCTGTTAATGTGTTGATAAATTCTCCCCCGATACCACGTCGCGCTACCGTTCTCATACGTCAAACTAATAAACGGCAAAACTTCTCTAAACATATCCTGAAGCATATACAGTCCCCGACCAGAATTAATGGTAATCTCAAATCCGAGCTCATGAAGCTGTTTTATTTGTGCAACTTGCTCAGGCAAAATTCTCTTGGTCTCGAGCCGCGTCACATTTCCTGTCTGCTTAATATTCGTGCCCCTTGGAACAAGAACGCCATCAACATCAAAAGCAATAAGTTTTATCTTCTTCAAATCCTCTTTTGTTAGTTCATCAATTGATTTTTGTTTCTTCATATCATTTCACCTTGACTATCCTTAGCCACATTCACTCTCGCCCGTATGCATCTTCAATACGCACAATTTCATTCTCGTCAAATTCTCCAAAAGAAATTTCTAAAACATTCACCGGCTCACTCAAAGCCTCAATTCGATGATTCATTCCAGGTTTAATGACAACCTCATCTCCACCGACCATCTCCTTTACCTTATCACCAATGGTAACTTTTGCAGGATTATCTAAAAACCGCCAAAACTCTTCTCGCTTCTCATGATACTGCAATGAAAACTTTTGACCAGGATTAATAGTTAGAAGTTTTACCGTCGAGACCTCATTAAGTGTAAATCGTTCAAAGCCTCCCCATGGCCTCTTTTCTGAATATTTCTCCATAAAAGTACGTAACTTTATAAAATTAAAAACCTTTGTATTGCTAAATAATCCCCTTCATCCAAAAATTTGTTGAACAAATCATAATTTGCTCCTCGGGTGGGTGGGCAACACGCGAAATGCAAAGAGACCGCGAATAGGGAATCTCAAATATAAAAAAATGGTGAAAAAAAACATAAACAAATTCTTAACAAAAGGAAATGCAATTTTCCTTCCTTACGATCAAGGACTAGAGCATGGTCCAACAGATTTCAACGATCAAAATGTTGACCCCAAATACGTAATTGAAATTGCAAAAAAAACAAAAGTAAATGCACTCGTCTTTCAAAAAGGAATTGCTGAAAAATACAACGCTGAAATAAAAAAAAGCAAAATTCCTTTAATGATTAAACTCAACGGCAAAACAAATCTTGTCAAGGAAGATCCCATCTCAAGACAGGTCTGCTCGGTAAAAGAAGCAAAAAAACTAGGTGCAATTGGAGTGGGCTACACAATCTATCTTGGAAGTATTCATGAAAGTAAGATGTTCCAAGAATTCTCAAAAATTGAAGAGGAAGCAACTAAACTCGACCTTGTGACAATGATTTGGATGTATCCTCGGGGAAAATCAATTAAGGGAAAATCAAGAAAAAAACTCATGGCTTATGCAACACGTGTAGCATTAGAACTTGATGCAGATTTTGTAAAAGTAAAATATGAGGGAAAGAAATCCGATTTAGAATGGGCAATCAAAGCTGCCGGAAAGACAAAAGTCGTTCTCTCAGGTGGAACAAAAAAATCAGAAAAAAAGCTCTTCCAAGAAATAAAAGATCTCAAAAGTGCAAAAGGAACAGGCCTTGCATACGGAAGAAATATCTGGCAAAGCAAAAATCCTTACGAACTAATAAAAAAAATAAAAAAAATACTATATACAAAAAAATGAAAACCGCAATTCGCCTAACTAATAACGTTGCTCCAGTCTTAACTCGCTCCTCGGGTGGGTGGGCAACACGTGAAATGCAAAGAGACCGCGAAAAAGGGGTAAGCAGATAACAAAATGATATTAATCAACTTCAAAAACTACAAAACAGGATTTCAGGTAAATTATTTTATAAAAAAAATAAGAAAACAAAAAATTATAGTAATAGCTCCAACACTTCAGCTCAAAGAAGTAGTCAAGGAAAAAAAACTTATTGTCTGCGCACAGCATGTTGATGCTAAAAAAGGCCCTCGAGACACAGGATTCATCACTCCAAAAGCACTTAAGGACATTGGAGTAAATCTAACGCTTCTTAATCATTCCGAACACTCAGTCCCACTAAAACAAATTAAAGAAACGATTAAAGAATGTAAAAAATATAACATCAAAGTAATTCTCTGCATAAAAGACCTCAGGGAACTAAACAATTTCAAAAAACTAAAGCCCTACGCGATTGCGTACGAGAATCCAAAATTCATCGCCTCAAAAACTTCCATAACAAAATTTCCAAAACCAATAATTTCTTTTGTTAGAAGCCTTGCAAGGACAAAAATAGTGCCTCTGTGTGGAGCAGGAATTAACTCTAAAGAAGACGTACAAACTGCATACAATCTTGGATGCAAGGGAATGCTAATTAGCTCATGGATTATGAAATCAAAAAATCCAAATAAATTTTTAAAAGAGATAGCCTAAAAGTAATCAAAAGAATATGATAAAAACTGAAAAGAAAAAAAATGAATTTAGAGTAACTATCTTTGGTTCAGCAAGAATAAAAAAGGGCGATCAACACTATAAACAAATCTCAAATCTTGCAGAAATGTTAGGAAAACGCGGAATGGACATAGTAACAGGGGGAGGTCCTGGACTCATGCAGGCAGCAAGCGAAGGCCATCAAAAGGGAAAGAAAAAATCAGGCAAAAAATCTCACTCAATTGGACTTTTAATCAAACTTCCAAAAGAACAAAAGACGTCAAAATTCCTAGACGTCAAAATGAGGTTTAATAGATTCTCAAATAGGCTCGATAATTTTATGAGTTTATCTAACGCATTCGTCGTCGCTACGGGAGGGGTAGGAACAATTCTAGAATTCTTTTATGCACTACAATTAATGCAAGTAAAACAAACCTGCCACGTCCCAATTATCCTCATCGGAAACATGTGGCCTGAATTAATTTCTTGGTTAAAAAAATATCCTGTAAAAAATAAAAGAATGGAAAAAGAAGATCTAAACCCAATCTACATTGTAAAAAGCACCAAACAAGCAATCAAAATAATTGACGAAATGCATAAAGAATTTCTCATAGGAAACAAAAATTTCTGTCTCAATTATAAAAA
>CAZNKX010000065.1:0-3299 GCA_964573915.1 Candidatus Woesearchaeota archaeon | reverse complement strand
TTTCCATATTTTTTGAATTTGGAGGTTATATTTAAAATTATTGGACTTGTTTTTTTATTACAAATCGTGTTCCAATCATCTCTGAGACGACCGCACTGATGAGTAAATGATCGACTGCTGCTCTGAAAACTCCGTTGAGAAGTGGGATATGTGCTTTGTTGGAGATATTTTCTACTAGCTCGCTTATTTCTCCTGTGTTGAGCGTTATCCGAGTAATTTGTTTTTGGCCGAGTCTTACAACGATAATTTGTTTTCCTGCTCCTGCACATTCAATTTGTTGTACTGAAGGATCATTTATGAGAGGAGTTATCTTTCCATAATCCTCTTGAGTTACTACAGGCTCTTGGTAGGACGCGTTTTGCCGAGGAAATTGTGGCGGGACAAGGGACCTTCTTGGCTGCGGCCTTGGTCGAAGAGGCTGTTGCCGAAATATTGGATTTGGTTTTGTGGCTAGTTTAGTGTGCCTTGGAGATTGAGAAAGATCAAAATTTTGAGAAATTTTTTTTTGTTGGTGGGTGAGGGTCTTTTGTGAGAGCCTTGGAATTAAATCTGCGTCAATTACGTGTCGCTGCCTTAGCGAGTAGTTTTTTTGAGCGATTGCACTAATTATTTGGAACGTGAATTCTCTGATGAATGGTTCTATTGCAATTGTTGAGATATCTTCAGAATTCATGAGCGTTATATTCTTGGAAGTGGTTTTGGCTTTAATCTCGAAGGTTCTTTTGGTAGGTTAGCCTTTGCATCTTCAGGAGAATAGGTTTCCTTAAACGTTGGAGATGCGTGTCTTTGAAAGGAGGCTGGTTCTCGATGAGGTTCTTCGTAGACCGGTTTACTTCGCAAGTTTTCTTCCATTAGTACAAGTCCTTTTGCAATCGTTTTATTTTGATCAAGAAGAGAATCTATTTTTTTGAGCATTCCCTCATTATCGACCTTGTTTGGACCCTGCATGAAATTTTTGGCGGCTTCTTCAAAAACTTGAAGGAGCGTTTGAATGTTTTCTGATAAATTTCCAAATTTCATGGAAAGATTTGTCATGGCATGTTGTAGTCCTACAAAATTTTCGATTAAGAGTTGTTCACGCTCTCGTGCTGTCATTTGTTTTGGTTTTGAAGAAGCAGGTTTTTTGGGTTTTGGCGAGATAGGTTTTTCTTTAACCGTTTCTGTGACTGTCTTTGTAACCACCTTTTTTACCATGTATAAGTTAACAAAGAGATGTTTATAAAGTTTTTTGGGATTTTGCCGTTTTGAAATATAAGATTTTATAAAGATAAAATCTCTTTAATCAGTATCATGGATGAATTTCCATTTATAAAAATTGAAGATAAAAAATATCCTACAGTAATTATGGGAGAGGATAATTTTACTGGATGGTGGAATAAAGGCAGATTTGATTCTGAAGAAGAAAGAGCAAAAGCATACCGAGAAGCTATAGAAATTGCATATTCAAAAGGTGTTAGGGGATTTAGTATGTCTCCCCAAAATACTTTATTACAAGTTCTTAAAAATTTCAAAAAAGAACATCAAGATATCGTTTGTATTGCAAATCCTCATTGGCAAAAACATTACTATCTTGGAAAAGAATCTTTGTGGGATCAAAAGAACCTGATTAAGCTTAGAGCAACCCAACTTTCCCTCAATGAAGAATTGAAAAATTGTGAATGGCATAAAAATTCAAATATTGAAGATAGATTAGATGAGGAAGAAATTAATTCAATCAGATTAGATGAGGAAGAATATAAAAAAAGCTTAAAAAAATTTCATTTTTGTGATTTCTGGCTTGTAGGAAATATTGGGACAAGTGCATTTATTTTATTAAATAGATTTGATATCATCAAAAAAGAAATAGAACTTGTTAGGAAATCAGGTATGTGCCCCATTGGTATGTGCCAGGGAGGAGGATTAGCTCTAAAAGGTTACGAACGATTAGATATTGGAGGAACATGGATTTGGATAAATAAAAATTTTGTATGCCCTAATTTAGAATATGCTTTGAAAGAGATAAAAAAAGCGAAAAAACCAATTACAGCATATAAAATATTTACAAATCCTGAGGGATTTGATTTTAAAAAATCAATTGAGTTCATTAAGAGAATAAAACAAATTAAATCAGTTGTTGTTGGAGTCGAAAATGGCGACCAAGCACGAGGAACTTTTACAAACTTGCGCGAAGTTTGGAAATAAAACTATAAAGATGGGCGCGGAGGGAATCGAACCCCCTTCTGCCGGGTTGGAGCCGGCCATTCTACCACTATACTACGCACCCATGGTATTTCGTAGAACTCGAGTTTTTTAAAGTTACTTACGCAAGCTGTTTCATCGCTTCGATTTCCTTACTTGAGATTGCTGCACCTTTGTATTTGAGGCTGTAGAGAAGTGCGTCAAGTACTTGTTTATCTTTTTTGAGAGGAATGAGATTTTTCTTGTATGCCACCACCATTAATTCAGGTGATCTGATAAATTTGAATGTTTTGAACTCGTTTGCGAGACTGTTTTCAAGCGAGATTTTTGTATGCACTTTTCTCTCAATTAATTTTTTTAAGTTTTGAGGAGATTCTGCTAACAGCCTTGTAGTTCTCTCATCTATTACGATTACATTCTCACATTTGCATAATTTTGCAAAAGCAATACAAGAAGCTTCACCTTTGTGGATAATCGGAATTTTCTTGCCATTTTTTTTGGAGCGAAGAATTCCGTTGCCGAGTCTCATTATCTTCTTCATTTCCCGTTCTAGAACATTGTTTGAAATAAAATCACTTGAGTATTTTAGAATTTTTTTGTCAATTAAATCTTTTATTTTGATTGCCTCAAATTTATATTTTTTAATTTTCATTGGTCTATCGATTACCTCTTCTTTAACGTGAGGCGTGATGACAAACTCTCCATTGAAATTTTGGCGTAATTTTTCAAGAACGGGGAGAAGCCCGTTCATCGTTAGAGAAATAAGTGGGCCTGTGTCGAAGATTATGTATTTCATCTAAAAATATCCTCTGCGATTTTTAATCTCTTTGCAACGGGCATGCTCATTGAGATATGAGCTTCTGAAATTGATGATTGACCAATGTAAGAGGATAGATCCCATAGGCTAATTCCTAAGAGTTCTGCTGTCTTTTCTGAAGATAATCCATGCTCATAGAGTTTGAATGCTTTATTGATTTCTGCTTTTCTAAAGACATCTTTAATATAGATTCCTAAATTGCCATCGATTTTGTTGAGAGAATTTCTGATTTTTCCAAAAGAGATTCGGCATTTTGAAAGATCGCCTTTTGCAAGACATACAGTCCCGCCATCTAGATTTTTTA
>CAZNKX010000064.1:0-3465 GCA_964573915.1 Candidatus Woesearchaeota archaeon | reverse complement strand
CCACATAGAAAAAATCTTGCTCAATGTTCCCGAAGGCGCACCACTTTGTGAATTCAAAACACGAGTAACCGTTACAAACAAGGTTGATGGAAACGAGAAAAATTACGGCGCCGCACAATTCTTTATTAAAATTAAATAATTTTCTTTGAAAAAAATATTTAAACAGATATACTCTAGTAAAAAATATGGATTTTTCAAAAATAAGAAAAGGTAATGTCATAAACTATTATGCCGGCTATTTTCTAACAACAATTTCCACAATACTTCTGGTTTATTTTTTTCCATTTTATCTTAAAGAAGAAGGATTCACAATATTACAGATAGGGACTTTTGCAACAATTGGTATTGCCATGGGGACCATCTTAGGAAGTTCAATAATTGGAAAGATTATTTCAAAAATAAAACTGAAAACAGGACTTATGTTTTCCTCAATTCTTGGAATTATGGAGATTGTGAGCGTATTTTTCTTGTCTTCAGTTTCGGGATTAGCATTCCAAAAAGGCATCAATAGCATTAGAAGACCAGTTAACAAAATAAGTGGCGAAGTAACTCTTCAACACAACACCTCACAGAAAAACCATCGAAAAACGATGGCAGTGTTATTAGCCCTAGAAGCAATAGCAACAGTTCTAGGATTGGCAGTTTCAGTTATTTTAATAGATTCCATAGGGTTCAAAAAAGCACTAATAATTTTTATAGCAATTTCAATACTTCCATTAATTTTCTTTAATAAAATTAATGACAAACACAGAATTCCATTAAAGAAAAAATACTTCAATTTGAAAGTCTCTCAAAGATTGCGAGCGCTCATGGTCGCAGAGGTATTATATTGGCTTGCACTCTCTTCAAGTCTTGTCATTGTAATCACGTTTCTAGTCTCAGACTATTTTGGAGGCGGAAAAGGTTGGCTTGCAATTATTTTTGCTTCTCTTTACTTACCTATGATATTTTCATCCTTCATCTCAGAAAAATATCTCGGTAAAAAAAACCTCTACAAAACAAGTATGGTGGGAATGTCCTTACAAATGCTCGGAGCAGTTATAGTCGTTATCTCAACAAATCTTTACATTTTAATTCTTGCGTTAGTCATTGAAGGAATTGGAGCAGGAATCTGGGTTCCCTCGAAAACTGCTCTTTATTGGAAGCATACGAAAACAGAATTAAGAGAAAAAGCAAGCGCATATCTTATTGGAAGAAGGTCTGCAGCAAGCGCAATAGGTCCCTTACTCGGCGGTCTTCTTGTAACATATTTTGGAATTCTTTCTCCATTTTATTTTAAAATTGCAATATGTTTCATCTCTCTTGGAATTTACGCAACACTCATGAAAACAGTTAAAAACTATTTCCGATTATAAATGAAATGAAAATCTTAGTAATCGGAGACCTTCATGGAAGAAAACCAAAAATTCCAACAAGAGATTTTGACTGCATGGTTGTTGTCGGGGATGTTTGTGATGATAGAGACATTGCTCCAATTTATAGAAAATTTTTTGCATACTTAAAAGATGTAAAAGATAGTCCTAATTTTGAAACATTCGCGAAAAAACATCTTAAGGGAAAAACAACTCTTAAAAAACTAGAAAAAAAATCTCTCAAAAGAGGAAATGAACTTTTGAAGTACCTTGATACATTTAATAAACCAATTTTTATGGTGGCAGGAAATTGGGACAAAAGTTACGGTTCATCAAGAATAAAAGATTATAATAAAAATTCATATAATTATTCAAAAGCATTTTATGATTGGTGGTTGGGAAGCAAGATAAATCCGAAGCTGCTGAAGGGAACAAAAAATATTGCAAATATTATGTACCAGTCAAAAGAATTTAAAGGTCTCAACTTTGTTGGTTATGGGCTCTCAAGTGCTCCTGAAACAATGAAGCATAAAAAAACTCTAAGAAAAAATCTTACAAAAAACCAACTTGAAAAATTAAAAAATGCATATCAAAAAATCCAAGATAAATTAAATTCTGCATACAGAAAAAGAAAAAATAAGCGTCTCCCAACATTCTTTGTAACGCACAATATTCCATACAACACAAAACTTGATATTGTCACAAACAAAAAATCCTACGCTTACAAAAAACATCTAGGCTCAACGATTGCTCGTGATTTCTGCAAACGGTTTCAACCGTTAATCTGCGTCGGTGGCCATATTCACGATCACCAAGGAAAGGACAAAATCAAGAACACGTTAGTAGTTAATACTGGCTTTGGTCCAAAATCCACCGTGCTTGTGGATATTAATGCAGAAAAAAAGAAAATTAAGGAGGTTGAGTTTGTGAAATGAAAAAAGAAAAAATTCTTCTTGGCACGCCAACGTATGAGGGTAAGGCATATTGTTTAGAGTATTGGTTACAAACTGTGAAGCAAATTCAGAAATATTCTAAGTGCGATGTTTTAATTGTTGATAATAGTAAGTCGAGTGCGTATGCAAATAAAATTAAAAAATTTGGGTTTAATGTTATTCGCTCAAAACATTATGATCGACGACCACTACAATCTCTGACCGAATCTCAGGAAAAACTATTTGATTATGCAATAAGAAATAATTATGATTATTTATTTTCACTAGAGCAAGATGTTTTCGCTTCAAAAGACATCATTGAGAAATTATTAAAATTAAGAAAAAAAATAAGTGCAACAGAAGCAGTAGTTGGAGCTCCTTACTTTCTCAACACTATTACCGAAAGCAAATCTCCTTATATTTGGCTAGACCAAGTAACAAGTGTTGCTTTGAAAAGAGAATATAACTCTAGGATGAGAAGAAAAATACAAATAAATATGACTCAAAAAGAGTTGAGAAGAAGAAAAAAATATTTCCAGGCATACAATGTTTCATTTGGTTGCACTTTAATCGATATTTCAATTCTCAAGAAAATTAAATTAAACTATACTGAAAAAGCAACAAGACCAAGCGACGCATTTTTCGCTCTTGAATGTTATAAAAAAGGAATTCCAATGTATACGGATCCAAAATTCTATAGGGACACTAACCATATCCATGGTACGGTGAACGCCCTCCCCTGGTGGTCTAAAGATAAATAATTTTTCTCAACCAAATCTTAATAAAACCTCGCAAACCCCTCAACCAAATCTTAATAAATCCTCCAATCCTCACCCAAACATGCCCCTAAAACTCTACAATACACGCACTCGCAAAAAAGAAACGTTCAAACCAATCAGCCCCGGCATTGCAAAAATCTACACGTGTGGCCCAACAGTATATTGGTTTCAACATATTGGAAATTTCAGATCCTACATCTTCTCAGACGTCTTAAAACGAGTCTTAAAATTCAACGGCTACAAAGTAGAACACGTAATCAATATTACCGACGTTGGTCATCTAACGTCAGACGCAGATGAGGGCGAAGATAAACTTGAAACTGCAGCACAAAAAGAAGGAAAACAGGCACACGAGGTAGCCCAGTATTATTTTAATGTCTTTTATCACGATTTTCAAAAACT
>CAZNKX010000063.1:0-3502 GCA_964573915.1 Candidatus Woesearchaeota archaeon | reverse complement strand
GAATCCCGTCTGTGGCTTCATAATTAAGGTCGTAATTTATCATAAAATTTACTACAATAAAGTAATCACAAATAGAAAAGTTTATAAACTAAAATTTACAATAAAATATATGGTAAAAGAATTACAATCTGGAGAAGGCGTTCCTCGAAGGAACTTTGCTACAATTGGAGATAAGGAAGTTACAGGATATGATCCTGAAGAGAGAGGCGCACATCCAAATCCAGATTCTGTTACTAGATATGATAGTGTTGCGTGGTCCTCTTACTTTCAAGATGCTGAAACCAAAGAGATATATAAAGTTAGATGTACAGACGGCGTAAATGGTGGAAGGGGCCCATACTCTCCAGAAGACCAAGCAGCATTAGATGCTGAAGGCGATGTCCCTATTCCTGTAAGAGAAGTTGGAGCAAATTTAGGCACTCTTTTAGCTAAAGCTGGTATTGAAGGTGCTGAGTCTCGTTCAAACATAAGTTGGCGGCGTCTTGGATAAAAGTCTTTTTAATGTTGTATATTAATTAGTATATTATTTTTTCTAATCAGAACATTTAAATAAATCTCTTTCCCCCAACTAATATGAAAGCTGGTGATAAACTTTTAGCATTAACAAGGATTAGTCTTGGATTAATTTTTCTTTGGGCGTTCTTTGATAAAGTATTCGGGCTTGGATTTGCAACAGCAAAAGAATCTGCGTGGATTCTTGGAGGCTCGCCAACAACAGGATTTTTAACACATGCGGTCAAAGGACCGTTTGCAACAATATTTCAAGCAATGGCAGGAAGTGCATTTGTCGATTGGTTATTCATGATTGGTCTCCTCGGAATTGGGATCGGTCTAACATTTGATATCGCAAGAAAGCTTTCGTGTTACAGCGGCGCACTCATGCTTTTCCTCATGTGGCTCGCAGTGATTCTTCCTGAACATCATCCTTTCTTAGACGACCATCTAATCTACGCACTTATTCTTTTATTCTTAGCAAAAAAAGAAACAATTTGGAGCTTCCAAAAGAAATGGAAAAAAACAGCGTTAGTCAAAAAACTTCCATTCTTAAAATAATTCTTACGTCACAATTCCAATAACTTTCCCAGTAAATTCAACACCAGCATCCCAAAGTTCTAAGGAGGAGTCCCACATCCAGGTGAAAAACAGCGAAACTGTTTGAAAAGAGCCCTTCACTGAGGAAAAGTCGACCTGACCAGAATTATAGAATCCCATCACCGAGAAAAAAAGCAACAGTCCAAAAATAAGTGCAATGCCAACTTTTAATTTCTTAGTATGGTGCTCAAACTGAATAAAAATAAGTCCGGCAACAACTAAAATTCCAATCACCACAAACATAAGCGCCATACCATATCAAAGAAGAAATTATATAAAAATGTTTTTATAGCAACAAATCTAAAATACACTATGAAAAAGAGGCCACTAACTGTCTACTTGTTTAGGCACGGAATAACAACTTTTAATCGCGATGGAAGATTCACGGGACAAAGTGAAGCACGGTTAACAGAGAAAGGAAAAAAGCATGCAAGAACAATAGCAAGAAAATTAAAAAACAAGCGTTTTGAAGTCGCAATTCATACTCACCTTTCTCGATCAAAAGCAACACTAAAACCGGTTCGTGATACACACCCAGAAATCAAATTAATAATTCAAGATGATCGAATGATTGAGAGAAGTTACGGAGAACTCCAAGGCTCCACTCACGATCAATTTATCAGGAGAATTGGAGAGAGAAGTTATGATCTACGGGTCGAAGGAGACGCAATTGAAAATCTTGAACCAAAACTGCGAAGAAAAGTCGAAAAATTTTTGGGAACTGAAGAATATAAAGCAATCCATCGAGGGTGGGCTGTAGCGGCTCCCGGGGGAGAATCTTTCAAAGACGTCGAAGTCAGAGTAAAAAGTTTCATCAAAGACTTAAAGAAATTCATGAAAAAAAATCAAGTAAATGTTGCAATTTCAGCTCACGGAAACTCAATTAGGCTTTTTAGGAAAATTATGGAAAAAGCAAACATTAAAGAAACCACTTCATGGTTCATTCCATATGATAAAGTATTCGAATACAAAATAAAATGAAAAAATACATCTTCTTAGTAGGCATATTTTTGGGCATAACGCTTCTAACAAGCATCACATCCGCAAGCACACTAACATATGAATTATCCCAAACAACGACAACAGTGACTGCAGATATAACGGAGCAAGAAACCCTAATTCTTCCAGCAACATATGATAACTTGAAGCCAATTCTTGGCTACGAATTAATCGAAGATGTTCTCATCATCACCAATCCAATCACGCTCTCATTCGAAACAACAGAGTATATAGAATCGATTGGAAACAATGAATATTTATTCACTATCCCTCGTCAACTAACAAGCTCGTCAAAAGTAGAAGTGGTTCTTCCAAAAGGATTCATCCTCTCAAATGATTTAGCATTTCCAAAAGAGTTCGAACTCTCTTCAAACGGGGAAAACATTATCATCACATGGAACGATTTTGATGGCGGAGAAATTATTCTCTTCTACGAAAAGGCAACCAACACGCCAATTCTTATGTATGCTTTAATCATAGCCATAATTATTGTTGGAGCAATCGTACTAGTCCTCTATCAAAATAAAAATCACAAAAAAAGAATGGCAAAAATTCATGAAGAGCAAAAACAAAAACAAAAACAGTTACGGGTTATGCAAAAAAAACAGTCAACTGAAAACAAAACAAAGAATTTATTCGGAGATGAAAAGAAAATAATCGAGTACCTCCTTCAAAAAAAATCAAAAGAATCCTGGACCAAGGAAATGGAAAAAGATTTAGAGATTTCAAAAGTTCGATTAAGCAGAAAACTCCGAAGCTTAGAAGAAAAAGGCTTAGTCACAAAAGTCGCACACGGAAATGCGAATTTAGTCAAACTCGTAAAATAACTAAGATGGATTTATTAAAAAACAAGAATGTAAAAACTGGAATTATTTTTTCAATCTTTTATGCAGGATATGGTTTAATGTGGTTAACTCTTCAAAAAATAAGTTTCGAACTTTTGGTTCAATCAATTTTAACAAACATCATTCAAACTCCCCTAGTTCTCTTTCATTCATTGTTCACCCAAATTTTATTTCGATGTGGAATTTTGGGAAGCTGTTCAACAATCCAGAAAAGTATTGGTTTTTTTGTAGGTTTAATCATCTTTTTTGTAGCAGGATTTCTAATTGCAAGGACCTATAACAAATTCAAAAAATCCTAAAAACTACTTGAAACAAGCAATTCTCCCAAACCCTAAAAATCGCCTATAATTCACAACAGCCTTGGTAAATTTTTCAAAAATCTTGTTTCATCTTGTTTCACGTACGAGTTATATACCTTTTTTCTCTCAGTTAAGTATGGAAATGAACAAACAAACCAACTTTCATAATCAAAAACTGAAAGGAGGTTCAAAAAACATGGAAAAAATGTACACAATGCTCTTAATTGCATTCTTAGTCGTAGGAACTCTCCCACTTGCATTAGCAGA
>CAZNKX010000062.1:0-3507 GCA_964573915.1 Candidatus Woesearchaeota archaeon | reverse complement strand
CCACAAGAAATTGGAAGGAGAAGATCTCTTGGAGCGTTCCAAGGGGCATTTGTTTTTGAGCCAACTCCCGGGCTATACAAAGATATGGCGGTTTTTGATTTTACAAGTATGCACGCAAGCATTATTGTCTCATTTAATCTTTCAAAATCAACTCTTCTTAACGAAAAAAAGAAAAATTCTACAGAGTCTCCAGAATTTATTTTTGATGGAAAAAGGACCAAATTTTATTTTAAAAAAGAAAGGGGGTTTTTCCCAATCTTGCTTGAAGAGGTTGTTGAGAAAAGAAAACAACACAAAAAAGAATATGCAAAAAATAAATCGGGATATTTAAGGGCAAGAAGCAATGCGTATAAACTTCTAGCCAATGCAAGCTATGGGTATCAAGCATACTTTGGGGCAAGATATTATTGCCGAGAGGCCGCAGCTTCAACCCTAGCATTCGTTAGAAAATTCAGTCATGATTCAATCAATCGAATAAAAAAAGAAGGTTATGGAGTCATTTTTTCAGATACAGATTCTATAGGGTTTGAATTAAATGGAAAAAGTAAAAAAAAGACTCTAGATTTTTTAAAAAAAATAAACGATTCGCTTCCAGGAATTATGGAACTTGAATTAGAAGGTTTTTTCAAACGAGGAATTTTCGTCAGCGGAAGGGATTCAGTTAGGGGAGCGAAGAAAAAATACGCCTTAATTGACGAAAAAGGTCATGTAAAAATTAGAGGGTTTGAAACGGTACGAAGAGATTGGTGCCAATTAACAAGAAAATTGCAAAGTGCAGTCTTAACAGATATTTTGGAAGAAGGAGATAAAACAAAAGCACTCGTTGAGACAAAAAAAGTTATCAAAGATGTAAGAAATAGGAAAGTGGAAATTAAAGATCTCATTATCAAAACACAGCTTCGAAGGCCACTTACTGAATACAAGTCTGAAGGCCCGCATGTCGTTGCAGCAAAAAAAATAAAGGCAAAAGGACTCCCCGTTGCTACAGGAGCAATAATTGAATATTATATTGGGGAAATCTCCGGAAAAGCAAAAAGAATCGGAGACAAGGTTTTTTTACCTGAAGAAAATGCAAGATACGATATCGACTATTATCTCAATAATCAAATTTTACCGGCAGTTGAAAATATCTTTGAGGTGTTCAATATAGATATAAAAGAAATCGTTGATGGCGAGTCACAAAAGAAATTATTCTAGGTTCAAATTAACAGCAAACAATAAAAACCCCCATTTCATATAAGAAAAATGAATAACAAAAAAAGTGAAATAATTCACGAACTAAAACATCATTTTCCTCTAACTCTTTTAACGGCAATTCTAGCGGGATTAATAATTTCGGTTCTTTTTATTTCAGGAACTTCTTTTTCTACACCTATTCTAGAAACAATTTTTGAATTATTCCACGAGACTCACATCCTAATTTCAGCAGTAGCGACCTCAGCACTGTACTACAAATATCAAAAATCCAAAATCAATACAATTATTATCGGTTTTCTTGGAGCAATAATCGTCGGAAGTGTAAGTGATGTGTTATTTCCTTATATTATTGGAAAATTATTTCTTCTAAATACGAGCTTTCACCTACCTTTAATAGAAGAACCAATAAGGGTTACGACTCTCGCATTTGTGGGAGCAATCATTGGGCTATCTTCAAATAAATTCTCAGAAATATTCAAAATCTCTCATAATCTCCATGTCTTCCTCTCTATTCTTGCAAGTCTCTTCTACGTTCTCGCCTTCACACCAGCGCTAAACATCCTTACAATTCTATTGCTCGTAATCACCGTATTTCTCATCGTATATATTCCTTGCTCAGTCAGTGACATAATTTTTCCATTATATTTCATCAAAAAAGATTCGGGCTGTTGCGTGCATAGTCGTTAAATGAATCTATTTGTGCCTAAGACCTCAAAATATGAATCTCATAAATTATCTTAGGAGAAATGTATATAAATAACAAGCAACAATATATTTCATGAAAAGAAGTCGTGATAGAGATTTGGAACAAGGGTTATCAAAAAAAGAATTCTGGCTGATCGTTCTTATAACAATGCTACTTTCTACAATTATTATTTGGAATTTTCCTGATGGACCGAGGCTGTCACCCTTCAGTTGGAGCGCGACGCGTGTGACTAACATTCAGAGTGGGATTGGAGATGTACCTACTCTTCCCCCAACGAGACCTGTTAATGTCGATGCGACCGATGACAATTCCCTCGTAATTGTCACGTGGGATGAGCCTCTTAGTGGCGGAGAAGTAGAATGTTATAATGTGTATAGGACTGACCAAAATGTCTTCCCAAGCTCTCCAATTCTTCCACTTGGTACAATCACAATCCCAGAAAAAAGGCGCTTTATTGATTACTCGCTTAATCCTGGCGATGCAAAATACTATTGGGTTTCTGCGTGTAATGGTGCGGGCGAGAGTCCTGTTAGCCAATTCAATCAAGGGGTTGTATCAACCACAGTAAAAAAACAGTGGTGGCATCCAGGAACGATTTCTCCTCACGCACTATTTCCTTATGGTGTGAACTTTGGTAGTAATGGAAATATTGTGATGTCTAATAATGGTCAGAATACGTATTCACCTAACTTTCCTTATGCTTCTTCACGCTTCTCATTTTGGAATGCAAATGCTATTGGTGAACAACAATCTTCTAATGATGTGATTACGCATACTTCTGGTTCTGCATATCATTTTGTTAAAGAATTCGACTCTGCTGATAACGCTGATGTTTCTGCACATATTATGGGAATTTCTAATGACCCTAATTCTTTGCGTATTCAAAAGTTTACGAGTTCATCTTCTGCTCCCGACTTTGAGTATTTTTTCCCGATTCAATCTTTAGATCATGGAAAAGTTGGTGTTGTAGTCTCAGATGATGGTCGCTATATTATTGGTTTTGGATATGATTCATCGACGTTTAACACGCATCTTGCCACGCTTGATACAACACTTCCAAATCCAGAGAATAACCCTGTTTTTTCAAATAACATATTTTTTGGTTCTCCTTCAAGTCCTCTCACGGGCCTTTTAGTTAGGAATTACGAGTTATCAAATAGTGGTTCGTTATTTGCAATTGGCCAATTTGGAAACAGAGTGTATTTCTTTAATCCATTAACAGGGGAACAAAAAGGGTATCTTTTGTCGGGGCTGCCTTTTGATATAAGTATGAGTGATGATGAGTCCATCATTGCAGCGTCAGTTAATGCGTTTAATGACCAAGTTAAAGTTTTAGAGAATCCTATCTTTTCTGGCGGGTTCATGCAACCTTCCTATTCCTTAGATATTTCAACAATGATTCCTATATTTCAGAATGGGTTTGCAATAGGTGATGCTGTTGAGGTGAGTCCGAGTGGCGATAAGATAGCTATTGGGTATCGGTATTATGGCGAGGATTTAGTTTCTCGTCTGGGCATAATTGTCTGGGATATAAGTCAGTCTTCTAAGCCGATAATCTTCCAGGACGAAATTGTTTCTTTAGCGGGTAATAGTAACTATCCTGT
>CAZNKX010000061.1:0-3753 GCA_964573915.1 Candidatus Woesearchaeota archaeon | reverse complement strand
CTCCAAAAGCAAAGTAAAAAGTATATCCATGATCTCCAAGAGTGGAATCAGAAGAAACTTCTATTACTCTTGCTTCGGGAGGACCGACACTACCTAAAACTTCTTCTAATTTGATAACTAAAATACCTCCATTATTTTTTTCAGCGAGAGTGACAACCTTAAATTGACGATTGCTTGAAAGTTCAACTATCGAGTCTCCAATGCTAAGCTGACTAAAATTAATACTTAAACCGGGATCGATTGTAATTTCAGATTCCCCCCCGGCCTCCTCAACAGTAGATACTTCATCAGCATCTCTTGCAACAGGCTCCGTCGTAACAGAAATGCCTTCAAGTCCAAACCAAATCTTTCCCCAATAAATTTTCGCTTTCAAAAATAATGCTCGTGCCTTATCAACATCTCGAGCACCACTCTCAACACCAATAATCTTATCAAGAACAGCAACAACTTCCTGTTCCTTTCCAGCGTCGCTAAACCCGCTAACTTGTAAGGAAGAAATATCTTCTTCCGCAGTTCCCAAAAGCGCCCGTACCTCCCTATTCGTTTTTATCTCCTCATCAACCAAATTTTTATTCGCTTCAAGTTCATTAATAGTATAATTTCCAAAAGCACTCAATGTTTTCAAATTGCCTTCGACACTCTCCATATCAAGATAACATCGAAGATTTACATCACCACAGTAACCAACATCTTTCCATCGGCTCGAAGCCTGAATTTCATTCGAACAAATTCTTACAATTCCATGAGAGATAATGTCTGGATTAATACTATCCTCGGCAACATCCTGCAGATTAAGCGATGTGGGGGCAAGACTTGGTGTTCCAGAGATACATTCTTTTTCAGTTTGAATATCGCTCTGAGCTGCCTGGTCAGAAACATAGGATTCTTGTACTAATTTCAATCCAACATCTGTCGTAACAGATCCAAACCCACAGTATTCCTGAGCATCAATCACGACACAAAGTTCTTTATAGCCTTCTGGGGCAGTAAAATCAATTGATTCGTCCCGAGTTTCTCCCACTGCAATATAACCCGTTCGAACACTCAATGTTGGATTAGTAGAATAATAACTCGACTCAGGAGGATTCTTCAAATAAACTCTATACTGAACACCCTTATCATTTCCTGCAAAGATATGATAGAACACCTTATAGTGAGAAGTTGCAGGAAGCGTGACATCACTGAGAGTATCCTCAGAGAAATGAGCATAAAATTGAGTAGGAGATTCAGGCGCAAGCAAACTATCAAATCCTTCAGCACTCGTTGGAAGGCTTGTTCCAATAAACGCACGACAAAACTCTCCTCCAGCCTCATCGACACTTCGAACTTCAAAGGCCTTAAACGCATTAGGAGCATAACTATTTCTAAAGAAGGAGAGACTCTTTTCAAGATTATCAAATGCGCCAGGAACAAATAAATATTCTCCTCCTCCTTGAGGACTTGAACTACCAGTAAACGCACCAATTAATTTTTGAAACGCAAGTTCAGTTATTGGTGCTGCTTGTTTCCAGAAAAATTCGCATTTGTAAATAGAAGTTATCTCATCACAAATTCCGACATGTTCACCAGTTTCAAGGCTACGTTCAAGACAGGCTTTTTCACTATCCAAAATTGAAACATACGATTCAATTCCTGCATGAACTCCGCTAAGACAAATCGGAACATAAATTCCTTCCTTCGCATTCGGAAGACAAAGCATTAAACTTCCAACAATTCCAGTTTGAATAACATCTGCAACAGGCATCTTTCCTCCTAAATCACAACGGGAACTCGGACAAATAACAGGATCACACGCATTAAACATCAATTTACAATCCTCCGGACTCATAAAATCCTGGCATTCAAGAGACCCGCTAAAGCTTGCCGGATCCCCTACACCAACAACTAAATCATCAAATAACCTAATGCTTTTTTGACCATATTGACTCGATGCCTGTTTAATCGCCAGACTCGCTCGACTGTAAAGATTTTGTACCTCGCTCGAAGTCATACCAGTGCAAAGAGGAAAATCATCAACCGCTCCAGCACTCGCAGCAGAAAACGATTGACAAAAATCATCACTCGTCCCAGCATTCTCAAGCCCATCAGGACCAACATTACAAATCTTAAAATAACTTACCTGGCCACTTGCTTTATACCCTTGGGGAGAATCATCCAAAAATGTCCCGGCAGAATTGGGAACCATCGCATACCACCCATCATATAAATCAAAAGGAACGATCGCGGGAAGTCCTTTATTTTCCCCGCTCGCATAATACTTAACTCGTGCATTTGTCTCTAGCCAACGATTAGAGCATTCTCCTCCAGAGACTATATGAACACTTTTTCCATCAATTCGCGGAAGTGTATCCGGCGCACTAACCACATTCAAAAAATTTGTAGATTTCTCAACTTCAAAAATTCCAAGTTCACTACCATCTTCATCAAGAACGAATAAATATTCTCGAGGTCCTGATTTTACAATCTGAACACTCACCTTATCTGAATTCTCTTTGTTGTCCAACCGACCCTCAACTAAATTCTTTTCCCCACCAAGAACGCCAAGTAACTCCGACTTAGAAACAGATAAAGAATTATCAACAACGTTTGCCTGACCTACCGCAAGTGACGATGCGGGAAAATCAAGATTTCCAAACTGATATTGCCCTTGAAGTGCCGCAGTCTTCGTCTCAGCAGATTTAATTGATGCAACGCTCTTCAAGATATTATCAAGCTCTGTCTTTGCAACAGCTTCGCTAACCCCCCCAGTGCCTTCAAGTTTTTTCACAAGAAGCGCCGCACGAACTTGGGAACTCGTCGTCAAATCACTAGAATCCAATGGCTGTCCATTAACTTCTCTGCTCCAGCCACCAGGATATTGAGAATCAAGCTCATCCTTCAAATCACTAACATATTTTTCTTGATTATTTATTGTATCTCCTAAAATTCCTTCTTCAACATAATCTCCTGAAGAATAAACAGATTCCATATCATCGTTAACCGACCCAAGTGCTCCTGTCATCGCAGCAACATCAGCATCAATTTCTTCAGACAGATTATTATAACATTGAGTCCGTGTTGAAAATTCTTCGTTGGCAATTTTTCCATCACAAATACTTTTATAATCATTCATCACTTTTTGTCGAGCAATCCCTTCACCACCAAGACCACTTGCAACATTCTTAAGCATCAAATAAGATGAAGTCGCAAAACACGCAGCCTTCCACGTCGTAATGATATCCCCAAGTCGCTCATTTATCCCATTCCACTTGTCAATAGAGGCATTAATGTTCGTAAGCATTTCCTCAGTTTTTTCAGGATTCAAATCAATAGCTCGCTTTTCAATTCCAACACGAAAAGTAAAATCTGCCTCAGTCTTCGTATTTCTTACTTCGGGAATTAAGGATACATACGCAAACTCTTTTAAATCAATGTGAGAAACTTTAATATCCCTTCCACCAAGTGTTCCATGCGCTCCTTCCAAGATAGTAGTCGAGCCAGATTTCACCTGAGAAGAATCTTTTGACTTAAAAGAAAGTCGTACATTAGTAACATCAATTTCTTCAATTGTCAGATCACCATCGTTAAATTCGATTACATCTCCCTCGTGTTTATCTTTTTCAGTCCTAGAGCCAATAACTAAAGTCGCATTTTTCGAAAAGTTGCTAGCCGCAGCAAATTCACTAATTCCAATCGAGTGAGGTTTGTTCGTAACAATTACATTGCCATACGCAGAAGAATAATCAAAGATTCCAACATTTTGTTTTCTCCTGA
>CAZNKX010000060.1:0-3812 GCA_964573915.1 Candidatus Woesearchaeota archaeon | reverse complement strand
TTCGTCCTCCGCTTTCACATAATTTTCTTGCATTTCATCCAAACTCTGAGGAACTCCAAAGAGTGGGACATTAATATTTAATTCGGCATAATCTCGAAGCTGAGATTCAGCAAGGTACTCAGTTGTTTTCCCACCACCAACAATTGCAAAATCTACATTAGTCTCAGGAAATTCGATATCATAACACTCTTCAGTCTCCTTACCAAAGAATCCAGAGAGCCCATCTGCTGGAACGTCCACACATTTTTGAGTGTTAACAGAGGGGAAGACAAGAGAAGTATCATCAAAAACCTGAACAGAAACTTCGTACTCCCCCTCGACAAGTTCAACAGTTTTCGTCTCAGGATATAGTGCCGTCACCCCATAATCTTCTGAGGAAAATACAACAATTGCCTGAGAAACATCTCCCAAATCTAAATCAATAGAATATTTTTTGTTAAGAACAATATTCGCAACAGATTCCGTAGTCGAAGAAATCTGGTGTTTGGCTTCCGCATATCCTTCAGCTTGCGCGATAATAAATCCATTCACACAAGAAGGAAGTGCCGTTTCAAGAACAGCATCGCTGCCAAGCACTTTTGTAGATCCAATATCACAAGTCGAATCAAGACACTTAAAAGAAATCGTAGACTCAACCGGATTTAATTCATTATCAAAAGTATATACTTCTACGTTTTGATTTTTATATTGACAAACAGGTGATTCGATTGAAACACCAACGTTACTTGCAAATGCTGTTCGCGGTTGATTCTGAGAAATAACAACTGCAACAGGAAATTGAAATAATTCATCATCATCAAAAAACTGAACCATCACGGGAAAACTAATATCATAGACTAAATGATAAGGAACATAACAAAAACCTAAAATACCCAGTCCTTCCTGTAATCCAACAGGCTCAGCAACGCTGTCTCCCAAAATCTCAACTTTCGTCGGCCAACTATTTGAATACATAAAATTAACATTTTCATCAACATCTAAATTCTCACCCGCAACAAAATAGCTTCGCTCCTGAGAAGATAAATCATAATAATCATTACCGAGCTTAATCGTTGGAATGTTCTGAGAAAGTCCTTCAAGAATGTTTTCACGAATTTCCGCCTCATTAAAAATTTTGGGAGCACAAGAAAGCTCAGTCCCGGTAACAGGTGCATACAGCCGCATCACATCAAGCGCGTACGCTTCTAAAAACAATGTATTTTGCTGATAGGAATAAACATCAAGGGCCAAATCATAGAATTTGCCAAGTTTTGTATCAAGTTCAATAGCATGGTCTACAACGACAACATTCGTCTCACCCTTGAAAATACTAAGCGGACTTGTGATTTCAAGAGAAGTTTGCAAGGGATCAATCACAACTTCCACATCACCATTCTCAATATAAACATCATAGCCAGCAATTTCAAAATCAGTAAAATCACAGTTTGCTATTCGCTCACCAACATACGCTCCAAGTTCCGATTCCATGCTATTTATCGTTGGAACTTGTTCTTGAATAAGATTATTTCCTGAAACATACATCCAATAAGGAACGCCGACTCCAAAAAAGTCGAGCTGGCTCGAAAATGGCATAAAGGAGGACCCTGAAATAAAATCAGGGGCCTCAATATATCCTCCTTGCGTTCCAAGAAGCACAATTCCTTCTTGAGCAGTTTCCTCAAGACACGATAAGAAATAATCATAGACAGGCACAAGTTCTGTTGGGACATTCGCCTTCGAACTAAAATCAAGCGAGAAATAAATTATTACTCCTACCGCAATAACGATCGCGACAATAATGAAAATAGTTACCTGTCCTCGTCGCCCAAAACCGCTAAACCTCTTCATATACCATAGAGAAAAACCCGCTATATAAATATTATCAAGGCGAACTCACATCAAAGATTAATTTAAATAAATGACTTCAAGAATTTTTCCAATAAAAAAATTCTCAAGGAAGTTGTTCGGGAATAACTCCGCCTTTTTGAAGTTGCCAAAGATCAAAATAGTGGCCCTTTTTCCGGAGTAATTCCTTGTGAGTTCCTTCTTCAAGAATTTTTCCACTACCAATCACGATAATTCGGTCACTATTCATAACGGTAGAGAGTCGATGGGCAATTATAATTGAAGTTTTATCGCGCAAGAGATTATCCATGCCTTTTTGAATTTGTTTCTCCGTTTTTGAGTCAAGTGAAGATGTTGGCTCATCAAGAACGACAATTTTTTTACGTGCAAGCATTGCTCGAGCAATCGAGACTCGTTGACGCTCCCCTCCAGAAAGTTTTACTCCGCGCTCCCCCACAAGCGTATCTTCTTTTTTGTCAAGTTTATTCACAAATGAATCCAGAGCCGATTTCTTGATAGCATTTCTTAGTTCTTCCTTGGAAGCATTAGGTTGTGAGAACTTAATATTGTTTGCAAGCGTATCGTTGAAAAGGATCGAGTCTTGAGGCACAATACTCATCTGAGAGCGAAATATTTCTTGTTTTACATCTCGAATATCTACTCCGTCAACAGTAATAGCCCCCTTTTGAACATCATACAGGCGAAAAAGAAGTCGAATAAGACTCGTCTTTCCAGATCCTGACCCTCCAACAATTGCGACTTTTTCCCCAGGCTTAACTCTAAGAGAAAAATCATCAAAGATTTTTTTAGAACCATATGCAAAAGATACATTCTCAAAATTTATTTCTCCTCGTTTAATAGAAATATCTTTCGCATTAGGCTTATCTTCCACTGAATTAACTAAATTATCATATGCAAATAATGACTCTAAATCTGCGATATTCCGCTTTATTTCCCCCATTTGAGTTGTGAGATTAATTATCGGAGTAATCATCCGTCCAAACGTCGTGAAGATAAATACGACTGCCCCAATAGAAATGTTTCCTGCTAAAAAGTCAGCAAAAGAAAAATAAAGCAAAAGAAATGATCCAATACCTAGGGTTAATGATACGCCCCAGTTATATCCCCTCATATAATTCCCCACCACCAGCTGTGAACTTCGTGTGTCTTCTGCTCGTTTTTCAAACGCATCTTTAATTTTCTTTTCTCGTCCAAAAAATTTAATAATCTCAAAATTAGTGATCATATTACTTACAAATCCTTTTTCTATATCTTCAAAGTTATTCTGAATTGACTTTTTTTCTTTTTGAAGCTTAAACTTATAATGACTAAACAAGAAAAGAACAGCCCCAGTGAGTAAGGTAATAAGTGCGGGGATAAATGAAAAATAAGAAATAGTAATAAATACTATAAGTAATGAAATCGCTCCGCGATACAGAAGTGAAAGAGTTTGAGCTAAAGCACTTGCCGCACTGCCTCCTCGAGAAAGTTTAGAGATCAATACTCCTGACTGGTTATCTGTATGAAATTCATAGTCTTGAGAAACGATTTTATTAAAGTATTCTTCCTTAATCTTTTTTTCAAGCCTTACCTTAAAAATATTTTCTATATGAATGTGAAAATATCTCGAAGTTGATCTAATGAGGACAGCAACTCCAAAAACAACTAATAAAATAATAAATGCCTCACGCGCATTTGTAAGATTAATACCTCCGCTCGCAAGACTCTCTCCTAAGTCAACCATCCCCTTAATAACCACATTATCGATTATCATTAACACTTCAATAAGCGCGCCAAAAAAGAGTGACCCAATAACGATTCCCCATGACCCCTTAAAATAAGATAAAAATTTTCTAAAAGTACTCGAAGTTTTTGTTTCTTTCATGAATTAACATGAGCTAACCAGTTAATAAAATATTCTAATAAAAAAGAAAATAGCCCCGCCAGGATTCGAACCTGGGTCACTAGGACCAAAACCTAGCATCCTT
>CAZNKX010000059.1:0-3929 GCA_964573915.1 Candidatus Woesearchaeota archaeon | reverse complement strand
TGAGAAACCTCCAAGCTAATTTTTTTGTTCGCTTCACTTAAATATTCCTTGAAGTCTTCAGCATTGAGTTTAACCGGGGAAAGGCCACGAACTTTTTCAATTACGCCGGGCAAAATTGAAAGTAGCCTATCTATTTCTTTCTCGGTTGTTTTTCGCCCCAATGAAAACCGTAAACTGCCGTGCGCAGCTTCATAGGGAAGCCCCGTCGCCAAAATCACATGGCTTGGATCAAGCGTTTTACTTGTACATGCACTTCCAGTACTCGCACAAATGCCTTCTGCATCAAGATAGAGTAAAACTGCTTCTCCCTCAACATCTAAAATGCTAATATTCACATTATTGGGAATGCGCTTCTCAGGATGTCCGTTCAAAAATGCTTTTGGAATCGTTGAGAGAATTCCATCAGCCAATCTTTTTGAAAGTTTTCCAATTCGTTTCGTTTCCTCAACCCGTTCTCTTGCTGCAATCTCCAAGGCTTTTGCAAATCCTACAATCAAGGGGATATTTTCAGTTCCACTCCGAAGCCGTCGCTCCTGGCCACCCCCATGAATGAGAGGAGTCAACATAACACCTTTTCGAAGATATAAAAGTCCAATTCCTTTTGGCCCGTAGGCTTTACTTGCGTTAAGACTAAGTAAATCAACTCCCAGTTTTTTCACATCAAGGTCTAAGTAATTCGCTGCTTGGCACGCGTCAGTATGAAACAAAACTTTTTTCTCACGACAGATTTTTGAAATTTCCTCAATTGGCTGAATTGTTCCAATCTCATTATTCGCATACATAATACTCACAAGAATTGTATCCTCACGAATCTCATTTTTCAAATCCTCAAGGTCAACCATCCCATATCTGTCCACTTCAAGATACGTCACTTCATAGCCTTCTTTTTCCAAAAATTCACAGGTCTCAAGAACAGCGTGATGCTCAGTTTTCTGCGTGATGATATGGTTTCCTTTTTTGAGTTTTTTAGAGAGGTAGTGGGCAACTCCCTTAAGTGCCATATCACAACTCTCAGTTCCACTCCCGGTAAATAAAATTTCATCTTCGCTACAATTAAGAATTCCTGCAATTGTTCTTCGAGAAGTATCAAGGGCGGCCTGGCCGGCAAGACCAATAGAATGCATACTTCCAGGATTTCCATAATTTTCACTAAAGTAAGGAATCATAGCATCAACTACTCTCTGGTCAACTGACGTCGTCGCTGCATTATCCAGATATATAGCTTTACTCTCCATCAGGTCTTTTCTCCTTTTTATTTTGCAATCCTTCAAGCACCATTTTTGGATCCATTCCATGAGCCATCGCTCCCTGCTCAATCGTCTCTATTTGCGCCATCGCACACCCTGCACACCCAAGTCCCATTTCAAGAAGCTTTTCTCGCGCATCAGGATCATCTTCGATGAGTTCAGCAATAGTCATGTTCTTATCTCTCTTCGAGGATTCATTTTCCTCAAAATCTCCTTCAACAAAAGGACTAAGACTTCGAAGTTTTTCAACGCAAGATTTTACAGTCTCAAAGACATAATTAATTTCTTCTCGGGAAAGTGTATCGACACTAAATCGAATAGCACCGCGAACATAATCCTCAGTTACACCCATTGCTTCTAAAACGTGGCTCGTATCAACTTTTCCAGAACTACATGCAGAACCAGCAGAAGCCATAATTCCTGCGTTATCAAGTTTAAACAAAAGCGCCTCCCCTTCAATTCCTTTAAAAGATAGATTAAGAATGTTAAAACTCATTGTTTCAAGAGAGCCATTAAGTCGACTTCCAGGAATTTCTAGAAGTTTTGCAAGCAATAAATCTCGACTTGCGCGGATCTCAGCATAATTTCGAGAAATTTCTACAGCCTTGCCAAGTCCTACAATTCCAGCTACATTAAGCGTTCCACTTCGAAGATTTTTTTCTTGTCCGCCTCCAAATGTCAACGGAGAAATTGCGACACCTTCCCGAACATACAAAAATCCAATGCCTTTTGGCCCATTAATCTTATGTCCTGAAGCAGAAAGTAAATCAACATTCATCTTCGAGACATCAACATCCAATTTCGCAAATGACTGAACAGCATCGGTATGAAAGTAAATATCTTTTTCCCGACATAATTTTCCAATCTCTTTAATGGGGGCAATTGCGCCCGTTTCATTATTAACATGCATAATCGAAACAAGTAAAGTATTCTCACAAAGTAATTTTTTAACCGCTTCAACATCAACAACCCCATTTTCATCAACACCGACATAATCAATTTCAAATCCATATTTTTCATACTCTCGGCAAATTTCTAAAATACTTGGATGTTCAATCTGGGAAACGATAATCTGTTTTTTCAACGGATTCGCACGAATAATTCCTTGAATGGCAATATTATTGCTCTCAGTTCCGCCACCGGTAAAAATAATTTCTTTTGTTTTAGCTCCAATTTTATCCGCGATTGTTTTTCTCACATTTTCAACGACTGCCAAGGTATTTTCAGCATCACTATATTTGGCAGCAACGTTAAAATAATCTTGTCTAAAATATTCATTCATCGCTCGAACAACTTGAGTATCCACCGGTGTCGTCGCTGCATTATCTAAATATAATTTTTTATCCATTCTAGTAATTCGGAATACTATTGCAGTATTCTAAAACCTCCTTATTGTATTGTTTACAGACGGTGCACGTCACTCGCTCTGTTTTAATAAATCGTAAAATCTTTTGAATTTCATGAACGGCCATTCGAGGGGTCCTATATAATAGTTCTGCAGATTTCTCAATTTCTGCAAAAACAGCTTCACTAAGTTTTATCTTATTTGCTCGCTTATTTGAAATATATTGAGAAACGGCAGCCTTGCTAATTCCAAGAATTTTTCCAGTCTTCTCATAACTCAGACCATGCTTTGAAACAAGTAACTTCGCAAGCTCCTTTCGAACAGCTGGAATGATATACCAAACTTCGATTTCCTGATGTAATCTAAACATGTTAACTATAGTGAACAAAGAGTATTTAAATTTTTTGGATGACATGATCTAGGTCAATTTTTCTCCAAACCCTCATCAAAAACCTTAAATACTTCTTTTCTTTTTTCACCACATGGCAGCATTATGGATAACAATTGGAGTTGTAGTAGTCCTAGCGGCAGTGTTCTTCATCTATTACAATAAGTTTATTCGACTAATCAACCAAATAGATAATTCTCTTGCACAAATCGACGTGCAACTAAAGAAACGTGCAGACTTAGTTCCTAATTTAATGAATGCCGTAAAAGGTTTCATGAAACATGAAAAAGCAATCATGTCTGAAGTAACTGAGGCCAGAAAAGCAATGCTCGGTGCAGGAAAAGATATGGCAAAAAAAGTAAAAGCAGGCGATCAATTACAAAACGCATTAAAATCAATCTTTGCAATAGCGGAAAATTACCCGGACTTAAAATCAAATGAAAACTTCCTACACTTACAACAAGAACTCTCCGCCATCGAAGACAAAGTAGCCTATGCACGACAATACTATAACGACGGCATTATGTCTTACGACAACGGAAGAAAAACAATTCCTGGAAAATGGTTTGCATCAATGTACGGCTTCGGCGACAAACACTATTTGAAAATCACCGAAGCTGAGAAAGCTGTTCCTGAAGTAAAGTTTTAATTTTTCTTAAAGTTCTCTTCTCAAATAAACTTCCAAAACAAAAACGTTTATTAACTACTTATTCTTAAGAACAGTGGAGGTGATAACATGGGAATGTGTTCAAAATGTGGTGGAATAACAGGAGTATTGTTTTTGATATTCGGAATTCTATATGCAATACAAGACTTCAGTAATTTCGTCGTTTGGATTACACCGTGGACAGCGTTCTTTCTCATAATCGGTTTAGCGTTCTGGGGAAAAGGACATTGTAGTACGTGTAAAGGAATGTGCGAAGGACCTTCTGGAAAAAAACGTAGATAA
>CAZNKX010000058.1:0-3946 GCA_964573915.1 Candidatus Woesearchaeota archaeon | reverse complement strand
TTGATGATGATAAAGGGGATGTTCTGTTTAAGTATACTCCGAATCAGGTTGAGAAGCTTAAAAGGATGGGACGTCTCAATACCGAAGCCGACGAATTTTAATTTTCAGCGCCATCTTTTTTGTAAAAATTTTCTTATGTACAAAAGTACACTTCGAAAATTTTTCCCGCAAAATCCGTCTGCTGAAAATTAAAATTCGGTAACTGTTTGCTTGATTACCTAAATCTTTATAATCCCGAGATATTTATTTTCTTTATGGAATATGTTCCTTTTGATACGCGTTATGATGCATTTTTAGAACTTGGAAAAACTGAAAGGGAAGCGCTTCAAGCAGATTATAGGGAGAATAATCAAGAGTGGCTTGAAGTGAAACGTGAAGAACTTGAAGCGAATTATATTGTTGTGAATGGAAGAACCGGAGAAGTTGTGAGGTCGGGCGACTTAGACGATTTTCCAGAGAATTCCTGGCTTGAGAAATTTGCAGAAGATTCTGGAGATGTTCCAATTCCTTACGTGATGGATTTTTTGATTGAAGAAACTGTTGCATAACCTGATTAGTTAGAGTTAAAAGTGGATTATTTTTATATAGTGTTATGAGAACATTGCCAGTTTCGCAGATGAGTAAGATAAAGAGAGCTGTGCCTACGATCGAGAATAAGATCAAGATCAAGATCTCTTTTCGGAAGGGCTCGGTCGGAATCAATGGAAGTGAACTCAATGAGTTTTTAGTTGAGCAGATTATCCGGGCGGTGGATTTCGGATTTCATGTTGAGGATGCGTTGTTGCTTGTTAACGAAGATTTTGTTTTGGAGTTTATTTCGATTAAAGAGAATACTCGACGGAAGAATTTAACCGACGTTCGATCCCGAGTGATTGGAACTGATGGAAAAGCGAAGCGGACAATTGAGAAGTTGACGGGGTGTGTAATTGTTGTTAATGAGAATACTGTTGGAGTAATTGTTGATTCAGTGCATCTTGATTCGGTTGTTCAAGCACTTGAGTCGCTTATTCATGGTGCGAAACATGGAAATGTGTTTGCGTATTTGGAAAAACAAAATGTTGGTCGAAGAAAGTTTGATGATGAGGATTTAGGACTCAAAGAAGATGTTGATGAAAGTTTGTTGGGTGAGGAAGATAAATAACTTTAAATATTCTTTTTTTTGTGGTTAATTATTCAGTGCTCCTGCCCAGAGCATTAAACTAAAATGGGTAGCTGATTAGTTCAGTTCAATGCTCCGGTAGCTCAGTGGTTAGAGCACGCGGCTGTTAACCGCGGGGTCGAAGGTTCAAATCCTTCTCGGAGCGTTCTTGGTTTGAATTGATTTTTATTCCCAATATTTAATTTTTTTTGGTAAAAATAGATTGTTACTTTATAATTAGAACGTTACTTTTATAAAGAAACCAATAAATATTTATAGAACCGTTGCGTTAAATTGGGAATATTTAAAAATGGAAGATTTAGAAGATGATCTCTCAAAAAGAGAAATTGAAGGTTTTGCATGTTGCGCCCATTAGTATAGAAATTTCTCCAAACCTCAAATATGCTGGAACCCAAAGAGTGATTTATAATTTAAACCGTGGACTTTCTGAAATGGGATATGATTCCATCGTTGCAGGGACTGGAGATTCAGATCTTGGAGGGTTTGGATCATTGATTGCAGTTAGGGATCGCGCAGCTTGGCCACTTTCTGAAGATGGCGTTAGTAGGATAACCCGTGTTGAAGGGATGGAGGAAATGAGAGAGAATCGCTATGAAAAAGTATTGGGGATTGCTACAGAACAAGAAGTTGACCTAATTCACGACCATGGTAAACTTGCCGCATCCGAGTGTTATTCTCGAGATTGGAAAGGGTTGGGCATCCCAATTGTTACAACCGAACACTGCCCCATTACTTCTAGAAGTTTTGGAAAATATTCAAGGATTAATTCTTTAAGAGGGCAGGGAGCTCCACTTACCTATATTTCTCTTAGTTCTAACCACAGAGACTTATGCAGTTCTGCTGCAGGATTTGAATTTGATGGATTCGTATATAATGGGTTGGAACTTGATAAGTTGCCTTTTGTTGAGCAAAAAAGTGACTATTTATTTTGGGGCGCTGCGAGGATTTCGGATAAAAAAGGTACTGATTTAGCTGTCAAGATTGCTCGAGAAGTTGGCCTTCCAATAATCCTTGCAGGAGTCGTACATGAGCCTGACCAAGACTATCATTTAAATCAAATAAGACCTTTGCTAACAACCTCCTATGAGGGGCTTAGTATCGGAGAACAAGAGAGAAGGAAAGAAGATTTAGTTTCCAGAATTATTGAGGGTAGATTGAATTTATCTGAGGATGAAGTTATTTTTATTGGTCCTGTGAATGATTCCCAAAAAGCGATACTTTATGGACATTCTCGTGCATTAACTTTTCCTAATAGGTGGTCTGAACCGTTTGGTTTGACTTTTGCAGAATCTCTTGCTTGTGGGACTCCTGTTTTGGGAACGTCTCTTGGTTCCTTGCCAGAACTTGTAGAGGATGGGAAGACCGGCTTCTTAGCCGGGGTTGAAGATGGTAATTTTGATGAACGTGCAGTTGTGAATCATCTTTCTACTTGTGTTTCTCTCCTCGATGAATTAGATCCTCGAGATTCAAGGAATGTTGTAGAAGCTAAATTTTCGATTAGTGCTATGACTCAAAATTATATTGATATCTATAGGAGGGCGTTAAATGGATGATAGATTAAGGATAGGTGTTGTTGGTACACCTTCTTACCCGATCCCTCCCTTTAATGGATATGGAGGTACACAGCGAGGTATTTATGATTTTCTTGTAGGTCTTAATAAACGTGGACATGAGATTCATCTTTTTGGACCTGGAGATAGCGATGTTTCGGGATTAGAAAATGTTACTCTTCACAGTTATGTTCCTGTTTCTCTTTGGGCTTCGGGAAATGATCAATCGTTGGCAGTAAAGAAAGAATTAAGGGACGAACATTTTAGGAGAACTATTGATGAACTCTCGCGAATGGATAGAGAGAATCCATTAGATATTATTAATTTAAGGGCAGATAATGTTGAGCTTCTTGGAGAACTTGTAAAACGGTTTGGAAGTCAAAGAATAGTTTATAGTCTTCATAATGTTCGTAATCAGGCTACTGTTGAAAAGGTTAATAGGCTCGGCGTAACCTCTATTGCGCATTGCAGAAGTCACAAACATGAACATGCAGATTTGCCAAACATCCATGTTATAACCTATGGTATTGATGTAGGTGCCTATCCTTATTCTTCAGATACCCTTTTGGAGAATGATGACTCTCTTTCGTTGTCCGTATTGAGGGATTTGCGTGAACGAGGGACAGATTATTTAATTAATCTTGGAGCAATTGGAAAGCATAAGGGGCAAAAAACTTGTATACGTGTAGCTCGAGAAGTTGGTCTTCCGATAATTTTGGCTGGAACTCCTCAAGACCGAGATGGTACAACTCAATTTAGAGACTATCATGAGCGTGAAGTATTGCCCGAAGTTGATGGGACTGAAGTTATCTATTTTGGTAACGCTAATGAGGAAGAGAAAAAAGAACTACTTCGGCACTCAAGAGGATTTTTATTTCCCTCAGGATATGAAGATAATACCTGGACGGAGCCTTTTGGAAGGGCCCCTGTTGAAGCACTTGCTTGCGGGACCCCAGTTGTTGCATATAGGAAAGGCTCCATGGAGGAAGTAATCTTTGATGGATTTAATGGATTTTTATTCGAAGATTATGACGGTGCCTTAGATGCGGTAAGTTCGCTATCCCGTATTGAAAGGGCTCATGTTTTGAGCACTGCAGAATCTAAATTTGATTCTGATCGTGTTGTAGGTGAGTATGAGCAATTATTTTTTAATATCCGTGACTCGAGAGTATGACACTTATTCAACAAATTTAAAAACTTGTTCTCCATTGTAGAAACATGCAACTCAATGATGCAA
>CAZNKX010000057.1:0-3960 GCA_964573915.1 Candidatus Woesearchaeota archaeon | reverse complement strand
AGCCCACATCGCATAATGGTAGTGCACCGGTCTTGAACACCGGGCCCTTGTGGCATCCCGGTTCGATTCCGGGTGTGGGCGTCAAAATGAAAAAGAAATTTTATCAACAAAAACCGGTCGCAATCTTTATAATAGTGGTTTTACTCGGATTGTTTACGTGGGCCGTTATGGACACGTTTGAAAATATGGGGCAAGAAAATACACGAGTGAAATTGGAGACGAGCAAGGGAGATATGATCATAGAATTGTATTCGGATATGCCTATAACCGCTGGAAACTTTGAGAAGCTTGTTGGACAAGGTTATTACAATGGAATTATTTTTCATCGGGTGATTCCAAACTTTATGATTCAAGGAGGAGACCCAACCGGAACTGGAATGGGCGGACCCGGATACACAATTGAAGACGAGTTTGTTACAGGACATTCCAATCTTCGAGGAACTCTTTCTATGGCAAACTCTGGCCAAAATAGTGGAGGCAGTCAATTTTTTATTAATCTCGTTGATAATACTTTTTTAGATTATGATAAAGAACCTTTGAGTTCAAAACATCCAGTCTTTGGAGAGGTAGTTGAAGGGCTCGATGTTCTCGATGCGATTGGGAAAGTTTCTACCGATGCACAAGATAGACCTCTTGAAGAAGTGAAAGTTATTTCTGCAACAATTATTTAGCCCCTCGAGGTTTTTGGAATAGCTCATCTAATTTACCTTGCCGGTAGAATTCTATAATTATTAGTAGGTATGCGAGGATAAGTGGACCCAAAATTAAACCTGCGATTCCAAAGAAATAAAGTCCTCCAATGGTTCCGATAATGCTGAGTGCAACTGGAAGATTAGATCTCTTCGATAAAAGCACTGGCCGGACGATATTATCAATTGAGGAGACAAAGAACCCTCCGTAAAGCAAGAAGATAAATCCGGGAACAGGGTTTCCTTGGACGACATGAATAACTCCTACTGGAAGCCATACTGCCCATGAGCCGAGGACGGGGATAATTGAGAAAACACATGCAACAAATGTTAAGAGTAATAAGTTTTCAACGCCTAAAAAATACATTCCAAGACCGACTGCGAGTCCTTGAATAATCCCGATTAAGACTTGTCCAAAAATAATTGCGTTTGTAATCCCCCTAAATTCCCTTAAGAATTTTTTTTCTGTTTCGGCGGAAAAAGGAGAAAGAGAGGTAATATAATCATTTAACTTATCTGAATCTCTTACTGCAAAAAAGAAGGTGAACAGGAATACTGCCAGCTGCAGAAGAATTGAAGGCAGGTTGACTAAGAAATTTGAAAATTGAGTGAGAAGCGTTGAAAAGAACTTTCCTAAGAGATTATCGAGGTTAATTGCAATTGCTTGTGCAACCTCTGTTTCTGCGTATTGATTAAAGATTCTTACGAAGTCGAAATTTTGAAGGAGAGAATAAATGTTGAAGGTTTGCTTCACTAGTGCTGGAATAAAGTACACGATAGGGATGCTTACAATAATCAAAATCCCTACCACGAGGAGGAACGAGGCAAGATTTTTATGAGGAATTTTTCGGTTGATGCCTTTATACACGGGACTGAAAATGTAAGAGAATAAAAGTCCGAACGCAATTGGTACCAAAATTTCTTTGAGCACTAAGTAAGACAGGAGAAAAATCCCTAGGATGAAAAAAAGTGCTACCCATTTCTTGACCGTGTCTCTGTTCGCCATATAATCAGATGATTTTAGAATATATAAACCTTAAGGGAGCTGCTTTCGAATTTCTCAAAAAGATTTATAAAGATTCTCGCGTAGTTTCTCTCCATGAGTATCAAAAAGGTTTTTGATGGCGAGATTGACGAGGAAGTTCATGCCGATTTTCTAAAATTTGGTCGAGGAAATTACTCGGATAAATTTTTATTAGAAGGGAAGAAGCAGGCGAAAAAATGGGCGGTTAAAACAGGTCCCGAATATGTTAATTTTTTAGTGAAGCGGTCTTTAGAAAAAGCTAGAGGAGAAGTTAGTGTTAAGGGAATTATTATTTCGACTATGGATCTCAAAGACGAGGTTGGCTTTGATATTGTGAAAGCTGGAAATTTTCAAGGAATTCGAAAATTAACGATTAATACAACTGCTGAAACCTCTGCTATTTTGGACCTAATGGAGAAATACCCTCGAGCATTTTTTGCGCTTAGTTTTTCTGGAGAAGATTTTGTTTTGAAAGTTAAGGCAAAAGCTCCGAAGAGCGGTAAACCTGGAAAAGATACTGGTGAAGGTCCTAAGGCTGACTTTTGTACCTTAAAGACAACCGACAAGAGTTTAGTTGAGGAATTATTTTTTAGAATTGGAGAATTTAGTGAATGTAAGATTAGTCATACTATCGAGATTAAAGATGTCATTTATCCTTCCAGTATGGATTCCTTGAAGCCTACCGAAATTCGAGAGCAGAGTAAAAAAAAGGGAACGGTCATTCGAAAGGCTATCGTGGATGGAGAAGAAAAAATTAGTGAAGCGGATTTTGTTGCTTAGCTTCTTTTGTTTTTTTGAACCAATCTAGTTTTTCTTTTTTTGGAAGCTGTTTGATGTGATATTCTTCTTTGAGTGCGTCTGATCTATTTCCGCATTCTTTTGTTGCAAGCACTTTTTTGAATCCTTTTGCGGCGACGTACTTACTTGCTTTTCCTTCACGGTGAAGTTTCATTCGCTTATCAATATCATTTGTTATCCCAGCGTACCATGAGTCATCTGAACATTCAAGAAGATAAACAAACCACTGCTTTTCCATTAACTATCAAGATTCTTTGATTTAGCACAGCTTGCACAAATGAGCGCAGTATCTTCAAGAGACATATAATATCTGTTGCCACTTTCTAAAATTTCTGAGAATTTTTCCCATCCTTTTTCAATTGTTAGTTTTCCTTCGATTACCGATTCGGGAACTTTTGCCGCTTTTTCTAAAAGATCAATTCTTTTCTTCCACATTTTTATATGATATAAATTTGGTTTTGCAGATTTAGATAGTTTCTTTTTACAAAGATAACATTTATCTTGAGTGATTAGAAGTTCTTGTTCCCGAATTGCCCATTGCAATTGAAAGTCTGCGTCTTGGATTAAGTGTTTGTGGTTTCCAATTCCTCCCAGACGATTAAAAGTCATCTCAATTTTTTCATTTGGTAAATCTTTGTTAGTCACAATTATTTCTCCAATTTTTTTACTATACCTCCAGACAGGATATTTTATTTCTTTTTTGTATGTTGTAGTTGGCCTTCCAATTCGATAACCTTTTGACCCTGTTTTAATCTTTCCAATCTGCATTTCTTGTTTTCTTTTCGCTTGGCGCTCCTTTTTTTCAGTAACTTTTTTTTCTGCAGTTTTTTGTTTTTTAGAAACGTAGCCTTTTTCGCCAGGAAGAATATCGGGAGTTTTTATTGCCATTACTAGGATTAGTGAAAATGATTTATAAGATTGGCGGTTGGGCATGGCGCATTATTGACTAGACAACTAGGTCAATCGGAGATAGTGGCTGATTTTCAAAATCTGTTATAGAGTTTGGCTGTAATAAGCCTAAAAGTGTTTTAAAGAGTTTACTTTCTTCCCCAGTTACTGGTTCGGTTCCTCGTGGATTAATTTCTGGCAGTTCAACTTGTACCGATCCCCCATATTGCTCTTCTGAAAATGTAATATACTCCAGCATCTGTGGGAATGAATGTCTTGGGCCGAAATAAGTGGCTTTTTCTCTCCCCCCAGTTTCACTCCATCCCCTTTCAAGTAAAAAATCTCTCGTAACGAGAAGGTAGTCTCTCGGCATAACCCTGGGAGAATAGTTAAGAAAGATTGTGTTTGGCGTGACGATCATCTCTCTTAGAAGAAATTAGATTTTTTAAAACCTTATAATTTATTTTCCAACAGCAATCTTTATATACTCAAAATTCTGCGATTGATTACGGTTCCATCCAAAACTTAACTGTTTGGATGAAGAGAATTTTGTGATTGGTT
>CAZNKX010000056.1:0-3962 GCA_964573915.1 Candidatus Woesearchaeota archaeon | reverse complement strand
CAAAGGGCAGGCTCATCTGTTTGAATGCCAAATGAAATCTGCTGATAGGGATCCACACAACCGCCATTTGACGTAACTGAAAAACCGTTCTGAGTAACACTCGTATATGATTCACTTGAGGAAAGAGCACCCTCTAAAGGCTCAATTATTGGAGCTGCAGAATCTCCTTCACATCCATCAAAACAAAGAATGTCTTCTGAATCTTCTGCACCAAGATTTGCGGCTTCACAACTTTTTCCTAAACTTTTACATCGATACTCTGAGCAAGGATGAAGGGGATCATTATTACAGTCTTCGCATTTTGCTCCTCCAGCTTCTGGTTGCCACGCATTACATTGATAACCTACATAAATTGGGCTACATTTTCCAAAGACGATATTTGCAAGCTTATTGTGATCAATTGATGACCACAAGTAAGTATCAAGAGCAAGGGTGTTTAACTCGGCACTTCCAAGAAGCGCACTCGCATAGCCTGCAATCACCGCCCCCTTTTTTCGCTTCTCCTGATATTCCGCCAAGTAATCATGGCCTTCATGAAGTCCAATCAAGGCCAAATAGTTCGTATAATTATCAACCGTCGCATAATCTCCAATAACGGGAGTTGCTAAGTCAATGAGACGTTGAATGTAGGATTGACTAAGGCCCGGAGAACCTGTGATGACATAATTTTTTTCAAAGTCTCCAAGAATATTCGCACTTCCTCCACAATCTCCAAGACCGCGACAAAAATCATTCATTTGTTCGCCAAAAACAGGATTCAAACACTCACTATTAGAAACAATCTTACAACCCCCAGTTAATTTTCGTTTTCGATCCACCCTACAGGTTTTTGTTCCAACAGAACAAACATTTTCTGCATCCTCTGCATAATCCACACTTTCAACATCAAAGCCTCCAGGAAATTTAGGAGCACAGTAATCAAATTGAAAACCTGCAGAAACACGAACCTCATCAATATAACAATTTGGCATAAGCTCACACTGAATTTTTCTCTCTGCTTTGTCGTCCTTATAATCCTCATTAATATTAAGACATTGTCTCCACGTATTCACAACACACTCGGCATTTCGGTATACAGTTTCTCCATTCTCCTCAGTGTTTTCTTGAACGCAGATCTCATTTCGATAATCCTCACACGGCTCAATCTGAATATCTCCTTGATTGCACACATATTTCCAATGCCGTGATCCAACAACATCATCGCCCGAGCCAATCTTTCCATCATACTGACAAAAACTCTCGCCATTCTCGTAATCCACTCCTTGAAATGTGCAGCTCACATCACGACAGTAATTTATTCCATAGTCAACATCAAAATCATCAACAATCGCATTCGAACAAATTCCTCCATCAAATAAGTTACAATTCCCGCACGTTGCACTTTCAGCATTCCCATCACTTGCTCCCGCTCCACAAGATTGCTCAACTGAGATAATCGTTTGCCAGTAAGAATCATCATTCACTCTCGCCGAATCATAAATATTTGCAGCATTACCGCAGGAATCTTGGAAGTAAACGCCGTCTAATCCTCCAATACACATTGTCTCAGTTGTTGGAACACAAATAGTATCAAGTAAATCTGCAGTGCATAAAAATCCTGATGCGAAATCTCCTCCAATCTCGTTACATGCCCCTTGTGTATTCATCGTACAACTACCTCCTGCAAGAACACACGCACCTTTATCCTCCAAGTGGGGAATTTGTAAACATTCGGTAATGTTAACATCGCTTCGCCAATCTGTATCGAACCCCAAGGTATCAGAATCAATAATGCATTGACTCTCAGTTTCATATTGAACAGAATCACCTAAAACACAACATCCAAGGTCAGCCCCGGGAAGCGACCCACATGACGCATCAGTTGGATCCCAATTAAATGCACAATCATTCTCTAAAACATTTTGATCATAGATTCCAAGACCTTGGTCATAACAACATCCTGTTTGACAAAATGAAACATCGGAGCAAAGAACATTCTCAGCAAATAATTCTCCTTCAGCACAATTTGCTGAATCAATATAGGAGCACGCAATATCATTCTCGTCAAGTGCACAACAACCTGCAGCTGCAGAAATAAACTTAAAAGAAAACAGGAGAATTATCCCAAATAAGAAAATAACAAAATTTCCTCTTAGACTTCTCAACCATTTCTCTTTCAAGGCAGAATTATATTCTAATTGGACCATTTTATATTCCGGGAGGAAGTGCACAACCTCTCACTGCAAATAGCAATTCTTCTCGACTCACTCTACTTGCAACAGAATAGAGCTTACTCGAGTTAAAATCATTTTTGGTAATTTTAATTGTTGGAAAGATAATCATTTGTCCAAGATAATCAAAAGTACAGTACTCTGACTCGTCATTAATAGCCTTTCTCGTAATTGAAATTAATTGCTCAGCCTCGGACAAAATCTCAGTATCAAATTTCTTAAAACTCTGGGCGGTTTCACCTTGGGAAATCGTAATTTCTTTTTCTAAGTTAATGAGAATCTTTGAAGGAATGATGTCCACACCATACTTTGTTGAACCTCCACTAACCTCAAATCCCCTATCTTCAAAATCCCCTTTAATTTTGTCAAAGCAATTCTGAATTCCTGGTTTGCTCAGTTCCACAATTTCATTTTCAAAATGGATCTCAAGTCCAGGAAAGCGGTTTATACACGTATCGTAAAACGCATCTTGATAACATAAATAATGATATGCTGTGGAATCATACGTAATATTATGAAATGGCGCAACACTCCCGCCGCCCAGAAGCAAGGTTTCAGTTACTTCCTCGACTACATCCTCCGCACAATCCATGATCTCTAGAGTAGGATTTACGTCCTTGTCGACATCAACATCAACTCTTCCCAAAAATAAAAACAAGAATAAAATTCCTGCAACAATGACGATTGCAATAAGAATAAAAATCGCCACCTGCCCTCTCTTCTCCTTAAAATTAAAAAAACTATTCACTTCAAAAGCCATAATGTCACCCCAGATTTTTTAATTCGCTCAATTTTCCCTTCAATAATCAACTCTAGCAAATATTTCTCGGCAGTATTCCAAGAAACATCTAACTTTTCAGCAACCTCGCTACTCGTGACCACCCGTTCTTTTTTTATCAACTCAACTATTTGCTTACTATGAATATTCATAAGAGTATTCCGCATAATCTTCTTTTGAAGATTACTATGAAGAATAGTATGAATACTAATATATAAAGATTTCCCAAAAAATCTTCTCAAAAGTGAACTAAAAATTAATCATTCTCGACTCGTGGCGCCAAAACAAACCCCAAACCCATTTTCTCGCCTGGAAAATCTAATCTCAATGGATAATCATCAGAGAAATTAACAACCACCGATTCAGATACCTTGGAAGCCTTAATAAATTTCATCAAATATTCAAGCGAATATTTTGACCGTCCAATTCCTTCAATTTTAACTTCATCACCTGAAAACTCAGCTCGTGCAGAATTCAAACTCCCCGAGCCCTCAACCATAAAAAATCCTTCGCCTGCCGTAAATGCAACTGAATCAGCAACAATTTTTGCATCTTCAATTGATTGAGAAAAACTAACAGAATCCATCTCGACCTTACTTCCAAATTGCAAATCAGGAACATCTTTATCCTCTGATTCAACCTCGATAAGTGATAATGTAAAAACGCGTTTCACTTTATCAAAAATAGAAATCTTGAGCTGATTATCTTCTTGTTCAAACACAACACACGAAGAAGTCGATGCTCGCTTCAAAATCTTTTTGAGGTCCTCTAAATTAACACCCCATACCTCATTTCCTGCCTCATATTGGGAAAATGTCTCTTTGGGCAGTTTAAAGATAACAAGTGCAACATTGGCGGGGTCCACTGCAACAATACTCATTCCATCATCAAGAAGTTTAATTCGAACATCATTGACAACCTCAGAAATAATCGCAATAGCATCTGAGAGAAGTTTTGGGCGGTCAAGTTTTAGT
>CAZNKX010000055.1:0-4042 GCA_964573915.1 Candidatus Woesearchaeota archaeon | reverse complement strand
ATATAGAAATTACTGTTGAAGAAGAATGCGAGACTACCCAAATTGTTTTGTCTGACGGACTTAGTAAGGAGGCGGTTGCCCGGATTGATGCCGATAATTTTAATGTTGTTTTAGCTGACGGAGGAGATTCGGCTACGGTTTGTACTCATTGTTTGAACGGTAAATGGGATCCTGAAAAGGGTGAGACTGGGGTCGATGTTGGGGGTCCTTGTCCTTCTTATGAGACAAAGTATAGTCCCGTTACGTTTGAGAAAAAATCTTTCCTTGAGAGATCTTCATTTATTGGAAGTATTCTTGATTGGTTTAGGAATATTTTTGGATAATCTTAAACACAACTCTTTTAAATTGTCTTATTTATTTTTTGTTAGTGGCTCTTCCGAAGCAATTAAAAATGGGGCTGTTTTTTGGAATTAGTCACTTTCAATGGCCCTTCCGGACCAACTAATTTTGGTTTCGGCGAGATAAATTGTCAAAATCAGTGGCTCCGTAGCTCAGCGGTAGAGCGCCGCTCTCATGAGGCGGAGGTCGGGAGGTCAGCACTCCCCGGAGCCATTCAAGATTTTCACAAATAGTTATAAACCCTTGAGTACAGGTTAATTTATGGGAGGCGTTTTTTTAGAGATTAGTTCTTTGGTATCCGATACAGTTGCAGATAGTCTTGGATTAGTGGTTGTTATTTTGAAGGCTCTTGGGATCGTAGCTATCCTTTATATTATTTATTTTATCATACGGACTATCTTTGATGTTAAACGAAATCGCCGAATAAAATCTATTGAGAATAAGGTTAATCTGATTGAGGAAAAGTTGGATGTTCTCTTGAAATATCAAAGGAAATCTTCTAAGAATAAACGGAGCAAAAAATCAGGTAAATAATTATTTCGAGGCTTTTTTTGATAAAACAATTTCAAGTGTTGAGACGTTGACTATTTTTCCCTCTTTATTTTCAAATTCTTTACTTCCGATTAGGACATTTTTTATGGTGAGGTTTTTATCTATTAAGAATTTTTTTCTTGTAACTTCTGCAACATCGACTGCTTTTGAGATGAATTTTCCTCTTGACTTAATGGTCACCTCTGAGACGTTATCCATATTGAATTGAACAATAACACCATTTACATAATTCATAAATGGTTTTCCTCCAATGAAAATTGAGTGATCGTTTTTATTTTTCGTTTTTGGTGTCATGTTACTCTCTGTCGTCGGTGTCAATTATCGTCTCTTTTGCCGTCTTTAATCGTGCAATGTATCCTGCAACTCCATTTCGCATTCGCTTGCTTGGAAGGATGCTTCCAAGTGCCTTTTTATTTTCTTCGAATGTTTTTCCAAATGATTCTGGTGAGCTTTCCAGAAGCTCTCTTGATGTTCTCTTGATTAATTTCGTTTTGATTCTTCCCATGCTAGAGTTTATTTCTGTGGGTTTAAAAGACTTTCGTCATTATTTTAATACTTTTATTTTGCAGATATTTTCATAAGGTTTTAGGAAGGTTTTGATGCTCTTTGTAGGCTCTTTTTTGATTACGTAGAGGCACGGCATTTTGCTGTAGGTTGCTCTTTGAATTGCGGATTGTAGTTCCTCTTTTGCAATTGATTTTTTATTTTTTGCGATAAGCATCATATTAAAATCTCCGAGTATTGTTTTCAGATTAATTTTTGCCACAATTTCTTTCTTACTTATTTGAATTTCTTCCTTGAATTCTAGATTATTTTTTTTTAAGAATTTTTTTACTTCTTCTGAGAAGTCAGTTGAATTTTTCTCAAAGATATTTTCCATTTTTTCTTTTTTCGGAGAAACATCTTCTTTATTTTCTTCGGATGGTTTTTCTCTTTTTGTAACTATTTCCTTTTCTATTTTTTTTACCTCTTCTTTAATTTTAGAAATGTTTATCGTTTGTTTTTGTTCTTTTTTTGGCGAATTGATTTTTTCTATTTCTTCCTTTGCTGCGAAAGCATATTTCCACAATATTTTTTCATTTGATTTAAATGGCTTTGCAAAATCTTTGAGGTTTCTGAGAGAAACGCGGATGGAAGGTCCTTCTTTTTCATCGTGGAGAATTTTTTCTTTCTTTAATTTTAGGAATGCCTCTTTTTCAGCTGGCTTTAGATTCTCGGTAAAATTTTCTAATTGATTTTGTTGTCCTGGAAGGAGGTAGAGTGGAGATGCTCCAATTTTAAGATTGCTTAGCATGACTCTCTTTTCGTTGAGTAATTCTGATAGGATTGCTGAAGCGAAAACGGGGTCCATTTTAATCTCTCGTGCGATTCTAACTGGAAGTGCTGGCCCGTGTAGCTTTAGAAATGAAATGATTGTACTTTTTTTTCCCTGGATGTCTATCATGAGGTAGAGAGAGGAAAGAAGGTTATAAAGATTTCTTCACTTTGTTATCTTATTTTTGCCCAGTGGACTTCATAATACGAAACGTGATCTTCCTCGTCGATAATTGCAATGAGAAGATTTTTTTTGGTTGAATGTGCAACTCTATTTTTTGCAGAGAAATCTTGCCATGTTAATTTTTCATTTTCTAGAACGGGAAAGACAAGCCATTTTGCGTGAGATTTTTCTATTTTTTTTCCTTTTTCGTAAACTCGAAATTCTGCTCCGAATTTAAGCGCTGTTTTGACGAGGTATCCTTTTTTTCGAAGGTCGGTGAAGACGATTGATTTTGTGTTAATTTTTTTATCATACCGTCGAAATTTTTTTAGGAGTTCTTCTTGTGGGAGGAGGTTATTTTTATAGTCGTAGATTTGCATTTTTTTACCATTTACTAAGAAGATTGCTTCAGGAAGTGAGTATACAATTTTTTCATGTACTTTTTCTCCGAATCGGTTTGCTTCAAAGAGGTGTTTTGCTTCAGAAGTGTTTGAACTTACTTTTCCTGCAATAAAGTTTGCCTTGATTTTTTCCATTTTGATTGAAAGTAAATTAGAATTATAAAGTTTTTTAAATTGGATTTTATAGGTTAGCATATCATAAAGCCCTATAGTCTAGTGGTCAAGGATGTGAGGTTCTGGACCTCGCGACCCAGGTTCTGCTCGCAATTTGCATTCGATTTCGAGATTAGTTTTTGCGAAATCAAAAGCGAATCGCTCGTCCTGGCACAAGGCTTAAAAAATATCTTTATCTTGATTTTTTAATAGCTCCGTAGTCTAGTGGTCAAGGATGCGAGGTTCTGGACCTCGCGACCCAGGTTCGAATCCTGGCGGAGCTATTAATCTTTACAACTTTTTCAACAGGGCTTTCCCGTTACATTTATGTAGTTTTGATTTTTTTATATTAGATGATTTATTATAAATTACTGGGCGTGATTGGATTGCTTTTGATAATTGTCGGAGTTCTTTTGAAGAAAAAAGATCGGCGAAAAAGAGATTATACGTATATTTTGGGAGGATTTTTGCTTGTGATATATAGTTATTTTATCGGGGATTTGATTTTTATTATTTTACAAGTTGTTTTTACTTTTGCTGCGATTTATGATTTATCGAGGCTGGAACGGAGTTGAGAATGAAAAAAACATTTAATGAGAGATGCTATGATCTTTTGAGGAGGGTTCCTCGGGGTCGTGTGACGACGTATGGAGAGATTGCGCGAGCGCTTGGGACTCGAGCATATCGTGCGGTTGGAAATGCAATGAATAAGAATCCTTATATGCCAGAAGTTGCTTGTCATCGCGTGGTTTCTAGTGATGGGTCTCTTGGCGGTTATGCTGGCGGAGAGCGAGAAAAAATTGAGATGCTTGCAGGGGAAGGAATACATGTTAAAGACGGGAAGATTGTAGATTTTGAAAAGAAGCTATTTGTCTTTGATTAGGCAAAATTTATTACAAAGTTTTATAAAGCAATTTTTGAACGTAACTAGTATGAAACGAAGTAGTCGAAGATGGAAGAAGAAGGGCCAGATGAGGTGGAAATGGCAGCGAAAGAGACTTAAGAAAGAAAAACGGAAGAGAAAGTTGAAGCGTAGGTAATTTGGTTCTTGATTTTTTGTTTAGTACAATAATCCTTATAAACGGGAAAACTTTGTTCGACCTATGAGTGAAAATTTTAA
>CAZNKX010000054.1:0-4062 GCA_964573915.1 Candidatus Woesearchaeota archaeon | reverse complement strand
TGTTCTTCGAAGAACTAATGGGAAATATTCACATTACCATTGGAAGAAAAGAGGCGGTGTTCTTCACAGCAGTTGCAGTTCTCATAATCAGCGGCCTTGGAGTAATCGCATATAATTCAGGAGGACCAGCCGCAACGTTTGGCCACGACGCAGGAGAACTCGAAGGAGTCGTTCGAGAGGGTGTCTTTCTTTCATCCCCCGTAACAGTCTATGATGGCACGGCAGATATTAATTCATTCTTTGATGTTTCAAGCATGGTTTCTTCTCCTTCACCCCCTTCAGACGTACAAGAGGTGTTACTCAAAACCTACCTCAAAACGGATTCGGCATTTGGATCAACCGCAAAATTTGAATACTGGTTAGCAATCTCACCGCCAATGCTCGAACAAACAATTGCACAAATTATCAATGATGGCACAAGTACTGAAGAAAGCACCCTCACGTGGCTGCCCCTCACCGATTCAGGAACCTTCCAATATCGATGCTCTGTCTCGGGAGCCAACAGCCGATGCCGCGCAAAAGTTTTTGGCTTTAGATAAGCAAGCCTATTTTTTCATTTCCTCTTTTTTTACAAAAAGAATAATCAATACCCAAAGAATCACTAATCCTGAAAAGATAGAAGCTCCATCTCCTTTTGAAAACAGTCCAGGCACATTTTTTATAAAAACATCGAAAATTACGGCGCCAAGAATATACGCTATCCCCCATACCAATGGCTTCCTAAAATCTTCGAGTATTTTTCCGAGATTTTTTATACAAAAAACTAAATATCCTAAAGTCGCTAGAAAACTAAATCCAAGGATAGATTGAACCATTGCCCAAACTAACAAAGGTAAAAAGACTAAAGCAACTAAACTCTCAGGAAAATTTGATTCAAAGGAATGCCAAGAATCTTTTGCCCATTTCTCAATCACATTCTTTAAAAATCCTGCAGCCATCTTAAACCTTCATCTTCCCCTTAAACTTCTTGGCCATTTTCATCATCGTTTTTTGATCAATATTTCCTTCAGCCATTCCTGCTTGCATCCCCATCATTTCTTTAAGCATTTTATATTGCTTCAAAAGTTCTCGCAGTTCAGTCGTCGTCGTACCACTTCCTTTCGCAATTCGACCAATTCGCTTCGTTTGTTTTTCCAAAATTTCCGGATTCTCAATTTCTTCTTCAGTCATCGAGGAAATTGCAGACTTCCAGTGTTTCATTTTCGCTTCTTGCTTTGCCATAACATCTTTGGGAACTTTCGCCGCACTCATTCCTGGAATCATGCCGACTAATTTATCCATACTCCCCATCTTATTCATCTGTTCAAGTTGCGAGTACAAATCAAGAAACGTGAACTTTCCTTCTTTGAGTCGTTCTTCCATTCGCGCTTGATATCCTTCATCCGTTGCAGATTTTACTTTTTCTAAGAGAGACTCTAAATCTCCCATGCCAAGAAGACGAGAAATAAACGACTTTGGATTAAACCGTTCAATTTCATGGAGTTGTTCTCCAACACCAATAAAATAAACGCTTGCTCCAGTCTCTGCACATGCAGTAAGTGCCCCTCCTCCCTTGCTTGTCCCATCCATTCGAGTAATCATCACGCCATCAATTGCAAGTGCTTTCCTAAATTCTTCACTCTGCTTTTTTGCAGCTTGCCCAATATCGCCCGGCATAACTAAAATTCTATGTTCTGGTTTGAGTTTCTTATCCAGCATTTCAATTTGAGAAATTAATTCATCATTAAGTCCATCTCGCCCAGCAGTATCAATTAAAACTAAATCGTATTTCTCTAAATCTTTTTTGTATTTTGCAATAATTTTCAATGGATCTTTTTCATCCTTGTCGACAAATGCGGCAACGTTTGCCTTTTTTGCCATTTGCTCTAACTGATCCATTGCAGCTGGACGATCCACATCAAGCCCAAGAAGTGCAACCTTTCGTCCTCGCTTCGCATAATAAAACCCAAGTTTTGCAATCGTCGTCGTCTTTCCAGAGCCATACAATCCAACGAACATAACGCTTGACTTTGAGGAAAGCTTCAATTCCTTTTCTTCACCAAGTAAGTGCTCAATCTCATCATGAATCAGCGTGATCAACTGTTCTTTTTTATCAATTCCTTTAATTGATTCATCATACGCTAATTTCTTAATTTTCTGAGAAAGAGAGAACACAAGTTCAATTGAAACATCTGCTTCAATAAGTGCTTTTTGAATATCTTTTACGATTCCATCTATTAATTTCTTATCGACAAAAATCGCGTTACTAATTTTTTTAACTCCCGACTTCAGCGCATTTCCCAGTGTATCAAATACCATATTTTGGTGAAGTTGAGAGGGTTTTTGAGGTTTTGGGTTGGTAAATAATGTAAATAAATATAAATTAATAATTCTTCAAAAAGAAATGGCACTATTAATAGATCCTCTCGGAGAGATAGTCTCAGATACAGATACAAACTTAAGAAAATTCACACGAGCAGTTCGCCACCTCCAAGAAAGACCTAAACTCCCCATAGCACAACAAGTATCGCTCCAGAGTTTCGCAGTCTGGTCAGATATGACAAGGGCCTACAATTCACACGAAAGGCCAACAGACATAACAACCCAATTTCTACAAAGTTCTTGGGGTTCAGTACAGCCCCTCTCAAGACTCTACGAAGAAGAAGCTAACCCTTCCAATCAAAAGTATCTCTCCACAGTTCTTGAAAATACAAGAAGAAGAATATATCTTGCAGGATGCGCTCTCCAAGGAGGAGGAGAGCTATTAAGAACAGAAACTAATAGAATCTATTCATTATCCGGATCAAGATAATTTCATAACCCCAGCTTCTCAACCAACTTCTCTTTATCAAAAGCTTCTAAGTCATCATAGCCCTGGCCAGTTCCTAAAAACAAAATTGGTTTGCCTGTCGCCTTTGAAACGGAGATTGCTGCACCGCCGTTTTCATCAACATCGGCTTTTGACAAAATAATTCCGGTCAAATCAATCGATTCATTAAACTTAGTCGCTTGTTCAGTCGCATCATTGCCCGTAATTGATTCGCCCAAGAAGATTTTCATATCAGGCTTATTAACACGAGCAACTTTCTCAATCTCACGCATCAAAGAATCTTTATTTTGCATTCGCCCCGCAGTATCGATTAAAACAACATCCACCTTATTTTTCTTTGCATACGAAATCGCATCAAAACCAACAGCTGCAGGGTCACTTCCATAATTTTTCTTAGTTAAATGAATGTCAAGTTTATCCGCATGCGTTTGAATTTGCTCAATCGAAGCTGCTCGAAACGTATCGGCTGCAGCAAGACAAACCGATAAATTATTCTTCAAAAGATAATTTGCAACTTTTGCAACAGTCGTCGTCTTTCCAGAACCATTAATCCCAACAAACAAAACAACAAATGGTTTTTTCTCTTCTAATGAGTCTCGAATAGTTTTCAAAAAATCAGGCGCCTCAAGAAGTAATTCAGAAATTGCAGTTTTTAATTCTTCAGCTAAATTAACATCAGAGAGCACCTTTCCGACTAAACGACTCTCAAGTGAATCTTTAATAGACTCAACAGCAGAATAAGAAACATTATGTTGCAAGAGTATCATTTCAAGATCTTCAAAGAGCTCATCAAAATTCTCAGAAGTAATTTCTTTTTTAAATTTAGCAAAAAATGATTTTTTCTCAGGTTTTTCTTTTTCTTCGACGATTTCTTCCTCAACTCCCTTAGGCTCTTCAACAACTTTCTTTTCTTTTTCTTCAGATTCCTTCAAAACCTTTTCAACTTCCTCCTTTTCAACATCTTCTGAAGAACTAAATATATTTTTCAAAAACCCCTTTTTTTGAAGAAATTCGTCATCTTCTTTCGGCTCAGCGCCCTTCTTTTTCACTTCTTTCTTTGCCTCTTTCAATTCTTCAGTTACAATTTCCTCCTGCTTCTTTTCTTCTATAACTTCCTCTACAGATTCATCTAATTCAGTCTCTCCTTCAGTCTTACCAACCCAACCCTTAAGCTTATCTCGCAATTTTCCAAACATAAAATCCCTAAAAAAAAGAGATTTTTAACTCTACCGAATCAAAAATCTCAACCACAC
>CAZNKX010000053.1:0-4096 GCA_964573915.1 Candidatus Woesearchaeota archaeon | reverse complement strand
AGGGCCATAATGGGAATGTCAGCAGTTCAATACAAAATAATGCCTGAAGGCGCAGACACAAACTTAGAAGAAATCATAAAAATTGCAAACAATAAAATCGAAGAACTCGGAGGAATGAAGGGAAAATCAGAAATCACTCCAATCGCATTCGGATTAAAATCATTGACACTCACCTTCGCATTTCCCGAAGAAAAAGAAGTCGATGAAGTGGGAAATGCTCTTGGTGAAATTGACGGCGTCTCTTCAGCAGAAATGACAGACTATCGAAGAGCACTTGGATAAAAAAATAGTATTAAGATACGTTGTCAATTAGTCCCGCCCAATATTTCCTAATCCTCGCCAAAGACGCTCTCTGAAGACCGACTAAGAATCTTATACAGCTCAACGACAATAACATCATTTACATTGTCAACAAACCGAGCACCAAAGATCGCTTGATGTTCGGCACGGTAAGCGTTGGCTTCAGTTCCTCGAGCACAAGAACGCGCAATTCTCTTAGCTAGCCTTGAAGGCGAATAAGCATCACACTCGCTCCAGTCTCTTTTAACCATATAAATTTCCCACGGAACGACAATTTCTGCAGTTAATCCTCTTCCACCATTATCTACAAAAGTTTGGAATTCATCATTCCAATCAATACTTTCGAGCTCAACATTTTCAAGTTTTTTTTCTACCATAATAAATCTTCAAAACAACAATATTTAAATAATAGTTCCCCCAAAAGGGGTTATGGCAATAGATAAAAACAATCTAAAAAAAATACTAAAGAACACAGATTTTACAGAAGGAGAATCGAAAGTTTACCTAGCCTTGCTCGAGTTAGGAGAGTCAAAAGTTGGACCCATCATTAAATCATCAGGCATCTCTCGATCAAAAGCATATGATATTTTAGAGAAGTTAATAAAAAAGAGCCTTGTAAGCAAAATAGAAAAAAACGGCATTAGAGAATATCATTCCCTCCCACCACACTCCATACTAAATATTATCAAGGAAAAAGAAGAAAAACTAAAACAAGAAGAAAATATTTTGCAAAACATACTCCCCCAATTAAATTTATTACAGCCGGCACAAGATGTTAAAATCTCAATTTATGATGGCTATAATGGGTTTAAGGCAATGATTGATAAAACAATCCAAGAATTAACTCCCAAAGATAATTATGAGGCAATGGGAATTAGCCAAACTACAAAAGGAATGACGCTTTATGCAAATAAAATCTATGAAGCACAAAAAATTAAAAAATTTAAATCTCGCTCTATATTCGACGAAAAAGGAGCATTTAAAACAATGGAACGTAAAACCAAAGGGCATGAAATGAAAATTTTGCCAAAGAATTGGAATACCCCAGCATTATTTACCATCTATAGCGATACAGTAGGAATTCATTTAGGAAATGAAAAATCCATCATATCAATAGTAATTAAAAATGCCAATATCTCCCAATCATTCAGAACATCCTTTCAAGCAATGTGGAAAATTTCAAATAAAATTAACAAAAAATAAATCTAATAAATTCTCTCCACCCACAAATTTTATAATCTATAAAATTCTCATCTTATCATGGCACTCTCAGATGAAGAAGCTCGGAAAATAAAAGAAAACCTTTTGGGCCAACTCTCTCAATTTCCAGAAGACCGAAGAGAACAAATGGCAAAACAAATCAATGCCATGACAACGGAGCAAGTAGAATCTTTTCTCAAGGAAAATAATCTGAATAATCCTGAAAGCAATTGTATCTTTTGCTCAATCGTTTCAGGACAAACGCCTTCATATAAGATAACAGAAGATGATAAAAATATAGCGATTCTTGAACTAAATCCCTTAAGCAAAGGCCATGCACTCGTTGTGCCAAAAGACCACTCACAAGACATTGGCGAAGAAGAAAGCTTTGTCGAAAGAACCCAGAACAAAATAAAAGAGAGTCTCAATCCAAAAGAGTTTCAGAAAAATAAAATTGAAATCATGGACCATAAATTACTAGAAATAATTCCCTTATACGGGGGTGAAAAAGAGCGTCACCAGGCAACAAAAAAAGAACTCGAAACAATCCAAGAGGAAATTCTCAGTCCAAAAACAAAATCCACGAATCAAGAAGAAGAAATGCCATCCACACCAGAAAAAGTTATTTCTAAGATAAAACCGCGCATTCCTTGATAATTTCCGAATTAAGTTAGAGGAAAATTCTAAGGAAAGTTTCAATTAACCAATCTTGTAAAAAATAATATCCTAAAAACCCTATTAAAAATGCGGGAGCAAAAGGAATTCCGGCCTTAATCTTAACTCGCTTATGAAGTCTAAGGAGCGCAATATCTTGTTTTGAGAGGCCATCGTGATTTGCAATAATTCTTTTTTTGCCAACAGTTACATCCTCCACTAACCAATCTCCTTCCTGCAAATGTTTCCCTGAAACAAATTTTACCATACAAACTCTCTCAAGACATTTCGCAAAAATAAAAACGTAAGGGAAAAAGACAATAATTCCTGCAAGAATAAAAAAGTATGAATTAAAAAAGCCAAAGAAAAATAAGAGAACTCCGAAAAATAAAAAATACTTCATAGAATGACGAGAAGATTCCTTCTTGAAAAGTTTCAAAACAGCAGATTTATGCTTGCTAAAGAGAAATGTTGAATAGAAAATCCCATACAAAGAACCCGCAAACAATAAAAATAAAATAAAAATCCCAAGAGCAAATAGTGAAGACAAATAAGTTGCCCCAACAAAAAGAGGTGTCATCGCAAATAAAAGTTTGGCATCTCCTCCGGCAAAGACACGAGAATAGTAAAAAGCATGCATTAAAACAAACATCACAAAAACCATAAATCCAAAGACCATCATGCTGTCAAAGTTGTTTTCAAAAAGAGCCATAAAAACGAGGTAAAAGCTTCCGCTGAAAAATAAAAATAAATTAAGCCAATTATCAAGCTCTTGCCGCTGCAAATCTTGAAAGACTAAAATAATCAAACCTACCAAAAATAACCAAAACAAAAATCCCAGTCCAACCATTCAATTCACTTCCGAGACTTCTTATATTTACTTTTATTTTTTTTGGGTAAATCATTTCCCTCGGATAAGGCACTACCATCAAAATCCCCATCATCTACTTGGCCAACATTATGTGTTCGAAATTTCCCACCACGTTTATATCCTCTATTAAGTCGCTTCCGTTTTAAATCTCCCTTAGTCTTTCGCCTGCCCTCTACATTCCTTGCCATCATTCAACAACCTCCAACAAGTAATTAAAACCATCAAAAGTAACACGATACTCTTGTGAATGTTCAAAATAAACCCGAACAGGAAAACTAACTTTTTTGAGTGAATCCGAAGTAAGGACAAATTCCTTTCCAATTATCCCTCGAGAAAAAGACAGCGTGTCATCACTAAAAACAAAAGAGCTCGGACTATAGACACGAGATTCAAACAAATTATCTGGAACTTGCTCAAGTTTTTTGCCATCAATTGCAACGTCTTCAAGGATAAAATCGCTCATTAAAGAATCTCCTAAAACAGCATTAATCAAAATTTCTCTAAACTCGTCATTAAACGCCACACTCCCAAAAACATAACGTGCATCAACAGCATTCAAAGAATCTAAAATAACTTCTTGCTCTCGAATCATAAACAAATCATATGAATGGCCAACACCTAAAACTTCTCCAGGGTTAACAACGGCTCCTTGGAGGTCATCTTGACCTTTAAGATAAATAGTAAGATCTAATGCGATCATCGCAACAGTTAAAAGAACTAAGTAAAGTGAAAAAAATTGACCTCTCTTATTTCGGAGGAGCTTATCCATCTTCATCTCCTCCCTCCAACAAAAAATCAGAATAATTTCGGTAAAAGCTTATCTGAGCTTCAATTATTTCTCCAGCAAAAACACTCAATAAGTCTGTTTCCACACCACCCTCTTCATAAATTAAGACTCCTTCATTATTATCAAGAAGCTTAGCCACCGAAGAGCCAAATAAATACATGGACAAAATAATCACAATAGCAAGTGTAGCTACAAATAACATAATCGTAGCACCAACAATTCCACGTTTAGAATTCATGATTGACCACCACCCCAATTTTTAAATCACCTGCAAGTTCTTCTCC
>CAZNKX010000052.1:0-4119 GCA_964573915.1 Candidatus Woesearchaeota archaeon | reverse complement strand
TGCTTGGAACAACTGCAGAAAATACGTGGTGTCCGATGTGTCCGAATTTTTTAATTTTGGAAGCATTTAAACAGACTGTTGCAAAATTTATTGATTCTGGGAAGTATCGTCAGGAGGATTTTGCGATGACTGCTGATGTTGGGTGTCATGGAAAGATTTTTGATTATGTAAATATGTCTGGATTTTATACGCTTCACGGGAGAACGTTGCCCGTCGCTATGGGAATGAAACTTGGAAATCCCCATTTAAAGGTAATTGCGTTTGGAGGCGATGGTGCAATTTATTCAGAGGGGATTAGTCACTTTATTCACTGTTTCAAGTACAACCCGGATATGAGTTTATTTGTGCATGACAATCAGTCCTTTTCTTTGACGACTGGGCAACCGACTCCGACTTCGCAGAAAGGCTATGTTGCAAAGAGTGAGCCACTTGGAAAAACTGATCTTCCATTCAATCCCTTGTTTTTGGCATTTGCATCGGGCGCGACATTTATTGCTCGGACGAATGCTCGTGACTTGAAGCATATGGTTGCCACATTTACGAAAGCGATTAATTTTAAGGGATTTTCTTACGTAGAGGTTATGCAAGATTGCATTGTATTTAACTTGGAAATTAATCGAAAAGATGAAATTATGTATAAGGTGAAGGATAACAAAAATCCAGTGAAGGCGCTTGAAATGATTCGAGAATGGGATTATAATTCGAAGAAGGGAAAGATTGCGCTTGGTGTTTTGTATAAGGCTAATGCTCCAACAGAAGAAGACAAATGGCCACAGCTTCGGGACTTAATGAAACGTAATGTTAGTTGGCAACACAAAGGTCATGGGAAGGAAGAGACGAAATAGTTAAAAACTTGTTTTATTTAGAGAGTATATGAAAAAATCGCGTGATTTGGATATTCGAAGGAAATTGTCTGGAAAAGAATTTGGATTTGTCGTTGTGGTAACAGTTTTATTTTCGTTTTTGACGATTACGATTTTACTTGAGAATTTTGCTAGTGAACTTGGATTGTCGCCTTTTGTTATGGGAAGTAACAGTTATGCTGTAAGCCGCGTTGTGCCAGGTTTGCAAGACACTACTAGTGTTCCAACCATTACCTCGCCAACAAATCTTGCCGCAAGCATAGGAGAAGAACAAATAAAACTTCGATGGGACACGCCAACACCCGGAACGGAACCCCCGTTTTACGAGATTTATAGAAGTGCAACGCAAACAGGACCATTCGAAAAAATAGGCGAGACAGTAAAAGACGAAACAATATATTACGATACAGAACCAGTACTTGCACAAACATGGTATTACAAAATACTAGCAGCAGGAAACCCGGCGTTTAGCAATACGGACCAAGGACGAGTAAGCCAAACAAAAGGAAAGAAATGGATGTATGATAGCAAATTAAATGGTGATCACTACGGATTTGTTTCTATAGGAGATAGTGGAACAAAAGTGTTCGCAAGTCAAATTGGAGGATACGGGATTAAAACATCCATCTTCACAACAAGTGATTCGCATCCGCCAACGCCACTCAATTCATACGACAGCTCCACTGCTGGAGGAACAAATTGGGGAATTCATCTTATTGGAAACTCAGATGCTGCTCGATATACAGATAAATTCATAAATACCCGAATAGGAAAAATTGTTGGGGCAGACCAGTATAATGGAGCACTACACCAACATACACCAATAACAAACCCTTACTCATTTGAATACATCCATACATACAATCAGAGTCTTCCTTCGGAATATGCCGCATCAGCAATTAGTGGAGATGGAAGCACCATTGTATCAGTGATGCCAGAATCCCTTACAACTTCAAAAATAGCGATGTTTAATTCAGCAGGAACTATCACTCATGAAACCATAGCAAACTTTGCTCTTGGAACACAATCTACCCCAGGAGGTTTTGACTTTTCAGAGGATTTGACTCGATTAGTAATTGGCAGAGGAGGAAAGAGGATACAAATCTACGACACCTTTACGGGGTCTATGCTTTTTCAAAGTGGATTTATTTCCTTAGGCAGTGTATTGGACGTTAGTGATGTTGCATTAGACCATGCAGGTGGAAGAGCGGCAGTTGCATACTATGGAGAATCTCCTATCATAAAACTTTTTGTTGACCCATTCAATGCAAATGAATATGAACTTACACTCCCTGTAAGCCATAATCATGTGCCTGGACAATTTGAATTTGTAAGGGGCAAACTCGCGTTGAGTGATGATGGAACAAAACTTGCGTATGCGTATGCGGACGTTCCTTGGAGTCCGAAAAACCGTACTGGAATAGTATTGTGGGATATAACAGATCCGCAAAACCCTGTAGTGTTGGTTGACTACAAAATAGAAAATAATGATTTTATGGGGTATGAAGCTTATACTCAACAACAAATATCAAATGTAGAAATAACTCCTGATGGTAATCGATTTGTCGTGAGCGCATGGGGAGATGGAACGCCCTATGTTCCACATCTCATGGTATTTGAAACCGGCATTAATGAACCAATAGCAGAATTTAGGACGTTAACAGCTAATTGTGGGGGGAGCATACCTCCAAGAAGAACATACGCCTCAATACTAGATAGTGATATCTCGCCAGATGGAACGTACGTAAGTATGGCGGCAAAAGAGACGCACGAGTTCGGTTGCTTTGGGACGACAAAAGAAATAAACACGTACTATATTGCGTAAGTTTTAATTACTTACAAAACACTCGTTTGATTTCTTCCGTTTTTCTTAGACATATAAAGTGCTTTGTCAGCTCGAGCAATCATTCTTTTTTGTGTGTCTCTTTTTTTGTATTCAGTAACTCCGGAGGAAATATAGACGTTATATTTTTTGAGGAATAAGTTTTTTGGAAGACTTAACCGGAGTCTTTCTGCGACCTTTTTTGCTTTTTCAATATTTGTTTCTGGGAGTAGAATGAGAAATTCCTCTCCTCCGAACCGAGAAGGAATATCGTATTTACGAATAGTTTTTTGAAGAGTTTTTGCGATTTCTATTAGGGCTTCATCTCCAACTAAGTGGCCATGAGTGTCATTTAATTTTTTGAAATGATCAATATCAATTGCGATTATAGACAGTTTTTGCATTCCTCTCTTTGCCTTTTCAAGTTCCATTTCAAAAATATTTTTGAAGAATCGATGGTTGTACAGTTTTGTTTTTTCATCGCGTATTGCAGTTTCATAGAGCTCGAATAAAGAATTTTTGAATTCAGTTAATACAACTTCTACGTGTTTTTTAAACTGTGGATCAATTACGTTTGGCCTTTTCTTTCCTCTTTTTTTCATAATTTGAATAATGTTTTTGCGTTATTAAATATTTGCTCGGCAACGACTTCTTCGGACAATTCTTTAATTTTAGCGATTTCTTTAATTGCGAATTTCACGTTTTGAGATTCGTTACGCTGCCCTGCTGCGGGAGCAAGGTAAGGAGCATCAGTTTCTGTTATGAGTTGCGTGAGAGGTGTTAGTTTGACTACCATTTTGAAATGTTCGAGCCGAGTAATTACTGATGGGGCTGAAAGGAAATAGCCGTTTTCAACACAGCGTCGGACCAATGCTTTTTTTCCGCCGAAACAATGCATGTAGACTTTTTTACAAGAATTTTTTTCAAGCATTTCGATTACATCTAGCTCTGCTTTTCTTGAATGGGTCACGATTGGCTTTTCTAATTTTTTTGCTAGATTGATTACTTTTTGAAAAACTTCTTTTTGCAATTTTTCTGTTCCGGGAATTAGTTTGTAGTCGAGACCACATTCTCCAATTGCGACGCAGTCATTTTTATGTTCTTCAATCCATTTGAGTTCTTCTTCAACATCAAATTTTTCTACGAATTGTAATTGATTTTCCTCAGTTTCTTGATTGAGTTTATTTGCGATTCCGTCGATTGGATAAATTCCAAAACTGCATTTGAGAATGTCTGGATATTTTTTGGTGAGTTCTAAGACTCTTCGATTGGTGATGGGATTAACTCCTGAAGTTATCATATGTATGACTCCTGCATCTTTTGCCCGTCTTACTACTTCGTCTCTATCCTTGTCGAATTTTTCGCTATCGAGATGTGTATGGACATCTACTAATTTCATTTTTGCTATTTATCGGTCCCGTTTTCGCGGTCGCC
>CAZNKX010000051.1:0-4124 GCA_964573915.1 Candidatus Woesearchaeota archaeon | reverse complement strand
GGTGTTGCAGAAGGCTGTACCGCAAGCTTTGCCGCGTATGAATACATCAAGAATAATTAATATGAAGTTATTCCTAGACTCAGCAGATATTGAAGAAATCAAAAAAGTAAAATCCTGGGGAATTCTCGAAGGAATAACAACAAATCCCTCTCTCATAAAAAAAGCAGCAGAAAAATATAATATAAAAAATGTAGAAACATACATTAAAAAATTGCTCAAAGTTTGCAAAACGATTCCGGTTTCCTTAGAAGTTATCGGAACAAATTACGAAGAAATGGTGCGTGAAGGAAAAATTCTTCATAAAAAATTTAATAAAATATCAAAAAACGTCTACGTCAAAATTCCCATAAATCCGTGCTTACAAAAATCATGCAGCATGAGGTCCGACGGCATAAAGACAATTCAAACACTCCACAACGCAAAAATCAAAACAAATTGCACACTAATTTTCACACCAGAACAAGCAACCCTTGCTGCAAAAGCTGGAGCAAACTATGTAAGCCCTTTTGTTGGAAGAGAGGACGATTACCTTCGAGAAATGGCACGAATCAAATTTGAAAAAAATGATTATTATCCTAAAGAAGGATTCAAAAAACATAAAAAAACAATAGAAGATAACGGGCTTGTTTCTGGAATTGATCTAATCAAAAAGATAGCAACTAACTTTAAACGTTCAAAAATAAAAACAAAAGTTCTCGCAGCAAGTATTCGAAATCAAAAACAATTACGGGAGTGCGAAAACGCCGGAGCAGATATTACAACGGTTCCTTTCAAAGTGATTGAAAAATTAATTTCACATCCAAAAACACTTGAAGGAATGAAAAAATTCACTAAAGATGTCGTCCCTGAATATAAAAAAATGTTTACATAAAGTTAACGCCGAATAACAAAAATTTATAAATAAACGTTAACATATGTTAACAAGAGGTTAATCATGAAAAAACAAGCAATCATCATCCTAGTGCTTATCGTAGCAGCAGCAATTTTTATGTGGGCAAGCTTCCCCAATGACGTCTACGAAGAGGTCTATTCTGGAGATTATGACGAACCAGCAACGGAAGAGACTCAAGAGACGATCTCTTGGAAAGATGTAGCTCTAACAGATATCCTAACGGGACAAGAATATAAAATCAGCGATTACGAAGACAAAGTAGTTGTTCTTGAAACATTTGCAGTCTGGTGTCCAACGTGCAGAAAACAACAAGAAGAAATAAAAGAATTAATTGAATCAGGAGACGACTCAATTCACATTTCCCTCGACATCGACCCAAATGAGGACGAAGAAAAAGTAGAAAATCATGCAAACAAAAACGAATTTGGCTGGATTTTTTCAGTCGCGCCCGTAAGTCTTACAAAAGATTTAATCGAAGAATTTGGACCAACTGTTGCAAACGCACCGCAAGCACCAACAATAATTATTTGCCCTGGAGGTTCAGCACAACTACTCAAAAACGGAGTAAAAAGTGCTGATGAATTAGCTGAAGCCATCAATGCTTGCTAAAAATAGCACCATGGAAATACTCATAAATTACTGGCTTTCATTTTTTGCAGGAATTATCGCACCACTCGGAGCAGTCTGTGTTCTCCCACTCTACCCCGGATTTTTAGCATACTTGGCTTCAGTTACCGCAAATAATAATCAATCTCAAAATCAAACTCTGGATCCCAAAAGTACTGCAAAACAGATAATCAAATTTGGCTGGATAATCACGTTTGGAGTCATCACGTCGATGTTTATCCTCGGATTAATATTTTCATTTATCTTAAAAGAATCTCTTACAAACGTTATTGCAGTGGTCTCGCCAATCGCATTTGCAATACTTGCACTCATCAGCATCCTTCTCGTATTTAATATAGATTTCTCAAACATTCTTCCAAAATACAATATCAAAACAGGAACAAATCCAACAAAAACATCTTTTTTATTTGGGCTTTTCTTTGGAGCAATCGTAATTCCATGCAACCCGGCTTCGCTCATAATTCTCTTCGCAATTTCTACTTCAACACTTAGCTTCATCAACAACCTCATAAATTTTGTCCTCTTCGGGATTGGAATGGCGACGCCCCTTCTCCTCTTCTCCTATCTATCTCAATATAAAACTCAAAAAATAATCACGTTTTTATCAAATCAAAAAAGAAAAATTAATTTAATAACAGGCCTAATTATGCTCGCAATTGCAACATACTACCTCTTCTTCGTATTTAAAATTCAAGAGTTGGTGATATAATCGAAAAAAAATATATAATTCTTGGAATGGTTTTTCTAGCCCTAGTAGTTTTTTTATATGGGATCTCAGATAATCAAGGAAGTCAAAAAGATGAACCGCCAGAGATAAATAATGGAGAGGCGAATACATTCGACAAATCAAAAATAGTTTCAGGCGGTCCACCAAAAGATGGCATTCCAAGTATTGACAATCCAAAATTTGTAAGTGTTCAAAATGCAGATAATTGGATTGAAGATAACGAACTAGTTCTTGCAATAATTTACAAAGAAGAAAAACGAGTATACCCGCTTCAAATTCTAGTCTGGCACGAAATAGTAAATGATTTCATTGCAAATGATCCAATTCTTATCACATACTGCCCACTCTGCGGCTCGGGAATTGCATACGAGAGAACTATTAACGGACAAGCAGTTGAATTTGGAACATCAGGAAAACTCTACAACTCAAATTTAATCATGTATGATAGACTCACTGATTCCTACTGGACACAAATAGACGGAATCGCCGTCACGGGGGAACTTACTGGAACAGAATTACAAGAACTCTCAATTGACACTGTCGTGTGGAGAGATTGGAAGAAAGTCCATTCAGACTCTCTTGTTCTCAGCAAGGATACCGGATTCAATCGAAATTATGGAAGCGATCCCTATGGAAGTTACTACGAAAACTCATTTACCTTATTCCCTGTGGAAAATGAAGATAGTTCAGTCCACCCAAAAACAGTGATTTTTGGAATTGAAATCGATGGAGCCTATAAGGCATATCGAGAAGATGATGTAATTAACAATCAACCAATTATTGATACGCTCGGTGAAACGGAAATAAAAATTACAAGAGACAAATCAGGAATCGTAAAAGTAATAAAGGTAGACACTAATGAAGAAATAGTAAAAGAACGTGATTTTTGGTTTGCATGGTACGCCTTCCATCCAGAAACACAACTCTATGAAGCATGACAAAACCAATCCTCCTCGTAAAGCCAGAAGACATAAAACCTTCATTTCCAAAATGGGAAGTAGTAGGAGTTTTCAATCCTGCAGCAATAAGACTTCCAAACAAAAAAATAGTTCTCTATGCTCGCGTTGCAGAAAGCGCAATTCATGAACATCAAGGCCAAAAAATGTGCCCATATATTTCAAGCAAGGGAAAAACACACAACCTTTTGGTAAAAAAATCTGAAATAGCAACAGAAGTTGAGGAATATATGTTTCTAAAAGAAGGAATTTGCAGAATGACGCATATCTCCCATTTGAGAAAAATAACGCTCGACGAGACAGGAACAAAAGTTGAAAAAATTGCAACAGTTCCAACATTTACAGGAAATACTACTGAAGGAAATTTTGGAATTGAAGATCCTCGAATTGTAAAAATGGGTAAAATGTATCTTATGACCTATGTGACTGTCTCAGAAGACACAGGAATCTGTGGCTCACTTGCAACTTCGCTTGATGCAACAAAATGGCACCGAAAAGGAATCATATTTAGAAAACAAAATAAAAATATTGCACTATTTCCCGAAAAAATTAATAGAAAATATGTAGCACTCAACAGGCCAGAAGGCTCCCTTAACTTCTCTGACCCATCAATCTGGATTTCATATTCACCAGACCTAAAATATTGGGGAGAAGAAAAAAGCATCATTCATCCAAGAAAGGAAAGTTGGGATGAAGCACGAATCGGGGCAGGACCTCCCCCGATAAAAACAAAAAAAGGATGGCTCCTCATTTACCATGGAATAAAACGGGAAAAAGATAAAAAGAGATATTCTGCTGGAGCAGTTCTCTTAGACTTAAAATCTCCCGAAAAAATAATTGCAAGATCTCCAAGAGATAAGCCGCTTTTTGCTCCAGAGGAAGAATTTGAAAAAGAAGGATTCGTCAACCAAGTAGCATTCCC
>CAZNKX010000050.1:1275-4190 GCA_964573915.1 Candidatus Woesearchaeota archaeon | reverse complement strand
TTTCTTTTTAGCAGCTTTTTTCTTTGCTGGCTTTTTCTTAGCGGCTTTCTTTTTAGCAGCTTTTTTCTTTTTCTTTCCGCCTCGAGCCATAACTGCTTGGCAAACGTTTCCTTTACCATCTACATAGTATAGATGTCCCGGTTTTCGCTTAACCACGTTTTTTACAATAATTTTTCCCATTGATTTTTACCTCCTTTTTAACACCTTTTTTATCGTACTCTTATTTGAGTTCAAATTTATATTTAAATGTTTCTATTCGACGACGAATCTTTTCTCGACGAGGATTTGTTATTCTTTAGTAACATTGGAATTTCTAAGAGATATTTTCCTGATCCAGAAATCCACCATTTCCAACTTTTCACGTCGATAATTTTTGTTGCGCGCATTTTTTCATCGAGCCAAATCGCCTTGAAAGGCTTACAAAACAATGAAATTATCGGAAAATACTTATTTTTTTGTTGACTGAATAGAAGTGGAGGAGAATTTTTTTGAAACATTAATCCTGGAGAATATATTGAAACTTTTTTGACATGTGCAGTTTTCTTTCTTCCATTGACATAATACGTAATTTTTTCTAATGCTATTTTATTTCCTCTTTTATCGAGATAAATTCTGTAGAACTGATCTCGACTATATTATTTTAGATGTCGCTCCTTTAAGAATCTTGACATTTTAATAGATGTTCGAGAATGGCCATTCGTGCATATAATCCATTTTCTGCTTGCCTAAAATATGCAATTCTCGAATCAGTTTTTTCTGTTTCTAATGGGAGATCAATTTCCTCGACGTGCGGGAGAGGGTGGAGGACCCGCGCATCTGGCCTTATTTTTTGAAGTGTCTCTTCGTTGATTACAAATTTTCCTTTTGCAATTTCATAATCTTCGATGCTGATTCGTTCTCGTTGAATTCTCGTCATATACACTATATCTTGATTTGGGAGGTTATCTTCAAAGTCTTGTACTTCCTTAAATTTCATATGTTTTCTTCTAAGGTATTCTTTTAGGTCTTCTCCAATTCGAAGATTGCTTGGAGAGATGAATGTAATTTCAACATTTTCACATTTGGCGAGCATGTAACAAAGGGAGCGAATTGTCCTTCCACTTGCGAGGTCGCCGACCATCGCTATTTTGAAATTATCGATTCGTCCGATTTCTCGATAAATCGTATACATATCAAGGATTGTTTGTGTCGGGTGTTGTCCCTTTCCATCTCCTGCATTAACAACAGGTATTTGACTAATCAGCGAAGCCTTTTTTGCTTGGCCTTCTTCCTTGGTTCTCATAATGATGACATCTGAATATGCGCTTACGATTCGGATTGTGTCAATTAAAGATTCTCCTTTTGAAACTGATGAGAATTCGCTTGCGTTTTCTGTTCCGATGACAGAGCCTCCCAATCGATTCATGGCTGATTCAAAACTTAGTCTTGTTCTCGTACTTGGTTCGTAAAAAAGGGAGGTGAGAATTTTTCCTTTTAACGTTTCCGCAGGGTTTTCTCGTAGTTCATTTGCTCGTTTGAAAAAGTTTAGGAGAAGTTCTTTTGAAATTTGTTGTGATTCGATTAGGTGATTTAACATATAATAGGGAATTGCTAAGAGCTTATAAAAATTCTTGTGTTAGAGAGGTCATTTTTTATATTTGAGAAATACTATTAATGAGATTATACTCACTGTGTCGACGACCATACAGTATTTGCAAATTGCTTTTATGACCACTAATTGGAGGAATATGAAGTATGCGCCTGCGAACGAGATTAGGACTAGCGTCCATTTTATGAAGAACTCTTTTTTCGAGCTAGGTCCAAGAATGTGAGAAAGTGTTGTTGCGATTAAAAGTGTGAAGACTATTATTCCGAGCAAACTATTTTCTATTCCAAATGTTTGTTTGTATCCAGAGTTTGCAACGGTTTCACAGCCCGCAGTATTTCCACCACATAAATCGTTTAAGTACGGAGAATGAAGAATAATTGACGCTGCTAATCCTATTGCAAAGAGGGCTATTAAGATTTTGTAGAGTTTTTTTTGACTTTTATCGAGTTGCATAATCTATTGAAGTGTAGATATTATTTAAAGGTTTTTGGCAAAACTAGTTTCGAGAGAGTTATGAAGTCATAATTTCAATTCCATCCCTATGCTTTAATGGGTGGTCCTTTCCAACGGCAGTTTTTGTTCGAACATCAATTGCTTTTACGAATTTGTCGCCGAGGTCGGTGTGAAGATGATAAGCGAAGTCAAGTGCGGTTGATCCAGAAGACAGAAGAAAACAATCTGGAAGAACATTTCCCTTGCTGTCTGCTAATTTAGAGCCTGCAGGAAAGATTGCGATGTAATCTAAGAGATTGAAAACTGCGTAGTCGAGAACTTCTTGAACGCCGGTGGAACCAAATTTTTCAAGGACATTTTTTTGGATTGATTCAAGTGCTGTTTTTTGTTTATCGTTTACTTTTTCTTCATGTATTTTGAATGTTTTTTCTCCTTGAGTGTATTCGATGAGACCTGCATTTGCCGCTTGTCGAAGAGAGAGTTCTGCATCCGCTGAACAAGGAATTATTTTAATTTCTGGAAATTCTTCTTTGAGACGCTCTAAATTTTCTTGTGCGTTTGGTTTATCGACCTTATTTGCTGCAATCATCATTGGTTTTGTTGTGCAACGAAGCGTCTTCGTGAAATTATTAAGATCTTCATCTGACCAGCCCAATGGTTTTTCAGGATCGAGTTTTAGTTTGATTAAGACTCTTTTTACATCGTCTTCTTTTACCTTGAGGCCCGAGAATTGTGTTGCAACTGCTTTTGCAAAATCACTTTTTGTTGTTTGAAGTGATCTCGACATTTTCTCCCAAACTTTTTTAAAAATTGCTCGGTACCATTTATCAAGCTCGTTTTCTAGCATTTTGACATCTTCTACTGGGTTGCCTGA
>CAZNKX010000050.1:0-1175 GCA_964573915.1 Candidatus Woesearchaeota archaeon | reverse complement strand
GAGCGTCGCTGCTTTAAAGAATGTTGATTTTCCGCATGAAGGTTTTCCGACGAGCCCAAGTAACATGTTAAACGAAGAAGAGATTAGTTTTTAAGAATTTGCTTAGACTCTTGGAAGAGAATATGAATCATTGGAATTTCTTGCTAAATAGCCTTCTTTTTCTAACCTCCTTATAACTCCGGGTAAAACTTGGCTAACATAACTCCTATCGATAGAATTACTTCCTGGAATTAATGCTAAAAAATGTTCTTGTGTCATAAAGGGGGAAGGTGATTCTATAAGGGTTCCAATATCTCTTTGAAACATTGCAACTGAAGCATCGGAAAGGGGATTAATTTCAGATATGCCTTTTGAGGCTTGTTCTCGATAATGACCTAGAACTCTTGCACCTAAGAAAGCTCTTGGAATTTCACCTTCTGAAGGATTTCCTAAATCCATTATTGCAATTCTCATAATTTATTTTGATAAAGAGGTTATTTAATTATTTAGATACTGAAAATATTAATTGCAGTTTAGAATTTCTGCTAGTTCACCAGAATTTTCTAAATCGAGGACGATGTCACAGCCGCCAATTAGTTTTCCCTTGACATAGAGTTGCGGGATTGTTGGCCAGTTGCCATACTCTTTTATCCCTTGCCAGATGTCATGGTCTTCAAGAACGTTTATGTGATTAAAATCTGCTTCGTGATCACTTAGAACTTGAACCACTCTTCCAGAAAATCCGCACATCGGCCCATTTGGATCACCTTTTATGAAAAGTGCGACGTCATTTTCCGCGAGAAAATTTTCTATTTTTTGTTTTGTTTGTTCATTCATTTTTTGTGATTCTTGTTCTTATACGTAATGCATGGATTGTTTGGTTTTTAATTTCTTCGTCTAAGATTTTGTAGATTAATTGGTGTTGTTCGACGAGTGATTTATCTTTAAAGGAAGAAGAGACAACTGTTACTGCGATATGCGCTCCGGAAGCATGGTGGCCTTCGTGTTCATCTGAAAAGTCGATTACTGTTACCTCTGCGTTTGGGATTGCAGTTGTGATTTTTTCCTTTACAGATTCTTTTAATGAAGTCATAATTTTGAGAGATTGGGAAGGTTTTTATATCTTTTTTATTGTGAAGGATGAGGAGCCCGTAGCTCAGCCAGGTAGAGCACTGGTCTTATATGATTGCGATTCA
>CAZNKX010000049.1:0-4324 GCA_964573915.1 Candidatus Woesearchaeota archaeon | reverse complement strand
GATTCTGTTGCAAAAATAGATTTAATTTTACAATCTCAAAATATGGAAAAATAGTTTATTTTTTATTGATTGTCTTCAATCTACATAAAATTTATAAAGAAATGTTGCTACTCTCTGCTATGGATGAGAAAAAGAGGATATGGATTTTGGCAGTTATTGCTTTTGTTTTAATAATGGTTGCTGTTGGGCTCTCATTTATGGAGGAAGACTCCGAGCAGACGCCTGTTGCTTCTGGAACTGGGAATGTAATTGAGTCGGGTGCTGGAAAAATTGTTGTGACTATTGAGCCGCCCACCGTGGAGGACCGAGGTAATCCCTTAGGAGATTCACCATGAGCTTGACGAAAAACGACATCATTACTTATTTTTTAGTCTTAGTAATTGCTGTTTCTCTTGGGTTTGTTGGAGTTAGTTTTACCGGACATATTACTGATTCTGCTTTTTTGAATGTTACTGTTACGAGTACGGCAGATATTAATTTTACCTCAGAGAATATCACTTTTGGTTCGGGAGTGGTTACTGGAGGGAAGACTTTTGCCTATCTTGATACGGAAGGCAACATCGTTGATGGCTCTTGGGGAGCTGTTTCGGAGGGATTTGTATTAGAAAATATTGGAAATGTTAATGTTAGTTTGAATATTACGGCAAGTAATGATGCGGATGGCTTTATTGGAGGTACTAGTCCTGCGTATAATTATAAAGTTACTAATGCTGAGGCCGTTTCTTGCACTGGAGGAACTGCAGCGTCTTCTTATATTCCATTAAATGAGTCTGGCCCGGAACTTGCATGTGGAATTTTTTCATTCCATAATAGCGAGGATACAGTTAATTTGGATATTAATTTGACAATTCCTCACGATTCAACGCTTGGAGAGTTGAATTCAACGATTATTGCGACTGCGACCGCACTTTAATTTCCTTGTTATTTATTAAAAAGATTTATATAACTCTGAGGCATTTTTTTATAGGGTGATTTTATGGATAAAAAAAATCTTTTTTTAGTTCTCTTGATTATTTTGATAGTCGCTCCTCTTACACAATCTGGCTCAATAGGAGTCAATCCTGCAAAGTTTAATGTAGTTTATTTTGAGCCTGGGCTTGAAAAACAATTTGAAATACATGTATTTAGTGATGATCCAACAGAACCTATTGAGATTTATTTTGATGGTGATCTTAAGGATTATGCAACTGCGGAACCTCAGTTTTTTGTTGGCTCTGGAACTTCTACTGTGACCCTTACCCTTCCCATTTCTCCACTCAAACCTGGACCGAGTGTTTTGTATATTGGAGCTATTGAGAAACGAGGTGAAGAAGGAATTATTGGAGGGATTGCATCGGTTAGAGTTCCTTTGAGAGTTTTTGTTCCTTATCCCGGTAAATATCTTGAGGCAGATTTTGATATTTTGGATATTAACGTTGGAGAAAAAACTTCTTACCGGTTAGATATTTCAAATTTGGGAACTGAAGATTTAACCGTTCTTTCCACTATTGAGCTTTATGAAGATGATAGCGATGGAGAAGTTGTCTTTTCAAAAACTCTGGAACCTGTTGATCTCTTATCAAAGACTTCTTTTAATCTGATCGAGGAAATCGATACTTCTTCTCTTAAGCAAGGAAATTATTTTGCTCTTGCAACTATTAGCTATGGAGACGAATTTTTAAAGATAAATCGATCTTTTCGAATTGGACATTTCGCAGTAAATATTGAAGATTATGATTATTTATTTGAGACTGGAAAAATAAATGCATTTAATGTTCTTATAAAAAGTGAATGGAATTCCGTGATAAACAATGTATATGCTTTTATTGTAATTACCGATGAAGGAAAAGTTGTCCAGGAAATTGTTACGCCGACGATTAATTTAGATCCGTGGCAGCGGATTAATCTTACGGGCTTTTTTGATGCAAGTAATTTGACCTCGAAGAGGTATCTTGCGAATATTAATGTTCATTATGGCGGATCTATTTCGAACAAGCTTGCAGCAATTTATACCAACCCTCCTCCAAAGGAACCTTTTGTTTGGCTGAATTACTATACTTATGTGGCTATTGGAATATTGCTATTAATTCTGGTAATCATTTATTTAGCTTACAAGATTCGAAAACTAAAGTCATTTCTTCGTAAGGGAGGTGTTGGTCGTGGTTCTAAAAGGAAGAAGGGAAAGAAATAACGCTTCTAAAAAATTTTTGCCAATTTTAGTCTTCTTAATCTTGATGGGATTCATTCTTTTTGCAAATATTCCTATAGCTACGCACAGGATTCCAGCGACATTTATTTACGGAAATCATTCTGGCTTTGATTTGAGTCCAGGGGTTTTATCTTTTGGAATGATTAGCAGCGAGAGTTCGGCTTCTCGTGGAGTTATTGTTTCGAATGATTTTAATTATCCTATACTAATTGTTATAGAAAGTGTTGGAGAGATTACATCAAATCTGTTTGTATCCGAGAATAATTTTTACTTGGAACCTTTTGAATCTCGTGAAATCATTTTTACTATTTATCCTGACGACTTGACCGAATTCAAGAAGTATGAAGGTGCTGTAGTGATTTATTCTTATCCGGTTTAGAGTTGTAAGAAGATTTAAATAAGTTACTGGCTGTTTCATACTGAGGTGGCTTATGAGGTTGAATATTTTAATCGGAGGCAAGGCTGGCCAAGGAATTAACAAGGTTTCTGGGATTGTTTCGGGAGTGCTTTCAAAGCTTGGCTACTTTACTTTTAATTATCGGGACTATCCTTCGATTATTCGGGGAGGGCATAACTTTAATATTTTATCAATTTCTGATGAACTAATTGAGAGTCACGAATCTCTGCTTGATGTTGTCGTTGCACTTGATGAGCGAACGATTGAGACCCATAAATCTTTTCAAAAACCCGGTTGTGAAATTATTCGTTCAGACCAGTTCAAAGATGCGGGGAAAAATTTGAATGTTGCTCTTGCAGGGGTTTTGATCAAATTACTCGGAATTTCTTTTAATAATATTTCTGATGAACTCGCGATCCAATTTAAGGAAAGTAAAGATAAAATAGATGCTGCAAAAAAAGGATTTGATTCGGCTAAGAAGAAGTTTACCTTGACGCCCCTCAAGAAAAAAGTTTCAATTCTTTCAGGAAGTAAGGCGATTGCCGTCGGTGCTCGAAATTCGGGTCTTGATATTTATTTTGGCTATCCAATGACTCCTTCAACTAATGCGCTTCATGAACTTGCGAAAGATCAAGTTAAGCATAATTTAATGGTTTTTCAAGCAGAGAATGAAATTGCAGCAGTGAGCATGGCTATTGGCGCTTCGTTTTCTGGGGCAAAAGTACTTACGGGAACGAGCGGTGGAGGATTTGATTTAATGAGTGAGACTTTGTCGCTACAGGGAGTTACCCAAATTCCCCTCACTGTTTATTTAGCGTCTCGTCCAGGACCTGGGACTGGGATTCCAACGTACACTTCCCAGAGCGATTTAAATCTGGCGCTTCGTGCAGGCCATGGCGAATTTCCGCGAATTGTTGTTGCTCCGGGAAATGCGGTGGAACAAATTGAAAAGGCATCTGAGGCGCTTTTTTTGGCAGAACATTTTAGGATACTCTCAATTATTTTGTCTGATAAACATTTGGCTGAATCTGAATTTTCGAGTGAAAGGGAACCTGAAAAAACTCCTTATTTTGAGGTTGTTCGTGAGAGTCCGGGGTCTTCGATTGTGAAAGCATCCTCGTATGAATCAAATGAACATGGCTTGTCAACGGAGTCTGCAGTTCTTGCGGGGAAAAATATTGTTGCTCGTATGAAGAAATATGAAACTTCTCGTGCGTTTATTGAAGAACATTTCAAAATGATTACATTTCATGGGAAGATGGATTCAAAGAATTTGGTTATTGGATGGGGCTCGACGAGTGGCGCGATTAAAGATGCGATTAAGGGCCTTGATGTTAAATTTTTGCAGGTTCTTTATATGAAGCCGCTTTCGAGCAAGATAAAAGAGGAAATTGAAAAGGCGGATAAGGTTATTCTGATTGAATGTAATGCGACTGGTCAGCTTGGTCGTTTGATTCGAGAAAAAACGGGATTTAAAATTAAGAACCGGATTTTGAAGTATAATGGTCGTCCGTTTTACTCAGATGAGTTACATGGATATTTGAAAAAGGTGATTGGAGGATGAAGAAGAAAGTGGGCAAGAGTGGGAAAAAGAAAATTGTCGGGAGAAATGAAAGGGTTTTAACTAAATCCCTTGGAAAAGAAAAAACTGTTGAATCGAAAAAACCTGCTACAACAAAAGAGATGCTTGGAACAACTGCAGAAAATACGTGGTGTCCGATGTGTCCGAATTTTTTAAT
>CAZNKX010000048.1:0-4369 GCA_964573915.1 Candidatus Woesearchaeota archaeon | reverse complement strand
AGGAAGGAAAGATTGGTAGAATTGAAGTTGATTTGACAACAGAGAACGGAAAGACTACCGGAGAGATTACGATTCCTACAGCACTTGATAAAACTGAGACAACAATTATTGCTGCTGCTCTTGAGACTATTGATAAAATTGGCCCAACTGACGCAAAAATTTCTATTAAAGATATTTCTGATGTTCGAGGCGGAAAGCGAGATTATATCTTGGAGCGGGCAAAAGCATTACTTGCAGGAATCAAAAATACAGGGATGGATTCTACGGAGATGGAAACTGAACTACGGGAATCGAGTCGCGTATCTAAGGCAGTAACGTATGGTCCTGAAGGACTTGCAGCTGGTCCTGATATTGATTCAGCCGATGAATTAATCGTGGTTGAGGGTCGAGCAGATGTTGTTAATATGTTAAGGCATGGAATTAAAAACGTCATTGGGATGCAAGGAACGCGTTTCCCAAAAACGATTGCAACACTTAGTGAAACAAAAGAAATAACTTTGTTTGTCGATGGGGATCGTGGTGGAAAGTTGATTGCACAAAACGTCGCGGATAATGCAAAGGTTGTTTACATAGCTGCCGCCCCTGATGGAAAGGAAGTAGAAGAACTTACGGGAAAAGAACTATTACAGGCGCTTCGGAAGAAAGTTTTGGCAGAGGTTTTTTTGAAGGAATCTTCTAAGGATTCTCGTTCGAAAAATGGTCGCAGAACAACTGCGAGCATTTCAAAATCTTCGGAGCCAATTGAGCGGCGAAACATAACTGATTCAGATATTTCCAATCTTCGTGAGCTTGCAAGTGAGTTGAAGGGAAAAAACATTCTTGTGCTCAACGATGCTTTAGAAATTGTTCAAAATGTTCCGAGCTCTCGACTTGATTCTGTTAATGCACGTGACGCGTTTATCCTGATGCTCTCGACTGCAACGGCAAGCACGATTAAAAGTGCAGAGAAATTACAGGTAAAAGCGATTGCGGCAAAAACTTTTAATAAAGTATCTGAGACTGCTATAGATCTTATTTCGCTTTAAGATTTTGGAATTTCATCTGAAAATTTATTTTTTTATTTTTCATAACTTTTATATACTTTGATTATCATTCTTTTTGTATGGTGAAAAGGAAAGGTGGTATGGGCAGATCTGCGATCCGTTCTGTGAACAAATCTAAGACGGAATCGACTCAACGAAAATACCCTCCTTATTTATTTACTTTTATTGTTGTGGCACTTGTCACTTTTTTGTATTTTTGGACGGAAGTTGAGGCGTGTGATTCTTGGGAATGTTTTAATGATAATTTGAAATCTTGTGAGAGGACTACTTTTATTGGCGGAGATGATATGATTTTTGAGTATACAATTCTTGGAGAATTTGATTCTAATTGTCAAGTTGATGTGAGATTGTTGCAAGCAAATCTTGGTGTGCAGGAATCTCTTAGTTTAGAGAATAAAGATATGGTTTGTGATGTTCCCTTGGGTGTTGTAATCCTTCCCGAAAGCGATATAGGGAGTTGTCATGGAATTTTAAAAGAAGCTTTACAAGATCAGATTATTGAAAAATTATATTCCTATGTTGTTTCTAACGTTGGGCAGATTAGTTTGGAAGTTTTGGACCCTACTGTAGGGGCTTAGTCTTGTCGATTTTGGAAGAGGTATACCCATTGTGTCTTATTGCGCGAAATTTTTGAGAGGTTTTTTTTCTGAGATTCTTATTTTCGATTCTTTTCTTTAGCCAAATCTTCTTGTAACTTTGCTTTTTCTTCAAACATTCTATTTCGCAATTCATCGATTTTTTCAAGAATTTTTCGCGCTTTTTCAGGATCTTCCCGGGTCGTGTTTAAAACATATAACATCTTTCTGAGGATGTCATCATAGGATTCTCTTTTATGTTCTCGTAGTTTTTCGAGCCGAACCTTGGTTTCTTCTAAGAGTTTTATCGTCGTTATCTTCGAATTTTCTGGTTTTTTTCTTATTTTTTTTCGTTGCATTTTATAATCTATTTTCGTTACTCACTATCTGTAACAGAAAGTATACGATAGTATCCTTTTTAAGTTTTTTCGTCATTGTAGAATTACAACAAATGCTAAGGTTTAAATAGGGTAAATTGGTTAAAATTATAACTAAATTCAAAATGAAACAAATGAAAAAAAATTTGCTTTTAATTCCTTTTATTGTAGCTTTGACTTTCATGGCTGTGGCAGTTGTCTCAGCTGGTGAATTAGCTCAAAATGTTGACGTGGAATTTAATGGTGTTACTCTTAACATGTTTAGTACCATGTCTGCTATGGTTGGCGACAATGTCCCAGTCAGAGTAACTTTTGATGCTTTTGCCGATATGGAAGACGTCAAGGTTAAGGTTCGAATGGAAGGTCACCAAGAAGATATCTATGCATCTACTGCGCGATTTGACATTGAAGATGGCGTTACGTATACCAAGCTTTTATCTCTTGATCTCCCAACAGACGCGGACGACTTATCAGAGATTCATACTCTTTATGTAGAAGTCGTTTCTTCTGATGATCGAACTGAAGTTGAATATAAGATTAGCTTACAAAGAGAATCGTATACTTTAGAAATTTTATCAGCTGATTACACCTCTAGTGTTGATGCAGGTAGCTTATTTCCTATTTCTGTTGTTGCAAAGAACAATGGCTATAACCGAGCAGACGATGTCTATGTAAGAGTTTCTATTCCAGCTCTTGGAATCTCAAGTCAGGGTTATGCTGGCGATTTGATTCCTGTTGAAGACTACGATGGTTACGAAGACGAAGAAGATTCTGTTTCTCAAACAGTATACTTGCAAGTTCCTTCAAATGCACTTAGCGGCGTTTATGAAATGAACATTGAAGTTTACAATGATGATTCTTCAGTAACTATGACTAAGTTGATCAGTGTTGGTGAATCTAGTGCTACACAAGTTTTAGCTGCAGTAAAGAATAAGGATTTGAACGCAGGAGAATCAGTGACATACGATTTAATCATCGTTAACTCTGGAGATTCTGTAGAAGTTTTCAACCTTGAAGCTGTCTTTGGCGACGATTTACAAGTTTCTGTTCCATCAGTAATTACTGTTGGCCCAGCATCTAGTACAACTGTCCCAGTAACAGTTACTGCATCAAACGGTGCGTCAGTTGGAACATACACATTCTCAGTTAATGTTGGTTCTGAATCAGTAGTCTTTGGTGCTAACGTTGTTAGTACTTCTGTTGCTACATCTATTGTTGCTTTGACAGTAATCCTTGTGATTATCTTTGTCGTTCTTTTGGCTGTTCTTATCGTATTACTTACACGAAAGGAAAAACCAATGGAAGAAGTAGAAACTAGTTATTACTAGTCTTGCTAATTTCAACAATAATTATTTTATTTTTTTATAATTTATACCTTCACAGGTATCTCTTTTTGGGAGCAAAAGTTGCTCCCCGATTTTTTATGTATGTAATTGGAAATCCCTTTTCGCGGTCGTAAGGATTTTCGCGTGTGGCCCACCCACCCAAGTATTTGTTATGTGGCTTGTTCAACTAAGTTGCTTAATTTAAATTTTTGATATTTTTACTTTTCAGAATTTTTCCTAAAATGATTTCGTAATCTTCACCAATTTTTATTTCCTTGAATTCAACTTCCATTGTTGGAGCGTCTTTTGCATAGCCATTTTTGAAGATTATTTTAGTATATTTTATTGGGTTGTCATCTTGGTTGAATAGGCGCTTAGTCCAATATGGCTTGATTTCTCGGTATTCTATCTTTTTTGTACCGCTGAGAATTTGTTTGAAGAATTCTTTATGGAGTGTTAAGTGGAGAATTTTTTCAACCATTACTTAAGGTATCTTATCCAGGTTAAGTACTTTTGCGATAATAGCATCACCGGCTTTGCACGGTAATTCAATCTTGCACGAAAAAGAAATGACTAATCAATTTTATCTTTATCGTCCACTCCGCCTGCCAGCCTGTTTGCATGTCCCACTTTTTTCATTACCTCTGGAGGCATCCTTCCTTCGTATTCTTCCAACGTATTCTTAAGCCCTTCAGAAATATTCGTTCCGGTTTGATTTGCGATTTTCAGAAGTAAAAATAATGTATCTCCTAAAAAATCTGTTACATCTTCCTTTTTCTCAGAGACTATTTCTTTTTGTTTTTCTTCATCCACCCATTTTATGAGTGTCCAGAGCTCTCCTACTTCTTCTGTGACATTAAGCATCAAATCTTTTAAATTCCAGTGATCACTCCATCCTCGCGCATCATCAAACGCTGCTATTTTTGTTTGTGCATCATTTAAATCCATGAAATAAAAATGTAGGCAATCTAATTAAACTTTTGCTTTCACAGCCTTCATCACCAAAATCCTTATAAATGTCTTCATCATTTTTGTTTTATGGAAAAAGA
>CAZNKX010000047.1:2635-4429 GCA_964573915.1 Candidatus Woesearchaeota archaeon | reverse complement strand
GTACTCCCAACAAAAGTAAATCCTCGCTTCTTCAAATCTTTTGATAATGCATCACTAACCTCACTCGTCACAATATAATCTTCCTCACCACGAATCACATTCCGAATCACATTCCCATCAACAAAACCCCAAAGATATGTACTAAACGAACCGAATTCTTTTTGCACTTCTAAAAATTTTTGCGCATTCAAAATAGCAGACTGCACCTTCAGCCGATTACGAATAATCCCTGCATTACCCAAAAGTTCTTCCACCTTATCCTCACCATACTTAGAAATCTTCACGACATCAAAACCATCAAACGCGACCCGGTAATTTTCCCGTTTATTCAAAACAGTCTCCCAACTAAGTCCTGCCTGCGCACCTTCAAGAATCAAAAACTCAAATAAAACTCGATCGTCATAAACAGGAATGCCCCATTCATCATCATGATACGCAACCATCAAAGGATTCTTATTCACCCACAGACATCTTTTCTTTTCTTTCATCAAGCAAATGAGAAAAATAGCTATTTAGGGTTTTCTAGAAAACTATATTAACAATAAAGCCCACGCCAGAGGAACAATATGGTAAAAATATTAATCGCGACGCCAACCTATGATGGAAAAGAATACCTTCTAGATTATTGGGCAAAACGAATGAAAAAAATAATCGCAAACTCTCCTTTTCAAACAGACTTTCTAATCGTGGATAATAGCAAAACGACAAGGTACTCTAAAATTTTACAAGAGTATGGATTCAAAGTTATAAAAATCCCTCGAGAAAAAGAATCGCTCCAATCTCTTGCAAATGCCAGAAAAATTATCCATGAAGAAGCAATCAAAGGAGAATACGATTTCCTATTTTCAATCGAACAAGATGTCCTACCTCCATTAGATATTGTAAAAAAGCTATATGACCTCAGAAAAAAACTTACCGAAGAAAAGGCGATCATCGGCGTTCCTTACTTGATATATCATATAACCGAAAGCATAGGTAAAAAACACAACACATTAGACCATATGACTTCGGTTGCGAAAGGAACTTTTTGGCATGAACCATATCAATCCAACATTCAAGAAATGATTTTCCTAAAAAATCTCCCAAAAAAAGAACTAATGAGGTGTTATGCTGTAGGATATGGATGCACACTATTAGATCTGGCAGTTATAAAGGAAATTCCAGTAAGATTTGTTGCCGGAAAAAAGCCTGACGACTCTTATTTCTATGAAGATTGTAAGAAACAGAATATTCCAGTTTATTCTGCAAATCTTTTATTTCCTGAAATGAAACATTTTCCCGGTTCCGCATATGAAAAACACAGTTGGAAAAAGGATTAATTATTCTCTCTAAGCAAAATATTAAACCAAACAAGTTACATAACAAATACTCGGGTGGGTGGGAGACACGCGAAATTCCAAACGACCGCGAAATTGGGACAAACAGACTCAAACCCCTCTAGCGATGCAACCACGCATACGCAACAACACCGATAATGAATAAAATAGCAAATAAAATAAAATAAATAATCTGCATTTTCTTCTCTTCTTTCGTCATCCGCATCCAATCCCGTTTTTCTTTGCCCCACTCCTTTTTCTTAACAAGCCCGACCAAAATAAAAATAAGTCCAATTAACCCAAGTGATAAATTCTCTAAAAAAACTGCTGCACCGACCCAAAACGCGCCCAAAATAAAAATCGCCCGATGATTCGTCTCTTGCTTTCGGCGCTTAACTGCATACAGTGAACCGACGGCAAAAAGAATCACAAGCAAAACCAAAAGCCCAATCACCACAATCTTTTCCATATAATACAA
>CAZNKX010000047.1:0-2535 GCA_964573915.1 Candidatus Woesearchaeota archaeon | reverse complement strand
GAATTTTCTCAGCCAAATACGCATAAAGCATTTCATGTGGGTCACATCAGAGGAACTGCGATAGGCGAGAGTCTCGCACGAATCTATGAAAATAGCGGCTTTACAGTTGCACGGTTAAATTATCATGGAGACACCGGAATGCACATCGCAAAATGGATCTGGTGTTATCAAAATTTTCACAAGGGAGAAAAGTTAACTTCAAACGAGAAATGGATTGCAGAAATTTATACAGAAGCAGTAAAACGACTAGGTGAAAATGAAGAGCTCCAAGAAGAAGTAAATATAATCAATCAAAAATTAGAAGACAAATCTGATAAAACAATAAATGAACTTTGGAAAAAAACAAGAAAACTCTCAATTGCTTCCTGGAATAAAATCTACCAAGAACTAAACACTAAATTTGACAAACAATATTTTGAAAGCGAAGTAGAACTCGAAGGAAAAAAAATTGCGCAAGATCTCGTAAGGAAAAAAATCGCAAAAAAAGACGATGCAATATTCATGGATTTAGAAGAATACAACCTTGGAACACTAGTCCTTCTTAGAAAAGATGCAACAGTTCTCTACTCGGCAAAAGACCTCGCACTCGCAAGGAAAAAAGCAAAAGAATTCCCGGCAGACGAATACATAATCACTATCGGAGACGAGCAAAAACACTATTTCAAACAATTACAAAAAACCCTTGAACTTATAAAATTCAAAAAGGCAAAAGAATATAACATCCTCACGTTCGGAATGATTCGGTTCCCCGAGGGAAAAATGAGTTCAAGAACGGGAAATAACATCCTCTACTCAGAGTTCATAGAAAATGTAACTAAAGCCGCAAAAGAAGGCCTCATTTCTCGAAGTGACATTCTAGAAGATCCATTAACCGATAAAAAAGCACTCACTATTGCAATTGCTGCAATCAAGTACGCAATTCTCAAACAAGATCCTGCAAAAAACATCGTATTCGATCCAAAACAGGCAATTAGTTTCGAAGGAGACACAGGCCCATATCTTCTCTATAGCTATGCCAGAGCAAATTCAATTACTAAAAAAGTAACAAGCAAAGCAAAAATCACTTTTGATGACCTTGAATCCCAAGAATTACAATTACTCAAAAAAATATCCGAATTTCCAAGCATCACCAAGCGAGCAAAAGAAAACAACGCGCCAAACCTCATCGCAAACTTCTCATTTGAACTCTCTAAACTCTTCAATGAATTTTATCACGCATGCCCCGTTCTTGGAAACTCCTCCGAAGGACGAAGGCTGGAAATTATCAAAGCATTCAAAAATACACTACAAAAAAGTTTAGATCTCCTCGCAATTAATGTTTTAGATGAAATGTAAAGAACAGTTGGGCAATTTACCAGAGAGTGAGCAACACGTGAGAATGGATGCCTCAAAACAAACAATTTTACCCTTTTTTATTTCGTGCATACAGCTTAAACCCAAAACCAATCGCAAACATCAAAAGAATCCAAACCTCAATTGGAATCGAAGTCTCAGCAGTTTTCGCAAAAAGATATGCTGCAAGCGCAATCGCCCCCATCAAAACAAACACATCGGAAACAATTTCAACTAAAGCTTCACTGATATGCGACTTCTTTATAGAAATTCCAGCAGATTTTTTTCCGCCCGACTTTGAAGATTCAATCATGAAGGAAGACTTCTTTTGTTCCATCTCGGGCTTTGATTCTCCGTCAGAGCCATAACTTGATTTTGATTCTTGAAGTTCCATCTTACTTCACCGGCTTAAAACCTTTCCAGGCAACTTCAAAGAGCTGCTCTAAAGCTTGTGCAAAAAACTCCGTATTTAACCAAACCCCAATATCATATGTCGGGTGAACATCCTCATCATTTAAGAGCATAAACATTAGCTGCTCACCGTCAACTAACATAAACCGTGCTTTCAGTTTCCCACAATCTCGAACCTCGGCAACTTTCGAAAAATCTTTAGCAATCTGTTTATTCTCCGGCGTAATTTCTGCAACAACCTTAATGTCAACACCTCGCTTCCTTGCCTTTTCAAGACTTGGAAGCAAAACTTCCAATTTACGACTCAGCCCATCAGCAGTTGTAATTAAAGTAATAGACTTCTGTGCTTCACGAACAAGCATATCCAAATGATTATACACGTTTTGCCGACCCTTTAACGCACCAGAAAGATCCGTCGATTCAACATACTTAATCCCATCCGAGAAAAGAGAAGTCAGTTCATCCAAGACTTCCTCACCTTTCAACTTTTCAAGTCGCTTCGATTTTTCTTTCGCATCAATAACAAGATTCTTCTTCACACGCTCAATTACCTCTTCTGGTTTGAGCGCAATAAATTTAATCGGCTTTCCAAGCTTCATAACAATAAATCCCTTCTTTTCTAAAGACTCTAAAATATCATAGGTTCGAGACCGCGGAACATCGGAAATAGAAGAGAGCTCTCCTGCAGTTGAAGTGCCCCGAGAAAGAAGCGCTGTCCAGACTTTTACTTCGTAAAGATTTAAATCGAAAATCTTTCTCAACCGACTCAAAAATTCCTCTTTGACAATCATG
>CAZNKX010000046.1:0-4567 GCA_964573915.1 Candidatus Woesearchaeota archaeon | reverse complement strand
GAAGGTGCATCCGTTGGACGTTAAGAATGCTTTGACGGTTGAAGTTAATTTGTTGCTTGAGAATTTTCGCGGGAATAAAAAGTTAGTTGGGTTGTTTCGAGATGCTTATGGTAATTGAGAGTTTTCATTAGTCATTTTTTATATTTCTCAAATTTCTTAATTAGCTTATTAACTTCAGGTAAACTCTTTTCTAATTTTTCTTTTTTGTTCCTTGCGTGATTGGTTTCTTCTACCACATGCATCAAAAGGGTCCTAAGCGAGTCTGCACATTCTAAACACTCTTCATCCTTCAATGAATGTATCCCTATGCTTAATATTTTATAGATTGAATTGAAGGGATTTCCATCAATAGAATTATCGATGATAGTGTTTTTAACTAACTCAATTTTGTTCATTGCATTTTTCTCTTTCTTAACTTTAGTAACTAACTCTTTATAGTCTTGTTTTTTATCTTGCGGAATTATACTTTCTATGGAATCAATTAGCTTGTCTATACAATACTCTATAATCCTTCTATAATAAGAAAATGCCCCAATACCATATGATTGATTTTCAGAAATTCTTCCTTTTTTATAAAGTTCCACTATCTCCTTATCCTCGAGGGAAGATATTTCTTTTGGAATATTGCAACTTGCAGCGGGAAATTGTCCTATCTTCATCACAGTTCCATCTTCTTCTAATTTTAAAATAAAAAATCTAATTGCCTTATGGCATTTAGTACAATGATATACGAATGAAATTACGCCATCAATTTTATCTCCTGTCCATCCTGCAGGAATCATCATAGACTTGTATCTCACCTTTTTAGAAAGATTTTCCCCATTAAAAATGACTTCAATACAATTAAATGTTTGATCAGATTTACAAACATCACAGAACATATTGATAGGGTCCCCATTTAAATCATCCTTATGTTCTGGGAAGGTTTCTTTCCATCTAGAATAAAGTGGCTTCTCTTCTAGCATATCCTTTCCGACCATTATGAATATTATTTATAACAATTTTTAACTCTTCTGGTTGTCTCGATTTTCCATGATACCATCGCTATTCTTCATCATATTCTATTTTATTCTTCTCGAGGACTTCTTTTAAGTATTGATTTTCCTCGTCTATTTCTTCCAGCCCTTCCATCATTTCTTCCATCCATTTATCAAATCCATTTTGAAGGAGTGCCTTAGCAGTCAAGTTACCAATGATATATATCGTTGGGAGAATTATAATCAATAAGGATAAAATTTTTACTGCATGAGCTTCATACAAATAAGATAATGTAATAAAAAAAAGCGAAATTATCGTAGCAAGAGAGGTAATAAAAATCTCTAGTCTTGTTTTTTCGTCAATTCGATACCACATATTATGGTCTATATTTCTTCAAATTACGAATTGCTTTTTTTGCTTTTTTGTATCCGGCACTAGAAGATTTTCTTCTTTTAATTGCCACCTTCTTCTTAGCCTCTCTCATTTCTTTTAAACGTTTTAACTGCCTTTTTCTTGCTCTAGCCTTTTCTAAGACTTCTAGTTGTCTTTTCGTAGCCATAATTTCATTAAGATTTTTATCTTTAAATTCTTTCCCCTTAGCACTTTCCAAAGTCCAAACCCACTTTCTTCTCACCACTCCAAAATACTCACTGACACTTAAATAATCAATTAACCTCATATAATCATGCAAACAGCTACAACTCTCACAAGTCCAGCAAAGCTCCAAGAGAAAAACCTAGCAGTAGCACCACATTCTAACATTTCTTGCAACCACAAGAAAACTATTCCATCCAATTAGTTTGGCGTTATTTCCCATGATATCGAATCAAAATAACGCCACTAAACAGGCGTCTAACCTTGAAAAAGAAATCTACACATCCTCTTCAAACCACTCTCACAAGTCTTCCAACCACTCTTCAGAAAACCACAACTGCATCTCATGCTCCCAAACTATCCACCACCCACTCTGCCCTGATTGCATCGCAAAAGGATACTTCGAATGGACGAAACGAATCCCTTGCCAAGAGTTCGATAAATCATTTCACATAAGAGAAAAAATCACCGAGTTCTTAGAAGAACATTCCAAACTAAACAAAAATTCTTTGAGATGCATCTCATGCAACAAAAAAAGAACAAACATCTGCCCTTTGTGTTTCACAGAAATTCTCCACAAGATAACAAAAGAAGCAGGCGTCGGCGTAAAAATCCTCTCAGAATTCCTCTTCATGTTCAACTTCGACTTCGAACACAAAGTCTACCGAGATGAATTAGAAAGTTATGGGGGCTACTAGCCACGGAAGAGAAATACGGATTATCACTTAAGGAGCAAAATTATGGGTGGTATGATGTTTGAGAAAGTAACAGAGAAACCTCTAGAAATCCCTAACGCGATAGAGAAATTGAATTTGTTCAGGAGGTTTATGAGAAACACTCTTAGAAAGAGTAATATCTTAAGGGCTCTTCTTGTCCGATTCCAGTGAGAGCAAGTCCGTATCTGATAAGGTTCTGATTCTTTGTGTCATGATTTCCTAGATGGACTGGCCCAATCCCAGATTTTTTTACTTCCACACCTTCTTCCCTTAATTTTAACACGGTCGGCAGTAGGAGGCCTCTTGCATGTTTAAGGCGCTCTTCATCTCCAAAAGAATCTAGCATTAAGCAAACACGAGACAAGTTTTCTATAGTGATCCCATACAATTGATCTGAATTTCCACCATTGTTTCTAACTTCATCACGGATCTCCCTGAAGGCTTCTTCAGCAATGCTCTTTCGTAAGCGTCCAAAATCTTCTTCAGCAATTCGAGTAAGTCCGGCATACCGCATTGACCTTAAAAGATCTGATCTAACGCCCCATGGCTGTTTTTTAACTTGGAGGGTACATCCTATTGAAGACCGTTCTTCCCATGAAGTTTTTGAATCCACATAGAAGATTGGACCTTCATTTCCATCACTGTCAACAGCCCCAACCCAAGAGAGCACTTCTCTGGCTTGTTCTCTTTGACCGAGGGCTAAACTAATATTTACTCCATATAAAGTTTGTCTATTATCCACACTAACCTTTTTTGAGGGATCTTCTCGCTTTATCGAACCATCTCTTTCTCTCGCATCAGAACAGGTGGTATGGGGATTAAGATACCCTGAACCGGGCATAAGAGAATATATCTTTAACTCTTCTTCAATTGAACGTGCCATTTCTTCTCTTCCTTCTTGCAAATAGGTGATTACTGCAGCTCCTAAGCCACTATTCCAGCAACCCTCTACTCTAACTAAGGACTTGGCAGTACATTCTGGATCTGCAAATCCTTCTGCCATCCCTTCTTCTCCAATCACACGAAGTGCAAGTTGATATGGATGAAGACTACCATAGTTTCTATCCCATCTTGTAGGACGTTCTGAGGCAAGAAACTCCAAAGTACCTTGAGACGCTTCGAGAATTAATTCTCTTCCTTTTTCTGCATAGTCCATGTTGCCAAGGGCAATCTAGATTATATAAGTCTTTCTAGATTTACCTACTTTCAAAAAGTAACATATCTTGGTTTTACTCGAAAAGTCATTGGTAAACATAACCAAAACTCCTAAAAACTCTTCCTTACATCCAAATAAATGGAAAAAACCTCTTCACCAAATCCTAAAGAACAAGAAAACAAAAAAGCAGTCGTGCTCTACTCGGGCGGACTCGATTCCCGCTTAGCGATATGTCTCTTAGCCGAGCAAGGCTTCGAGGTAACCGCCATGTACTTCAATCTTCCCTACGGATGCGGATGCTGCAACTTAGACTGCAACTTCAACTTCACCCAAAAAAAAGAAGTCAAACTAAAAATCTTCGACGTCACAAAAGAGCCCTACTTATCTGAGTACCTCGAACTAATCAAAGATCCAAAATACGGAACAGGTGCTGGAATAAATCCCTGCAGAGATTGTAAGGCTTACATTTTCAAGAAGGCTAAAGAGTTTGCAGATGAAAATAATATCTCAGTTATAGCGACTGGAGAAGTCTTAGGACAACGCCCCATGTCGCAAGTCGCACCTGCAATGAAGATAATCGATAATGAAATCGGGTATGAAATGCTCAGGCCGCTCTCGGCCAAACTCCTCCCTGAAACCTCATGGGAAAAATCAGGATTAGTCGACCGAGAAAAACTCTTAGCAATTCAAGGACGCGGACGAAAAGTTCAAATGGCATTAGCCGAAAAATACAAAATGAAATATCCAACACCGGGCGGAGGCTGTCTATTATGTGAGAAAATCCCGGCTGCACGATTAAAAATCCTCTTAGAAAAAAACCTCGTAAACGAAAAGACTTTGCCTCTCAGTATTCTCGGAAGACATTTTATGATTAATGGTGTTTGGATAGTCGTTGCAAGAAATGGATTAGAGTGTTCAACGATTGATACATTTGAGAATGCAATGGTCGGAGAACAAGGACAACCCTCAGTTTATTTTTCAAAAGAATCTGGAAAAGACGATGCAAAAAAACTTCAACTAGCATATGCTACTGGTGATAACGAAGACAAAAGAGATGCGTTTGATAAATTTAAGATTTAAGCCGCTTCATAAATTCTCCCAACTAAAACATCCTGGACCCGCG
>CAZNKX010000045.1:0-4574 GCA_964573915.1 Candidatus Woesearchaeota archaeon | reverse complement strand
CCCATATAATCTCCAATTAATCAAATTATATAAAATATTCTAAAAAGACAAATCACAAAGCCTTTAAACTCTCATTTTCTCTATGATTCTAGGTCAGGTCGGCGCGTTAGCCCCGCGCACTCGCGTAAATGGGCTTTATACGGACTGTAAGGTAGGGTGTGAAATGAAGCACTAAATGTCATGTGTTTGACGTTGACGTTTTGTCTTCTTTGATCTTGCCTTAATGAACCGGGTCAGAGGCAGGAATGCCAGCAGCCCTAAGTTAAGCGCGTAGGTGCTTAGAAGGTCGCAGAACTGAGGAGAATACATAACCTCTTTTGTGTGGATTTGAGCTACCTACCGGACCTATTATTTTTCACCTAAATTTCAATCACAAAACTTATAAATCAAAATTTTCTATCGTTTCTATGTTCTATGAAGTTCTTGTAACCGATCATGTAAGAGTAGAGCCAAACAAATTTGGAATGTCAACAGACGAAGCTGTGCGAACGCAATTAGAGGAGTCGTACTCAGGTTTTCAAGATAAAGATATAGGAACTGTCGTCGCTGTTTTGGAAGTCTTAGATGTTAAAGAAGGAATAATTATTCCGGGCGACGGAGCAGCATATTACGAATCGGTCTTCAAATTAATTGTATTCAAACCAGAATTACAGGAATTAGTCTATGGCAATATAGAGGAAATCACGAACTTTGGAGCATTTATCGATATGGGCGCAATCAGAGGGATGATCCACATCTCGCAGACGATGGATGATTTCGTTTCGTTCTCAGATTCAGGCGTTCTAACGGGAAAAGATGGAAATAAAAATCTCGTTAAGGCAGACAAGTGTATCGCACGGATTGTAGCAATCTCATACAAAGGAGAAGAGCCAAAAATCGGACTCACGATGAGACAACCAGGTCTTGGAAAATTAGAATGGATTGCAGCAGACAAAGAAAAAGCAAAAAAACAAGCAGCACAAGCACTTGCACAAGAAAATAAGAATAAGAAGAAATAATGGCAACAAAAGCAAATAAAGAAAAATCATGTTTGAATTGTAGGGCAATTTATCGAGGAGAAAAGTGCACTAACTGCGGAGAAACCCCCACAAGTGATTCATTCAAAGGACGAATTCATATCTTCAATGCCGAAGAATCAGAGATGGCAGATAAAATGAAACTGCATAGCAAAGGAGAGTTTGCAATCAAATCAAAATAATATGGCAGAAGAAAACGTTAAAATAATTTCAAGCACAAAAAATCCCTTTTTAGAGCGAGAAGAATTAATTATCGAAGTTACAGGAGACGTTCCTCCAAGTAATGAGGAGGTAAAAACATTTACAGGAAAAGATACAAATACCGTCGTTGTTAACACGATCAAAACATCATTTGGAAAACACACGTTTGTTGCGGACGTATTTATCTATGATTCTGTTGAATCAAAAGAAAAGATTCAAACGATTCCTCAAAAAGTTCGAAAGAAGATGGCTGAAGAACAAGCTGCAGCAAAAAAAGCCGAAGAAGAGGAAGCAAAAAAAGAAGCTGAAGAAAAAGCAGCGGCAGAGACTGCAGCACAAACTGAAGAATCTAAATCTGATGAACCTAAGGAAGAAAAATCAGTCGAGCCCCAAACAGGAGAAACTAGTGAAGAAACTAAAGCAGAAGAATCAAAAGAATAATGGCAATTAAAAGTAAGATTAAGGGAAAGAAAAAACATGTCAATAAACCAACCTCAATAAAATACAAGAAATATACTATTGAAGGTGACAAAATTGTAAAAAAAGGGCGAAGTTGTCCTCGATGCGGTCCCGGAATTTTTCTATCCACTGGGAAAGGAAGATCGTATTGTGGAAGATGCCATTTTACCGAATTTGAAAAAAAGAATGCTGAACCTATGCTCGAAGCTAAAAAATAATTTCTGCTAAATCGTTACTTAAATTGCAATCAAATTTAGTAGAGATAGCCTCTATTCTTCCATAATTTGTAGAAAAGTTTATAATATATTTTTGATATATTCGCTTATGAAAAGAGCGTTAGCAATCGTTGCAATAATGAGTGGTTTATTATTTACAGCAACCTCTGTAAGTGCATTTTCATTCATTGATTTTTATAATTCTCTTTTTGAGGAAGTTCACGATTTTATAACGGGCAAAGTCGGAGGAGATGGTGGGTGTACTCCCGGAGACACTCAAAGCTGTGAAACTGGACTCTGGGGAATTTGTAGCGAGGGAACACAAACTTGTGAACCTAATGGCGATTGGGGCGCTTGTATCTCTCCGCCATTTTCATCTCCTGAAAATAATTGTGGAGATGGCTTGGACAACGACTGCGACGGAAGAGTAGATTCTTTTGATCCAGATTGCTATGGGACCTGTAGTGACGGCGCTCATAATCAAGATGAAGTGTGTGCAGATATTGGGGGAGTATGTGGATATTATGAGTCCAGCGAAGATAGTTGTCAAGATGGTAAAGATAATGACTGCGATGGCTCAATAGATACCGAAGATAATAATTGTAATTCCTGTTCTCCAGGAGATACAGACCAATATTGTAATACTGGTCTTGGGGGATTTTGTACACTTGGGATACGAACATGTGAAGGAACAAGTTATGGAGAATGTGTAGCAGTCGAAGGAACTCCAGAAAGTCTTAGTGTTGGAAATTGCGACGATGGTTTTGACAACGACTGCGACGGAGAAACAGACCTAAGCGATAGTGACTGTGTGGCATGTACTACAGGAAGCACACAAAGTTGCGACAATGGCCTTGATGGAATTTGCGGGGCAGGAATTCAAACATGTGGCGACTCAAACGTCTGGGGAGAATGCATTCAAACAGTAGAATCTACAAATGAAATATGCGCAGATAATTTAGATAATGATTGTAATGGCCAAATTGATGAGCCTGGCTGCATCGAAGATACAGGAGATAATGGCTCTCCAACTTCGAGTCCTCCAACAACTTCTCCTTCAATCGAATGTAGCCCCGGAAATTCGGAAAGCTGTATAACAGGTAATCCAGGAATTTGTAGCACCGGAACAAAAACCTGCAACGAAGATGCCACCTGGTCTAGTTGTCTCCAAGACACTCAGGCAACAATAGAAATCTGCAACGACAACCTCGACAACGACTGCGACGGAGAAGTTGATGAAGAAGATTGCGAAGAGAATATTGTTGGCACATCACCCTTAGATTGTAAAATTACTGAAGTTGGATGGGGAAAAGATATTTTTAGTGAAGATTATCTATTAAAAATTGAGAGCGAAGGAAACTGCGATGATTCAGAAATAGAATTTAGAATTTATGAGCTTGACATTTTCATTAATGATCCTATTAGAACACAACTTTCTACATTTAATGAAGAAGGGGGAAATCTTTTAATTTCACTTCCAAAAGAAGAAATTACGCCTTTTGTCGATGGATTTTTAGAAGGAGACACATTCGAAGTTGTTTTTGAAGCAACAATTAGGTATGGGGATCAGCGAGGAGTCAAATCGGATATCTTGCCAATTTAGAAAAGTTTATAACATATTTTTACCCTAAGATCTCATGAAAAAAAGGTCAACAGCCTCGGAAATTTTTTTGCTAACAATCCTAATTATTTTAGGTTTATTATTTTTAATCACAGATGTAAACGCTGCTTCTTGCACTCCTGAAGAAACCGAGGCGTGTTCTTCGGGATTACCTGGAGTTTGCGGAACAGGAGAGAGAATTTGCGATGAAACAGGGGAATGGGGAAATTGCCTTTATCCCTTGCCTTCTCCTGAGAGTGCAAATTGCAACGACAACCTCGACAACGACTGCGATGGTGCAACAGATTTTTTTGATTCTGATTGTCAGGGGTCTTGCGAAGATGGGGTTCACAATCAAGACGAAATGTGTGCCGATGTCGGGGGCATATGCACTTCAATAACGCCGTATGAAGCTGGTTATGAAGAATCTTGTCTTGATTTTCGGGACAACGACTGCGACGGCCTAAAAGATTTTGATGATCCTGATTGTGACGACTGCTCTCCCGGGGACCCCGACCAACATTGTAACACTGGTCTCGAGGATTTTTGTGCGTTTGGGATAAGAACCTGTGAGGGAACAACTTATGGGGTTTGTATTCCTTTAGACACAGTAGTTTCTGAAGAAAGTATTAGTGCTCAAACCTGCATGGATGCTCGAGACAACGACTGCGACGGCCACACAGATTTAGAAGATAGTGAATGTATTCCTTGCACGCCTGATGCTACAGAATCATGTTCTATAAATCTTCTTGGAATTTGTAGCACCGGAACAAAAACCTGCAACGAAGATGCCACCTGGTCTAGTTGTCTCCAAGACACTCAGGCAACAATAGAAATCTGCAACGACAACCTCGACAACGACTGCGACGGCGAGACTGACGAAATCTCTTGTAGCAATTACAATCCAGAAGAAACTATAAATCCTATAACAACTTCTCCTTCAATCGAATGTAGCTCCGGAAATTCGGAAAGCTGTATAACAGGTAATCCGGGAATTTGCAGCAGTGGCACAAAAACCTGCAACGAAGAAGGATTCTGGGAGGCCTGCATTCAAGATGTGGCTTTAGAAAAAGAAATCTGCAA
>CAZNKX010000044.1:0-4650 GCA_964573915.1 Candidatus Woesearchaeota archaeon | reverse complement strand
AACAATTCTCTAAAATTGTATGAAAAATTTTGAACAGTGGTATGACAAAAAATACAAAAAACTCTTAATTATTCCTGCAATAGTTCTAACACTCTCCGTTCTGTACCTTACATTTTTCTATCTCCAAACAGGAGACATCATTGCAAGGGACGTTTCACTAACGGGCGGAACATCGATTACACTTGTAACAGATATTTCAGCGGAGGAGATGCAAAGCTTTCTTGCAGAAGAAATTTCAGATTTTGAAGTGAAAACAATTTCAGATAACTCCGGGAATCAATTAGAGCTCGTAGTAATTGTCGGAGAAGAAAATTCTAATACTATCGAAGGACTCTTGGAAACGATTCTTGGAGAAGAATTAACCCAAGAAAATTCCTCGAAGGAAACCACATCATCGAGCCTTTCAGCAGACTTTTACAAACAATTAATCGTCGCTGTAATTCTCGCATTCTTTTGGATGGCAGCGGTCGTTTTTTTAATTTTTACAAAGCAAAAAGGAATCAAAACAAGAGTCATTCTCCTCAATTTCCTTTTTGGTTTCTTCATGGGAAACTATTTTTTATCTCTTAACAAAATACTTTCTGGAATTATTTTTGTTGCATTCTCCGTTTATTTCATTCGGACATATATTAAATACTCTGTTCCGGCATTCGCAGTAATGCTCGCAGCATTCGCAAATATCGCAATGACGCTTGCAGTAGTCAACCTCATCGGAATAAAATTATCTACTGCCGGAATCGTCGCATTTCTTATGCTGATAGGGTATTCAGTTGACACAGACATTTTACTAACGACGAGGCTCCTCAAGAAAAGAGAGCGTACGAACACCGCGCTATTCAGTGCGTTCAAAACAGGAACTACAATGACAATTACTTCGATAATTGCGATAACAACTTCTTTAATAGTTGTCTTTTCATTTAACTCGGTCCTCAATCAAATTTTCACCATTCTTCTTATCGGTCTCGGATTCGACATATTCAACACTTGGGTGGGAAACGCCTCAATAATTAAATGGTATATGGAGACCTCAAATGAGATTTAAGTGGTTGCTGGAAACTGATAAGAAACCCACCGGAGGTTTATTATAATGAAAATTACATTTAGGATTTGGCTCCTCATAATTTTTGTAGTGCTTTCAGCAATTGCAATCTTTGGACTTCCTCCAATCGCATTTGAACAAGGCGTTCTAGTAGATTCCGTTAAAACTAATTCAAGCATCTTCGAACAAGGATTGCGGTCAGGAATGAAAATTATCTCAATTAATGGAGCTCCAATAACTTCCTTAGAGGAATACACAACTGCACTCGACCCACTACGAAAGCTTAATGAAGGTGAGACAACAAAAGTCGTAATTACTACAAATACTTTAGAAATAATCAATCTATTTGACAATTCATTAATTGACGCAATTTCAGTAAAAGAATTAGAAAAAAGCAGAATTAAAACTGGACTTGATTTGCAGGGGGGTTCCCGTGCATTGGTAAAAGCCGATGTGCCGCTCACAATTGAACAGTTAAATGACTTAATTGCAGTCTCAGAACAACGACTAAATATCTATGGGCTCTCCGACGTTAAATTCTTCAAGGTAATCACTTCGAATCAAGAAAATGTAATGGGAATTGAAATCGCAGGCTCCTCTCCAGAAGACCTAGAAGAACTTATAGCAAAACAGGGACACTTTGAAGCAAAAATCGGAAATAAAACTGTTTTTGTCGGAGGAGATGAAGATATTACTCACGTAGGAAGAACCGGGACTGATGCATTCATAAGTGATTGTTTTGCCGTTCAAGAAGGAGAGGCATGTAATTTTCAATTTGTAATTTTCTTATCAGAAGAAGCAGCACAAAGACATGCAGACATAACAGACGAACTAACATTCGATGGAGCGTACTTAAGCGAGCAATTAGATTTTTACATTGACGGCCAGCTAACCTCCTCACTTAACATTGGAGCAAGTCTCAAGGGCGCGGTCACAACACAAATTCAAATCTCTGGTTCAGGAACAGGACCGACAACACAGGATGCAATCGATGCTGCAGAACAGGAAATGAAACAACTCCAAACAATCCTGATTACAGGATCCCTTCCATTCCAATTAGAAATTATAAAGATTGATAAAATTTCTCCAAACCTAGGAGAAGAATTCACAAGGCAAATTTTAATCGCCGGTCTTTTCGCAATTCTTGCAGTTTCCCTTGTTATCTTTGTAAGATATAGAAAGATAAAAATCTCAATTGCATTGGTTGCGGTTTCTCTCTCAGAGGTTTTAATCATCCTTGGAACTGCGGCACTTATTGGATGGAACTTAGACCTTCCTTCAATCGCAGGAATAATTGCAGCAATCGGAACAGGAATAGACTCCCAAATTATTATTTTAGATGAGGCACGTGATAAAAGAGAGACGATACGACAAAGAATTAAAAAAGCATTATTTATCATTGTAACGGCATTCACGACAACATTTGTTGCATTGATCCCTCTAACCGGTCTTCTAGGGTTTATGGGAATCGGAGCAGCATCAGCAGGTCTACTCAAAGGATTTGCAGTAACAACTTTGATTGGAATTACGACAGGAGTATTAATTTCTCGACCAGCATTCGCAGATATTGCAAGACAATTAGAAGAATAATATGTCTCCAAAATGGCATTTTCTCATTGGAATAATCGCTTCAGGATTTTTTGCCATTTTTTCAAATTTTTCAACTCTGGAAATAGCCCTCGTGTTCATTAGTTCAATTGCAATCGACGTAGACCATTACATTTGGTTTGCACTTCAAACAAAAAATTACAGCTTTTTTGACGCTGTGAAGTGGTGGGGCAAAAATCGAGATGCCGCTCACAACCTCTCTAAACAAAAAAGAAGCGAATACGGTTGGGGCGTCTTTATCTTCCATAGTTTATTTTTCGTCATAGTTCTTTTATTACTCTCAAAAATATATCTCTTTTTTCTCTTCATAGCACTCGGAACAATACTCCATTTAATAACAGACTACATGGCAGTGATATATTTCAGGGAATTGTGGTACTACAAGGTATCTCCATTCGCAACACACCTCACCAACAAAAACAAAAAATCTATCTTCGATATAGACTAACCTCATTGCAGGAATCGATAATATTTCTAGAAACAAATAAAAACAATGAAGAACTACGTAATTGATAATTCAGGAGGATAATATGAAAATATTCGATAAAATAAAATCAAAATCATTTTCTAAAAACGAAGAACAAATAATAAACAATTCAGAATATAGTTTTTCAACAACATTTATTGGAAAGATTGGCTCCCTCTTTTTTACAATAATTATTGCAAGAATGCTTCTACCTGAACTTTTTGGCCTCTACAGTCTTGCACTCTCAACAATTCTTCTTTTCACTTCTGTTTCAGAATTAGGGATTGGAACCGCCATGCTCACTTTCGTTTCAAAATCACTTGGAAATAAAGATTTAAAAAAAGCAAAGACTTACTTCAAAAGTTTGTTAAAATTAAAGATCTATTTAACAATCCTCATATCATTTGTTTTAATATTCTCCTCAAAATATATAGCACAAAATTACTATAATAAGCCAATTTATTATGCATTACTTGCAGGAGCATTATTTATTCCAACAATTGGCCTCCAAGGATACTTATCTTCAGCATTTCAAGCAGAAAATAAATTCAAATATCCCATGATAAAGGAAATAATTTTTCAAATTTTAAGACTCATCCTCATTCCTCTTACGATTTTGATCTCCTTAAAACTTTTTGCAGAAGAAGGAATTATTTTCGCAATAATTATCGGCATAACGTTCTGTTATCTTGTTGCCTTGTTTTCTCTGCTTGTTATGGCAAGAGATAATATTTCATTTTTAAGAAGTCGAGCAGGAAGACTAGATCCATTAGAAAAAATTCGACTGAAAAAATTCTTACTTCCCTTCTCAATGATCATTTTTTCAGGACTTTTTTTTGGATATGTTGATACTTTAATGCTAGGTCATTATGTGGAAAGTGAATTCATCGGATACTACGGAGCCTCTCTTGGGCTCATCGGCGCAGCAATAGCACTCGTAGGCGCAATTCCCGGAGCATTTTTACCTGTGTTTTCGCGCCTAAGGAAAAAATCTCTAGAAAACGCTTTCAAGAAAACACTCATTGCAGTTATTTTAATTTCCTCACTAGCAGCGGTAGTAACTTTTTTTATTGCTAAATACGTGCTGTTGGTGTATGGGGCAGAATATCTTCCTGCAACTCCAATACTAAAACTATTATCTCTCTTAATACTCTTAACTTCCATTTCAGGGCTATATGACGTTTATTTAACTTCTCGAGAAAAAACAAACATAATCGCAAGGATGATCATTTTTTCAACTATTTTAAATATTTTCTTAAATTGGATATTTATCACGAATGGATTAAAAACCGGGATGATGCAAGCACTTCTTGGAGCAGGAACAGCAACGATAATAAGTAGGGCAGTATATCTTTTCGGAATTATTATTTTAAAGAAAAGAGTTAGCAAAACCACTAAAATTTTATAAACTCTTTAAATAATTAATTTAAATGAAAACCGCATTAATTACGGGAATAACGGGTCAAGACGGAGGATACCTTGCCGAACTTCTCTTAGAAAAAGGATATAAAGTCTATGGGATGTATCGAAGATCAAG
>CAZNKX010000043.1:0-4757 GCA_964573915.1 Candidatus Woesearchaeota archaeon | reverse complement strand
GGTGAAGATTCATACGGTCGGAGGTTTTTCTGAAGTAGGCAAAAATATGGTCGTAGTAGAGTTAGAAGATGACGCATTTATTTTTGATGAAGGTTTTTTCTTGCCGGCAATCGTCTCAATGCAAGAGCAAGACAGAATTATGACTGAGAAAAGATTAAAGAGAATAGAAGCAATACCCGAGGATTCACTAATTGATAACATCAGGCATAAAGTTCGCGCACAATTTATCTCCCACGCTCACTTAGATCATGTTGGAGCAGTACCTTTTTTATCTGATAAATATAACGCCCCGATTTACGGAACACCATTTACTATCAAAGTCTTGGAATCTTTGCTAAATGATAACGACATAATCTTAAAAAATAAAATGTACAATGTCAAACCAAATACAACTTTCCATGTTCAAGGAAAAAACAAGAAATACAAAGTTGACTTTTTACACATGACGCATTCCACAATCCAATCTTCAATGGTCGCAATTCATACACCGAAAGGAATCGTTTTATTCTCAGGAGATTTCAAATTGGACGATACGCCAGTCGTCGGACCAAAACCAAATTATAAGAGATTAAAGGAATTAGGAAAAGAAGGGATTTTGGTCTTTATCGTAAATTCACTTTATTCTGGATCGAAAGATAAAACACCTTCTGAGAGTGTAGCAAGAGAAATGTTAAACAAAACGCTCCATCAAATTGAAGACAAACATGAGGGAATAATTGTAACAACCTTTGCTTCACAAATTGCCCGGATAAAAAGTATCTTAGACATTGGAAAAAAAATAGATAGAGAAGTAATTTTACTTGGAAGGAGTATGGATAAATATGCAAGTGCGGCCAAAAACGCAGGAGCCGCACCATTTTTAGAGGGAGTAAGAATTGCAAAGTATCGAAGACAAGTTGAAAAAGCACTCAAAATAACTGAGAAAAATCGAAAAGATTATGTAATTGTATGTACGGGCCATCAAGGAGAACCAAACTCCATACTAGAGCGAATGTCTCGAAAAGATTTACATTTTAAATTAACTAACAAGGACAATATCGTCTTTTCTTCAAGCGTAATTCCAAGTCCAGTAAATATCGAACAATTCTCCAAAATGGAATCTCGCTTAAAAAAATTTAATCCAAGAATTTTTAGAGATGTTCATGTATCCGGACATGGAAGAGAAGAAGATTTGAGAGAAACCGTTAAGCTCACAAAGCCAAAGCATATAATCCCTTATCACGGGGGATTCGATAAAACAAAGCCAATGATTGAAATCTTAAAAAGGATGGGTTACAAATTAGGGAAAAATGCCCACTTGATGAATGATGGAGATATTTTAAAATTGTAGAAAAACCAAGCGACAAGATTATTCAAGAGTTAATTGGCGGACTAAAAAATGCCATTGAAAGAGGAGACAGCCTCGAAAAAGCAGCAAGAAGCTTTTACAATGCCGGCTACACGCCAGAAGATATAAACGCAGCAAGTAACTCTCAGGAAGTTCGAGAATTCTCTCAAGTTCATGCAACAAACCAGGGCAGGTCTGCCCTACAAACTGCTTCAGAAAATGTCCCAATTGCTGAAGAAGAGCAAGAAAAGTATATGGCAATGGGAGGAGTTCAAATTCAAAAGGAACGACCAACGAAAAGACCTCCCCTAGCAACATCTCCAATTCCTCCAAAGAAAAAGTCATTCTGGGAGTCTCTCAATCCTTTCTCAAAAAAGAAAAAGGCTCCTGTAGCCGCCCAAGAACAAGATTCACAAGATCCACTCCTTCCAACAAGAAAAGCACTCTCAACGAGAACAAAGCCAAGAAAGCACACGAGAAAAATAGTCATTATTTCACTAATAATTATAGTAACGCTCATCATGATTTTAGCGCTCCTTGCAGGCCTATTCTGGGATAGATTCTTCTAAAATGGAAATCTACAAACCTGCTGAAGACTCTTTCTTTTTCAAAACTTTTCTAGAAAACTTCTTTTCAAAACAAACAAAAAAACAAAAAGATACTCTAACTTTTCTCGATATGGGGGCTGGCTCTGGAATCCTCGCAAAAACAGCATCGAAGTTTCTCAAAAAAGAAAACATCACCGCAGCAGATATAAACGAAACGACAATCGAGAATCTCGAAAAAGAAAATATGCGTGCAATTCATACAAATCTTTTTAAAAAAATTCTAGATTCATTTGATATAATCGTATTCAATGCACCCTATCTTCCAAAAGACATACGAGAGCCAAAAAGCTCAAGGGTAGCAACGACTGGCGGCAAAAAAGGAGACGAAATTGCTATAGAGTTTCTAAAACAAGCAAAATCTCACCTCAAGAAAGATGGCAAAATTTTTCTCTTAATCTCAAACCTCACTCCAATGAACAATATAAAAAAATTCGGGCCAAAAATAGTCGCTCGAAAAAAATTGTGGATGGAAGAATTACTCATCTTAGAATTTGGTTAACACCATTTCCCAAAAATAACTTTACCACAACTATCTTTAAATATCGCCTCTCTAATTTTTTACTAGGTAAAAAAGATGGTAACGTTTGCACACATAGCCGATTGTCATTTAGGCTGTTGGAGACAGCCAGAATTACAAAAAATAAATTTCGAATCATTTAGAAGAATCATCGACATTTGTATCGAAAACGAAGTGGATTTCATATTAATTGCAGGAGATTTATTTGATTCGGCATACCCTTCAATAGAAATTTTAAAAGAAACATTTCAAGAATTCAAAAAAATTCATGACCATAATATTCCCGTTTATTTGATCGCAGGAAGCCATGATTTTTCAACGTCAGGAAAAACATTTCTCGATGTCTTAGAAAAGGCAGGATTCTGCAAAAATGTAGAAAAATTTACTGTTGATGAATCAGGCAGAATTAATTTAGAGCCAACATATCACAACGACATCGCAATCTTCGGTTACCCTGGAAAAAAATCTGGAATGGAAATTGAAGATCTCAAACGAGTCCATTTCGAAAAAAGAAATACGTTTACTATTTTCATGCTTCACACCACAATAAAGGATGTTGTTGGAACAATTCCAATGGATTCAATCGAAAAAGAAAAATTGCCGCTCGCAGATTATTATGCGTTCGGACATATTCATAAATATTACAATGAAACAGAGAGCGGGGCACGGTTTGTATATCCAACTCCAACATTTCCAGCAAACTTCCAAGAATTAATTGACCTAAAATATGGAAGCTTCGTCTTAGCAGAGATTGAAAATAATCGAACAAATACAAAAAGAATTCAAATCCCATTAAAGGAGGTAGTTTTAATGCAAGTCGATATAGATAATGGCTTAACTGCGACACAAAAAATAATCTCTGAAATTGATAAGCATAGTTTAAATGACAAGATAGCCCTCCTCAAACTAAAAGGAGTTATGAAAACCGGAAAAGCAGGAGACATCAATTTTAAGGAAATAGAAGATTTTATTCAGAAAAAAGGAGCTTACGTATTCCTAAGAAATATGTCCTCATTAAAATTAGAGTCGCAAGAATTTGCCTCTGCAGAAAATGACGAAGAAAATATCGAAAAGGTAGAAGAGAGAATTTTCAAAGAATTTTCAAACAAAAATCAAAAAAATAATTTTACTAGATATCTTCCAACCCTCATGAGTGCACTCTCAATGGAAAAAGCAGAGGATGAAAAGGCAATGATATTCGAAGAGAGACTCTTATCTGAGCTAAGAGGTATTTTAGAGATGAAGGTGGAGGCATAAAAAGTATGATTTTTAAAAAACTTCATCTAAGAAATGTCCGGAGCTACGAAGACATAGAAGTCACCTTTCCAAAAGGCTCAATTCTTTTAGCAGGGGAAATTGGAGCAGGAAAAACTTCAATTCTCCTCGGAATACAATTCGCGTTATTTGGATTACAACCGGGACAAAAAGGAGCCTCCCTTCTTCGAACTGGAAGCGAAACCGCATACGCCGCTCTTGAAATGGAAATCGAAGGGGAAATAATTACTCTTGAGAGAACAATCAAGAAAAGCAAAAGTGGAGGCATCACGCAGGATTCAAATATTATTACAACTTCAAGGGGCCCAGAAGAAATTTCAACTTCAGAGATGAAAGACAGAGTAATGAGGCTTCTCAACTATCCAAAGGAATTTGCAAAAAAATCAAACCTCCTCTACAAATTTACAGTCTACACGCCTCAAGAAGAAATGAAATCAATTATTGAAGAGCGCCCAGAAGTCCGCCTTGACACTCTTCGCCACATATTTGGAATCGACCGATATAAAAGAATAAAAGATAACGCTGGAATCTTCATCCAAAAAGTAAAAGAGCAGATCAAAATAAAAGAGGTTCTCGTAGGAGAGCTGAATCTACTAAAAGAAAAATTCGTAATTGAAACTGAAAGAAAGATAACCTTTGCAAGAGATTCAAATACATTAACAATTGATGTAACAAGCTTACTTACAAAAAAGGAAACATTAGATCAAAAAAAAGCTGAAATCAGCGAAGTAATTGAAGAAAACAAAAAAATAATTGCAACAATCAGTAATCTAACAACAAGACTGCAGGGAAAAAAAGATACTGAAGAGAGGATGAAAAAAGAAATACTTCTCTTACAAAAACAAACGAGTCAAGAAATTGATTTTTCAGAAGAGCGATTGGCATCAGTAAAAGAACTCTATGAAAAACACAAAAAGTTAGTCGAAGAATCAACTAAGAAAATGCTCGAAGCTCACTCGAGCATTTCAGTTCTTGAATCAAGAAAAGAAAGACCGCTCAAATTAAAGGAAAAAGTAATATCTTTAGAGAA
>CAZNKX010000042.1:0-4784 GCA_964573915.1 Candidatus Woesearchaeota archaeon | reverse complement strand
GTGCTGGACGACAAACAGCAGCCGAAAACCTTAACCACGATGCCATTGTGGCAGAAGTGAGCCGGCGTGTGGCCGAGCGACTGCAAGGTTCTATGACTGACGTGGCAAGTACACGCCGGACAGAGAAGAGCGCGACGAACGGAAATCAAGTTACTGAAAAGCAATTGCGCGCTCTGGCTAGCCAAGTCGTCAAACGCCTAAAGGAGACAAAGAAAAATGGGTAAAAAATGGAAAAGACACATGCAGCATAGGCGATGGCTCGAATGGAGAGGCGCAGAACCAGAAGCTGCAGCGTCTCCGGCACCTGCAGTGGCAAAACAAGCTGAGCCCGAGCCAGAAGCGCCAGTGGTGGAGGCTCCTGTTAAGGCGCCGCGGAAGAAAGTGCGCCGTAGCACCAAAAAAAGCGCCAAATAAGAAGGAAGCCGAATAATGTCTTTAAATAAAGATTGGAATAGGTTTCGTCTAGACGAAAGCCTTGATGATAGGAATATTTTTACCTATCTGCAAGGTTTACAGGAAATTATCTCCAACATTAAACCTAAATCTATAACTGAGGAGCGCCGTCTTGCATTGGCGCGGCAGCATCTGAAAGAAGCTCGCAGATCTGCACGTAGAATGCAAAACGAACTCCAAGTTTTAGAGGAGAGGCTTAATATTTTGGAAGAAAGCCTGAACGAGGGCTCATAATGGGGGGTGCTGCGGGCCATATGGCTCATCCCTTCGATTTGGGATGGGTGAACTCGGGTTCTGACCTCTTAGATTTCTTTGAGAAGGCTGCAACCTTCATAGAGAAGAAAGGAGCGGGCGCCGTCAAGATAGATGGGGTCAATGTGTCCTTTAAGGTGGTCGGAGAGGACGAAAACAAGCAATTTGCCGTTGATCGGGGCTCTTTAAAGCCCATAGATATCGAAGGAATCACGATGGGCCGGGTAGATGACCGTTTTCCCGAAGGTCACGGCATGCGACCGGCAATTCGAACGCTTTTGAGCATTTTAAACGCCGCGTTACCCGAGATCAAGGCTGAACTGGAAGATTTAGGCATGTGGAGTGACCCATCTCGGTTTTTAAACACCGAATACGTCGAAGGAACGACAAATGTTACCGAATATGATGAAAATTTCCTTGCAATCCACGGATTAAGTCAATTTTACCACAAAATCCACTCCAGAACGGGTCAAGAGCGCCCAGGAATGGAGCGTCCAGAAGGTGTAAAGGCTCCTAGCGTAGAAGTGCCCTATAACCCTAAAACAATGGAAAATTTAGTCAAAAAACTCAATTCTGTGGCCGAAGAGTACGGTTTTCAGGTATATGGGTCTGTCCCAACCGAAAAAATGGATGAAATTGACTTTTCATCGACCTTATCCCAACCTTTTACTGTAAGGGTGTCTGATGACCGTGAAATCACCAAGTCTTTAAAGGATTGGCTGTCAGAAGCAACCAATCCGCGCTATAAGACGGTTACATTGAAGGATGGGAGCAAAACGCATGCGTTGCACAAGCAATTATACATGAATATCTTAAATGGAGCCACTCCTATCGTTGATTTAATCGAAGATGCTGATGCTGAAGCTGCAATCTACGGCGCAGTGCTTATGCATGCTACTAGAGTGCTTGGAAATGATGTTTTACGATCATTAACGAGCCCAATGGGGGATGTGATGAATCATGAAGGAGTAGTTATGCGAGATGAAAAGCTTTTCGGCTCAAATCCGGTCAAAGTGACCGGCGACTTTATTGTTGGTAACCTTGGAAGTGGTTTTGGCCAAGTAAACGAAGAAGAAGGCGAAGAAATCGTAGATATCGAGTTTACTGACAACGAAGACGCCGATCCCGTAGGTTCTGAAGCCGGCGGACAGAAAATTGCGCTTGTTCCGGGTGCGTTTAAGCCCCCTCACCGCGGCCATCTTGGAATGGTCGAAGAATATGCCGAACGAGCAGACAAAGTAGTGATTTTGATTTCTTCTCCTTTAAAATCGGGCCGAAAGCTTCCTAATGGTCGCGAAATCACCGCACAAGACTCTAAAAAAATATGGGATACCTTAGTTTCGCATTTGCCGAATGTAGATGTAGAAGTATCCCCCCACGCATCACCTATCACAGCTACTTATGAATTTATCGGCGAAGATGGCCCTGTAGAGCCAGGAACCGATATATTCTTAGGAGTATGTAAAAAAGGAAAGGATGTCGAACGATTTAACCAAGCCGAAAAATATATTAAGGAGGGCGTGCGATTAATGCCGGTACATGATTGTGCAATTGAACCTATTTCCCATTCTTCATATTATATGGACTTGTTGTCCCAATCTCCGTTAAAAGGCGAGATGCCTAGCATGGGGGGCGTTGGAAAAGACCCACGTGCCTTTCATGCCTCTGATATGCGTTATCTTTTAGGAAAAGCGGAAGAAGATGAAGAAGCTATCGAATTATTAGAAGATTTTACTGGCGAAGACAATGTTTTTGATGTATTATCTATTTTAGGACTCAATACTGGCTTAAATGAAATATCTGCTATGGCTGCCGGAAGCGTCGAAGGTCATAGCGCAAAAAAAAAGAAGAAAATGATCCAACGTCAAGAAAATATGGATTTATCTATGGTTGATGAAATATTAACACTAATTATGGAAAGAGGGGTTTTACGATGAGCTTAAAACAAGAAAAAGTACTAAGAGAGAATATAAGACAATTAATTGCAGTTGTCAAGGAAAAAAGAACAATTAATGAACAAGCACTGCTGGCGGAAGAAGAACGCCTTCGGTGTATCGTCCGAGACTTAATCGATATCGAAATCCAGAACCTAACCGAGGCGACTACTCCAGATAACGAGCCTACCCCCAATAAATCCACCGGAATCAACGTTTTAGAAGATCTTCTTAAGAAAATCATTCCGGTACTTGAAACCGACTATAAACTATTGACTACAGACGCCACCCAGCGCGAATCTTTCCGTTCTCACATTATTAATGCTGTCATTGCGGCTTTGACTCCCGCTGAGGTCAACAACGAAGCTGGAGAAGCCAGTGTTGCTGATGGAGCCCTTGAAGAAGAAGTAGATATCCAAGTTGGTGGCGCAGATGATGAAAAGTTTATTGACATCCGAACTGATGCTGAAAAGTCTGATGATGACGATGAAGAGGAAGAAGATCCCCGAGATGAATTTGGAGTGGACGGCGCCGACGAAACAGGCCGGAACGTTGCTTATAACGCCTTTAAAAAGGTGCAAAACAGTATTATCGATGCATATGAGCTTTTATCCAACGCTGAAGATCAAGAATTGTTTTATGACTACTTGATTGCCAATCTCAAGCTCTATTTTGATAAATTTGAAGATGAACTATCCACAAACGTTGAAGAGCCCACTAACCAAGCTTACGATGATGCGGCAGCCGGCGAAACAGGTTTAGAAGAGCCAGCCGCCGGCGAAGAAGAGTTGGAATTAGATTTCTGAGAAGAAAATGATAAAAAGTTCAAAAAAGAACTTGACAACCAAAAACAAGAGCGTTATACTAGCATTGAAGGCTAAAAACCTTATAGATGATAGTTTGTTAGTTTGTATTAATAGTTTAACTTTAGAAGATCTAATAGCTATTAAATTAGAACTTTCAGCTAATCATATAAATAATAGGCCTTATGGGTTTGACATTTGGAGAAAATCAGGTTATATTATAAAAGAGGCTTTACTAAAGTTTGCGCTTTCAACTACCAACTCTAAAAAAGACGCAGCAAGGTTTTTAGGTTTAACTTACAGTGATTTTAAAAAAGCTATTAAAAAATATGAAGTAACAAAGTTTTTTAATGATGTGGAAAGTTTATAAATACAATGGTCACTATATTCAAGATGAATTGATTAGTAGCCATCGCAGCGAAGACGCTGCCATGAAAAAGGCACAAAAAACAATAGATTTTAAATTCTCAGAGAGAGAAAAAAACAAGAATGAGATACTTATTTGGCTAGACGATGAAAGACATATGCCAAAAGGTGTGATAGTTCATGAATTAAAGAAGGGGGCGAAACGGCTTCGACAGGGTAAGAAAAAAGAATAGTGCAAGTAGTCAACGATAACAAAGACTTAAAATATGTTATAAAAACACAATTGCCAACGACAACGTTGCATTCGAAGAAATCCGCTTAGCGGCTTAATCGGGAGGTTGCTTAGAGCCTTCTATCCAATCTAAGCAAAACAAGAGATAACTTGTAAAAATCACACCATCTATCGCAACAGGACGGTAAGCGTTAGATTAAAACCGTCTATCTTTGTTAATTTGTGAAAGGAAATTAGACAAACTTGTGAATGACTTGAATTTAGACTTATCTTGGACGCGGGTTCGACTCCCGCCGCCTCCACCATTTTATAGGAGAAAATATGAGATTCTTAAAAAGATTTAAAAACTTAATTAGCTATAGTCGTCCCGACAAAGTAGTGCCAATTACTGGCACTCCTTGTGAGACGCATCCAACCCCCAACCTCCATGAATTAAAGCTCGTAGAATTACACGCAGTTGCTAAGGAGCGAGGACTTAAAGGATACACTAAGCTGAGAAAAGCTGATTTATTACAACTTTTAAGTGAATGACTTATTTGTTATCATTATTGCTTGGGTGTTTACCCCCTTTAGCATATAAGAACTATGCAGGTTCAAACTTTGATACTACTCGAAGTCCTTGCGTCGACGCTCTGTATGTTAATTTAGATAATTCCAATTGCGATGATGCATTAATTTTTAATTATCCTCATAATGATTATTTTATGGTTAGATGTATTGATCAGGATCCTGGAATAATTGACA
>CAZNKX010000041.1:0-4982 GCA_964573915.1 Candidatus Woesearchaeota archaeon | reverse complement strand
GGTTGGGGATTTCGGCAAAAGCATAAAGGTCATGGAAATAAGGGCGGTGTTGGAATGGCTGGAACTGGAAAGCGAGCAGATCACAAGAAAGTTCATGTGAAAAAATCTGATAAGAAAAATAAATATTTTGGAAAGCAGGGAGCTACGTCGAGGAAGACTCAAAAAGTAAAAAATAATACACTTAATTTGTTAGACATTAAAAATACCTTATTTACTGAGGAGAATTGTAAAATTAATTTAGCAAAATATAAAATTCTTGGAGTAGGGGAAGGTTTCAAGGCAGAGATTACCGCAAAGGTTGCCAGTAAAACCGCGATTTCTAAGATGGAATCTGCAGGTGGAAAAATAATTTTGCCTGAGAAGGGAAAGAATGTTAAGCAATATATTGTTAAGGAAAAGGAGACGGGCGAAGGTGAGCCCAAAGAATGATTTCTTCGATCTTAGTTTAAATTTATTTGTTAATTAGCTGATTTAAAATAAGATAATCTTATAGGCTTGCAATTTCGAATTTCGTTCCGATGGTTTCTCCCGTAGCAGGATTGGGTACTGCAAGAGTTGTGGGACCTTCTGAAGTGCTACAGTCAAGACTTGTACAGTGGATGAATTGTAACTCTCCATTTACCAGTGTAATGATTATTGGAAATCCATCTTGACCCCTTACTACTTTTGAGACGAGAGGAGGGTGAGGGCTAAAATCAAAGGCGGTTGTGGTTTGAGTATTGCATGTTATGTCACTACAGTGATTGGCATAGATTTTTTGGGCATTGTAGTCGCTTGTTAAGATGAATGGGAGATTATCGCTTCCCCAACTAATTCCGGTATGAGAAAGACTTGGATTTGTAGAATCTAAAATAAGCGGCGTGCTTGGAGAATTACAGAGAGCATCTGTACAGTATAAATATGCCGAATAGAAATCGTTTCCTCCAGGATATGAGAGATAGGTTGCGAGAGGGTTTCCTTGAGAATCTAATTCAAGATGGGGAAAGTTTCCCGTTCGAGGATAATTGCTTGGAGGAATCGGGTCTAAGGTGATCCTTGGATCAAAGGTACTACAATCGACGCTTGTGCAGTGGAGAAGTGACATAATGAAAGTAAATGGCTGCCGATATTGGTATCCGATTGTGGGGAATCCGTCGGGTCCGATTTTTACCGAATGATCTTGGCCCGTTGCAAAGTAAGAGGTATCGAGGGGACTCAGAGTGTCTGGATACGAAAGGTCATTGCTGCAATCTAATTTTCCACAATGAAATGCATAAAACCCGCTTGGGTTTTGGATCGTTCCCTGTTCAGTATTGAAAAAAATTATTGGGAGATTATCTGAGCCAATCACTATACTCAAATCAGAATAAAATGAAGGTGCAAGAGATGTTTTAACAAATGGTCCGTCGAAAGAATTACATTTTTTATCGGTACAGTGAATTACGTTGAGTGTTCTTGCGAAGCCATCATAATACCTATATGCGATAATGGGGAATCCGTCAACACCGATTGCTATCGCCTGTTGGTCGGCCACATTTATTCCAGAAAGCGCATTTAAGGCAGTGCTACTAATAGAAGTACAACTTCCATCACCACAACTAAGTGCATGCAATTCCTTATGATTGGAGTCTATTATATTTTGATAGGTTACAATAAAATTCCCTGGAGTTGGAGGTGCGGGTTTTACAAAAGCATTTCTTCCTTGTTGTGCTCCTGTCCCTATCTGAGAAGTTGGTGCTGGACTTTTTTGGATTGGGTCTATTTCCACAAACATAACGAGAATCACCACGAGGACTGTTAGTGATAAGATAACTCCTCCAATGAGATAATATTTGTTAATCGGCTCCTCCATTCTTTTCTGTAGATTTTAATCTTTAAAAATTTAATCAAATGGGGCAAAGGCATTGTCAAAGATTTTTTATTTTTGAATAGCAATTGTATGAGAGAAATATTTATATAGCGTGATACTTATTTTAGGCTATGAAAAGGGGAAAGATATTGTTGTTGGTTCTTTTGTTTGCTATCTTGCTTGTGCAGCTTGGATTTTATTTTCATACTCCGGCGGTACTTTTTTCTCCAGGAGGACCATTTACGCCCATAGACTTTGAAGTTAGAAATCTTGCGCCGACTATTGAGTCGATAAACAATGTTCCTGCTTTTGTTGATTTAGTTGCTGGGCTCACTTCTGATGCTTCTTTTCAGTTTACTGCAAAAGACCGTAATGGCGTTAATGATTTTAATGATACATCCGCTACTGCGACACTTTCAAAAGCAGGAGAACCAGATAGATCTGTGACTTGTACACTAAATTCTTCTCTTGGAAATACAAAAACATATCAGTGTGATGTTCCGATGCAGTATTACGATGATGATGGTACGTGGAATATTAATGTATCTGTCTCAGACATCTCCGGGCTTGGTGCGTGGGATGACTCTACTGCAACAACAAATGTTAATTTACTAAAAGATATTGACCTCGTTGAAGCTTCAATTGACTTTGGTTCTGCTGATCCGGGAGAAGAAAATATTACTCTTCCAAGCGTGAATATTACTAATAATGGTAATTTTGAAGATGCCGGAGATGGGCTTGGAGATGGGCTTCTCTCAATTACGGCTATAGATCTTATAGGACTTACTGTTGCTACAGATGTTATTAGTGCAAGCTCTTTTCTTGCTGCTGATGTTTCAGAGGTTACAACGGTTTGTGCAACAGGAACCCAATTATCTAACAATACAATAACTAATACAAACGTTGCGCTCACGCGAGGGACAAGTGGTGGAGGAAGGATGACATTTTGTATTCCTTTGGTTCCAGAAGTTAGCGCACAATCATATCAAGCATCGGGGGCGAATCAATGGAAAATAACTATCTAAGAATCCTTCTTCTTATTACCTTTACAGTTTTTTTTGTTGGCGTACACCTTGTGTCTGCAATTGGAATAAGTACTCCTTACCATAAGAGTAATCCGCTCGAAATGTATCCTGGCCAGGAAAGAGATATTTCCTTTAATCTACAAAATTGTCCCTCTCTTTCAGAAACCTGTGAAGGCGGGAAAATTGAGGTTTCAGTCTTTATAGAGGAAGGAGCGGAGATTGCGGAGATTGTGAGTGGCGAGGAATATAAAATTCCTTATGGGACTGCAGATACAAATATTTTATTGCATGTTGCTATCCCTGCAACGGTGGCTGTTGGAACTGAATATTCGGTGAAGTTTGTGATTAAACCAACGCCAGAAGATTCGGGAGATCAAATTCAGCTCGGAGTAGAGTATACTGTTGAGTTTCCTGTTATTATAAAAGATCAATCTGAAGTTGCAATAGTTGCTCCACCTAAGGTGACTGAGGAACCAAAGGGAGATAAAAATATTATACTTCTTATTGGTATTGGGATCGTTATCTTGCTTATCATCCTCGTAATTTTATCTGAAATGTTTGGTAAGAGTAAGCGTCCCAAAAAATAGATTTTTCAATTTCTATCTATTAATGTCTCACAAAACTTTATAAAGAAAATGCATCGAATATAGATATGGCTCTTAGAGATTTGTTGCATAACTTGCCCGAAGTTCGTGGACCTACTGAAAAGAAGATTAGTTTTAACGTGAAGCTGAAATGGACTCTTGCGATTTTGGTTTTCTATTTTATCCTCTCTAATATTTCGTTGTTTGGAATTAGCGAAGGAAGTCTTTCCCGATTTGAATATTTAGCAATTTTACTTGGAACAAGTTTTGGTTCGATTATTACGCTCGGAATTGGTCCAATCGTTATGTCTTCTATTATTTTGCAACTTTTAACTGGAGCGCAGATTCTAAACATCGATACAAACACCGTCGAAGGTAAGAAATTTTTTCAAGGAATGCAAAAATTACTTGCTTTTGCATTTGTAATTTTTGAAGCAATGGTATATGTTTTGATGAAAGGTATTGCGGCCGAGCCAGGATTTACCGGACTTGTTATTTTCCAGTTATGTATTGGAGGGTTCTTGATCATATTCATGGACGAGGTTATCCAAAAATGGGGATTTGGAAGTGGGGTTTCTCTCTTCATCGCCGGCGGAATTGGATGGCGACTCTTTGCACAGTTATTCCAATTTATTGGAACACAAGGAACCTTTGAAGCAAGTGGAAAAGTTCTTGCACTTGTAGCGTCGATTATGATTGGAGATGGAACTGGCGCCTTTCGGGCCATCCTTCCCATCCTTACGACGATTGTTTTGTTCTTAATTGTAGTTTTTGCACAAAGCCTTAAAGTTGAAATTCCTTTAGCGTATGACCGAATTCGAGGACATTCAGTTAAGTGGCCCTTGCAATTTTTCTATGCGGGCGTTATCCCTGTGATTTTAGTCTCGGCTCTTGTTGCTAATGTACAACTGTTTGGCTCGCTTCTTGAGAACTGGCTTGGGCATGGGACGTTTCTTGGAACATTTTCTAACGGCCAGCCAGTAGCTGGAATTGCATATTGGATTAACTCTACGCCAATTTTAGAGACCATTATCACAGGAAGCTTTCGATGGGTCTATGCAGGCCAAGCATTTTTCCATGTTTTATTTTATACGGCTTTTTCAATTTTATTTTCATTTTTCTGGGTTCAAACTTCAGGACAAGATGCGCGAAGCCAAGCAAATAAAATTGTTAACTCCGGGATGAGTATGCCTGGGTTTAGAAAAGATGAGCGAGTCTTGGAATCTATTCTGAAGCGATATGTTGGGCCGTTAACGATTATGGGTGGTGCTGCAATTGGGATTTTAGCGTCAGTTGCAAACCTTCTTGGGGCACTTGTTGGTGGAACTGCAATCTTATTGGTGATTATGATTTTATATCAGTTGTACCAAAATATTGCGCAGCAACATGCAGTCGATATGAACCCGGCTCTACGAGGATTCTTTGGACAATAATTAATTGGAGATAGATTTATAATGTTTAGAGAAGATAGAAAAATATGGTGACTGAATTTATTACTGCAAATCCGAAGCTTTCGCTTTTTATTATTTCTGTAGGTGTGACGCT
>CAZNKX010000040.1:2780-5029 GCA_964573915.1 Candidatus Woesearchaeota archaeon | reverse complement strand
TGCTTTCAAGAATCCTATCGTCTATGATCGCAATATTTCCGACACTTTTCACATGATTATATTTTATGGAGATATTTTTCCTTTGAATGTTGTTTTTCTTTTTTAGTGTTTTATTTAATTTAATTTTTAGATTATCGATTTTGTTTTTTCTCAATGTAATTTCAGTAATAAGTCCTACGTTTTTTCCTTTCTCTGTGTACACTTTTTTCTTTACCAATCCTTTAAGGCTATTTTTTGAGTATTTTGGTCTAACTCTTTTTTTAATTCTTTTTAGGTATTTCTTTCCTTTCTTTTTATAAAAGATTATTGCTAGTCCGAGGATAATTACTCCGATTGTTATTATGATATTTGTCACGATTTTGTTTAACGCTTGATCTGTGATCGCTGCCCCGGTTAGTCCTCTTGCAAGTTGGATATTTACTTTCCCATCTTTTATTTCGAATTTTTGCTCAGCATATGCTCTTTGAAGATTTCCATATAGTATGTCTACTCTCAAGGTATATTCTCCTTCCTCAAAAGTGACCTCAGATATTTCTTTTTCGTAGTTTAATTTTTCTTGTATGGCCTTTGTTTCTATTTGGCTAAATATCTCATTGTTGTCTTTATCAATGACGGAATATTTGATATGGGCATCAATTTTTTCTAATCCTATTTGCTCTATTAACTCTACATTGAATATCAAAAATTTATCTTCGGTGAGCCTAATCTGTTTTACATCGAGAGTAATGTCGAATAAAAGCTCTAGACACTCGATTTCTTCTAATGGCTTATTTTCTGATCCTTTGCACGTCCCGATGTTGTTACATGTTCTTGTTTGTTTTTCGTCTGAACAAATGCTCCAAGGGGTACAATCCCAATTGTAAGAACATTCTGTTTTGGTTGTCGTGCTACTTCCGCCGCCCCCATTGCCTCCTCCAGACGTGGATGCTGGAGGTTGCTCTGTTAATTCAAAATAGTCGATAACACTTGCGATTGCTCCCGTTGAGCTATTAGCGTAGAATATAACTTCGTAAGTGCCGGTGATGGAAGGACTTGGAAGATAGGTTATGGTTTGTCCATTAATTAAATTTATTGTTTCTTCTTGGTTATTTGGAGAAGTTATCGTTGCCCAGATATTTTCATAATTTAATGCTGAGACGGACAATCCGATTGCAGATCCTATGTTTGCCGATGTTGGAGAAATTGAATAGGAGGTTATGCTCACGGTTCGATGGTAGACCGTATTTTCAAAGAATCCTATGTTTCCTGTATGGGTCTGGCTTTCTGCGTTTCTTGTAGTTCCTTTAGATTCTGATAGAAAAAACGAATCATACGTTGTGGATGTGGGGTTTCCTGTCGCCATCCCGGTTCCAAAAATATTTACGGTATAGTTTTGAGAATTTGCTGATGCTGAAATCTTGGGGCTTGAGAAAATCAAGACTAGAAACAAGGTGGATATATAGATTAAGGCTTTTAATTTTCTCATTTTAACTTGCTCGTATAAATTCTAACCTCATCGTTGCGGGGTCGGTATCAACAATTCCGCCGCCTAAGTCGACGTTTGCCGTGTCTCCTCGCATCCTTAAATCAATGGTGTCCGTTGCCGATAATGAAAGAATGCCATGGTTTGAACATGAAGTTCCTATTCTTGCATTCTCTCTCATGTATGCCGAACAGGTTAGATCTGCGCGAATTGCTCCATTTACGAATATGGCGCATTGTCCGTCTTCTCTTGTTCCACTATCTAAATCGAATGTACAAGTAGAATCTATCTTATATAGGCCGGAAGTTCCAATAGAGAGTGTTCCTGCCGATTCTGAATAAAATGGCGCGTCGGCAATTGAAACTGTATCTAAATCTACTAATGTAAATGAATCTGCTGCGGCATTGTTGAATTCAGAGCTTCTATAAGCGTAGTAAAATCCGTACCGGGAGACGTATCCCTGTGATGATATGTTTCCTGCAATGTTTACCTCGAGAGAAGTATTTGTTTGGGTTGTTGAGTTTGTCCATCCGCCTGTTCCGTCTGCGCTGCCCGCTCCTGCCTGATCGGTTGCACAAGATAGGGTTGTCCCGTCAAAAGTTAGCTTGTCGTTTCCTGTGCAGGTTGGAATATTTGAGATATTTTGATATTGGAGAATCCACATGTTTGCGGTTCCTGACGGGATGTAGTTTGTTAATTGAGAATCTACGTAATTTTGCGCCGGAATTGTTTGATTGTAGCCCCAAATTATATTTGAATAGAGGGCATCTGCGAAAGATTGATTCCA
>CAZNKX010000040.1:0-2680 GCA_964573915.1 Candidatus Woesearchaeota archaeon | reverse complement strand
TAATCAAACCTGTCGAATTATAAGAATTATATGTTGTGTTGTAGGTTGTACTCCATGACGCGTTGTTTATTGCAATGATTGAATCGGTATAAGAATTTGAAGATTCTGTTTGATTGTACCCCCATTCAATCCCTGCATAAAGTGTATCTGCATAAGATTGATTCCAGGAAGAGTTATCTGTTACCAATGCATCATACGTTGCATTGTACGTCGATGTCCAAGATTCATTATTGTTTGAGATAGTTGTATCGATGTAATTAGTTTCGTTATAGTCTTGAGCTTGTGTTGAGTTGATAAAATCTTGATCGTTAGTGAAATTACTTAAGGCTGTATATCCTCTATTTCCTAAGTCATCTGTGAAGTTTGTTAGATGGGAATATGTTGTATCTGAACTTCTTGCGTCAATACTTTCATTTAATTTTGTTCCATTTAATTCTAAGTTTCCTGCATTATTTGTAAACCACTCTTGGGTCCATCCCGAAACTGAGGCCCACCATACGGAAGAATTACCATTAAGGTTTGCTTCGTCATCTTGAGCTATGTAGAGACTATCAGTTAAACTTTGGTTAAATGAAGCGTTGTCTGCTCCATTTGAATTTACATATGACTCAACATAATCTTTTATAGAATCATTGAATATAATATCTTGCTCGTCGGTGTATGTGTTTGAGAGAACTGTTTGATTATAGTTCCATTCGAGGCCCGCGTATAATGTATCTGCATATGATTTGTTAAATGTGGCGTGTGTGTCGTTCCAAAATGAAAAGGGGTTTGATACTGGATAGTACAATGTATCTGCATAAGATTGATTCCAAGAAGTGTTATCTCCACTTGCTGAGGGAAGGTTTGAAAGAAGAGAACCGTCTCCGATGAAATATGTTGAAGTGATGTTCCCTGTTGTATTGATATTCCCCGCCCCCTGAAGAGTTCCATTAAAGTCAATGTCTTGTATAAAGAGTTTTGTTATTCTCGACGACATGCTTCCAAGCCGTTTGAAGAATCCTGAATGCGGTGTAGTTATATTTCCCGTAAATGTTTCTGATTGGTTTTTTAGTGCGTAGTTTGTCAGATTTATACTTTCTGAGTTTTCATCAGTTTGACATTCAACGCTTCCGTTTTCGTGGATTAGTCTTATTGAACTTCCTGTTTGACACGAGTTTATTAGAGAGAAATTAATAAATGAAACATTATTTACGCTTCCAACGGAAGATTGAAATTCTAATCTTTCGTTTCCATCAAAATCGAGGTCTTCTCCATTAATTTGATAATCTTTGTAATATTTTTTTCCATATTCTAAACTCGGATTTATCATGAGGTTCCAGGAACCGTTGACTATTGCATCGCTGAAATTTTGTTCAAAAATTAGCGTTCCCAAGGTTTGATTGTCGTATATACTAATTGTCAAATTGGCTAATTCGGTTAAGTTTCCCGTCGCAACGTCTCGTACGTTGGTTCCTTGGTCGGAGATTAGGAACGCGGATGTGGGTGCAGAAGAGATTATTGTTATTATAAGTAGGGCAATAATACTTTTTTTGAAATTCGGGAGTTCATTTATCACCATCTTTCTTAAAAGTTTTACATAATATTTAAATCCATTGATTTTCTAAGCAAAACCTTAAATATTCTCTCGCATTTATTCTAATTGGGAAGTGTTTGATGAAAAAGAAAATTGCTTTTGTTGATTTAGATTCTGAGGAAAAGGAATATTTTAAGAAACATTTGAAGCGCCATGAACTTATTTTTGTTAGAGATTTAGAAAAAAGAAATCTTAAGAAATTATCTAGCGTTGAAATCCTTATTTGTTTTGTTGATGAGAAAGTAGATTCGGAAATTATTGATTCCTTGCCCTCGCTGCGATTTATTGCCACTCGTTCGACTGGCTACAATCATATTGATGTGGGATATGCGAAGGAAAAAAAGATTTCTGTTTCGAATGTGCCGGTTTATGGAGAGAACACTGTTGCCGAATATACATTTGCGTTAATTCTAGCTGTTACTCGAAAAATTCATCTGGCGATTAAACGAACGCATGATGAGCATTCATTTAAGACAGATGATCTGTTGCAAGGTTTTGATTTGGCAGGTAAGACGATTGGCGTTATTGGTTATGGTTCTATTGGAAAGCATGTTGTTCGAATTGCTAAAGGGTTTGAAATGAACGTTTTAGTGTATACGAATCACCCCGACAAACGGGCAGCAAAAAAATTTGGGTTTGAGAATGTTAGACTTAATACTTTGCTGAAACATTCAGACATTGTGAGTCTTCATATTCCTTATGTGAAAGAGAACCATCATCTTATTGATTCTTCAAAATTTTCTCTTATGAAAAAAAGTGCTTATTTAGTCAATACTTCTCGAGGAGGAATCATTGATACACATGCTCTTATGAAAGCTCTTCGGAAAAAAAAGATTGCTGGTGCTGCTCTTGATGTTTTAGAAAAAGAGTGCGATATTAGTGAGGAATGTGCGCTTTTGAAGCGGAAGAAGGTTTTGGATTGTGACTATACTATCCTTCGAAAAAATTCTCAACTGATGAAAATGGATAATGTTTTAGTTTCACCTCACAATGCGTTTAATTCGATTGAAGCGACGGATCGGATTCTTAGTGTTACTGTTGAGAATATTCGCAGTTTTGTTCGTGGAAATAAGAAGAATGTTGTGAATTAAGTTATTTATTTTT
>CAZNKX010000039.1:3679-5052 GCA_964573915.1 Candidatus Woesearchaeota archaeon | reverse complement strand
TTGCACGGGAAGTTCAAGAACGATGGAAGGAGGTTGCGAAAATCGCAAGTACAGTATACTAACAATGAGATCAAAATTTAATAAAAGTTGGAATAGAAGTATTCAGCCAAGAAAGCAAGTGAAATTTAGAGCGAACGCTCCAAACCACATCAAGAGAAAATTTATGGCATCTCCTCTTGATAAACCGCTTCGAGAAAAATACGGTCGAAGAAGTATTGAAGTGAGAAAGGGTGATGAGGTAAAAGTTATGCGAGGAAAATTTGCAAAGAAGCTTGGAAAAGTCGGAATTGTTGATGTTGCCCACACACGAATTCAAATTGATGGATTACAAAGAGCGAAAAAAGGTGGAGAGAAATTAGAAACTTGGTTTCATCCATCGAAGATAAAAATTGTAAATTTATACGAGGATGATTCAAGACGTTTGAAAACCTTGAAGAAAAAAAGTTCTTCAAAAAAAGAGACTAAGACAAAAGCAACTAAGGAAATGAAGATGGAAACTAAAGAAGATAAAATGGAGAAAAAGTAAAATGCACATTAAAAAAAATACGATGCCACGAGCATGGCCAATTCCGCGAAAGCCCCAGGGAAAACGATTTGTAGCAGTTCCTAGCCATGCAACTTCTCAAGGAATTTCACTTCTCTATGTGCTTCGAGATATTTTGAAACTTGCACGGACAAGAAAGGAGGTGCGATATATGGTTCTCAACGGGCTTGTGAAAGTGAATAATAGAATTAGGACTAATGAAAATTTTCCTCTCCAAGTATTTGATACGCTTAATTTAGAAAAAGCGAAGATAAATTACCGACTTGAAATTGTTAATAAAAAATATAGTTTGCAAGAAGTTAGTGCAAAAGAAGCTGAAACAAAAATTATTAAAATTACCGGGAAAACGATTTTGCCTGGAGGAAAGATCCAGATGAATCTAGATGATGGTCAAAATATTATCTTCGCTAAAGCATTCTCTGTTGGAGATTCTGTTATCCTGAATACCAAGACTGGAAAAGTTGATTCGGTTTTACCTTTGAAGAAAAATGCGAAAGTTGAAGTTATTCTTGGAAAACATGCGGGTGAGAAAGGAACATTGGTTGGCTTTGAGGAACTTGTTCGGGGGAAAAACTATATTATTAAATTGGAAAAATCAGAAGTAAGTCTTCCTTACAAAACGATTTTGGTGATTGAATAAGATCATGGAACAAAAAATGGAGACGAAACAGAGCGGGGAAAACCCAATGAGAAAAATTAGACTTGAAAAAGTTATTTTGAATATTGGCGGCGTTGCAGATAAGCTTGACAAGGGCGTTATTCTACTCGAGACATTGAGCGGTAAGAAACCCGTACGAGTAAAGGCTACAAAGCGGATTCCGACATGGCA
>CAZNKX010000039.1:0-3579 GCA_964573915.1 Candidatus Woesearchaeota archaeon | reverse complement strand
AAGCAGCTTCGAAATAAGCCGGCGGTTTTGAAAAAGTTTTTGAAACATAATAAGCCGAAGCAGCGTGCGTTTGGCGTTGCGGCTCAAAAATGCGAAGTTTGTGGACGGCATGGATCGCATATTTCTTCATATAATCTAAATTTGTGTCGGCACTGCTTTCGAGAATTAGCAGTTGAGCTCGGCTTTAAGAAATATAGTTAAGATGGGGCAAGATATAGTAGCAGATGGATTGAATCAAATCATGAATGTTAGACGAGTTGAAAAACGAGAAGTCGTAATCAAACGATATTCCAAAGTTTTGCTTAACTTATTTGCAATGATGAAGGAGCGTGGACATATTGATTATGTTGTTGACGAAGAGAACAAAACAGTAACTGTTACGATTAACAAACTCAATTTATGCAAGGCGGTCAAGCCGCGGTATAATGTAGGTGTATTTGGAATTGATAGATATCTTCGGCGGTTTTTACCCTCTCGGCGGTTTGGAACGCTTGTTATCTCGACAAACAAAGGTCTTATGGATTCAAAAGAGGCAGTTAAACAAAATCTTGGAGGGAGCGTTATTGCTTATTTTTATTAAGATGAATAAAAACTTAGAACGAATTATTGAAATCCCAGAAGGTGTTAGTATTAGTGTTACGGATAACAAAATCACTGTTAAAGGAAATGGAAAGGAAATTTCTCGTGAATTTAATGTGCATAAAATTGAAGCTCTCGTTGAAGGAAATGTTTTCAAATTACTCTCAAATAACGCGACCCGAAGGGAGGCAAAGATGATGGGCACCATTTGGGCTCATGTTACCAATATGATTACAGGTGTTAAAGATGGTTTTACATATACGCTGGAAGTTGCTAATGTTCATTTTCCCATGAATGTTAAGGCTGAAGGGAAAAAAGTGATCATTAAATCATTTTTAGGGGAAACAACTGAACGTGTTGCAAAGATCTGTGAGGGAACAGAAGTGGATATTAAGGGAAGCGTTATCACTGTTACTTCTCATGACATTGAATCTGCGGGGCAAACTGCAGCTAACTTAGAAAAAGCGACTCGTTTAACCGGGCGAGATCGCCGAATTTTTCAAGATGGAATTTATATTACTGAAAAGCCTGGAGGGAAGATATAATTATGGAAACTGGAAAAGATACCTCAACTATAAAGCGAGATAAGCCGAGATTTTTGAGAAACGATTGGCACAAGAAAATTCGACTTGGAAGAACTGTTAAGAAGAATCGTAAGTGGAAAGGTGCCAAGGGTCGGCAGAATAAATTGCGATTAAATCGAAAAGGACACTCTCGACGGCCAAAAATTGGTTGGAGTAGTGACTCATCTATTCGGGGCAAGGTTTCTGGACTGGATATTGTTCGAGTTGAGAATGTGAAAGATCTCATGAGCGTGGAAAAAGAAATGGGAGTTTTGGTCGCAAGTGTTGGAAAGAAGAAACGTCTTGAGATTATTGCAAAAGCAACTGAGATGAAATTAGAGATTGTAAATAAATATTTGGAGAAAAAAGAATAATGCAACTGGCAAAGAAAAAGGAACTTGCAGCAAAGGTTTTGAAAGTTGGAAAGAATCGAATTAGATTTATCGAGGCACATCTCTCTGAAGTAAGAGAAGCGATTACTCGCCAAGATATTTTAGACCTTCATAAAAGTGGCGCGATTCAAATTACCGAAGTTACCGGCCGAAAAAAAATTGTTAAGCGAAAACACCGAAGAAGAGTCGGGAAGGTTAAAAAGCGTGTTAAGAATAGGAAACAAGAATATGTTATCATCACAAGAAAACTTCGGGCGTTTGTTCGGGGCCTTGTTCGAACGGGCACAATTGACAATGAGAAGAAAAAAGATATTCGGAAAATGATTCGTGCGAGACGATTTAGAAGTAAAAGGCATTTAAAGGAGAGTTTAGACACGTTATAAAATGGCAAAAGGTAAGAGAACAACTAAGCGGAGAAGACGGGAAAATAGGACCGATTACAAATTGCGATTGAATCTCTTGAAATCAGGAGAGAAGCGAATTGTTATTCGAGTGACAAACAAATATTTTATTGCCTCTGCGGTAGAATCAAGAGAAGCGCAAGATTTTGTTCTGAAATTAGTAACCTCAAAAGATTTGCTTAAACAGGGATGGGATGCAAAGTCGAAGGGAAGTCTCAAGTCCATTCCTGCAGGATATTTAGTTGGACGTTTACTTGCAAAAGAACTTGGAAAAGGAAACTACATTATTGATCTTGGGATGACTCGAACAAGTCCTGGATGCAGGGTTTTTAGCGTTGTTAAAGGATTAATTGATGGCGGTCTTAAAATTAATGCAAAAGGCTCGATTTTCCCAAGTGAGGAACGGCTTGCAGGAGAACATTTAAAGCCTGAATTAAAACAAATGATTGCGGGAGTTTTAGCAAAATTATAATATGGAGAGTACAGAAAAAAACATGATGAATGAAGAAGCAGTTGAGAGCACCGAAAAAGTAGAAGTTGTTCCTGAAAAGACTGACGAAGAGCAATTACAAGAAATGTCGGATGTAGTTGAAGCGAAAGAAAAAGCCGAGGATGAAAAAATTTCGAAAATTGCTGATGAACAGTTTAAAGTTGAAGAGGGTCGTGGAGAATTTAAACGGGAGAGTCGAGAAGACAGGTTTGCTCGAGAAGCGCAAGAAAAACTTGATGCATGGGTTCCAAAAACTCAGCTTGGAAAAGAAGTTCGTAGTGGAAAAATAAAAAATATCGATGAAATCTTTGAGAGGTGTGAAAAAATTATGGAGCCCCAAATTGTTGATTTGCTCATTCCTGGATTGAAAACAGATACCTTATTTATCGGGCAGTCAAAAGGTAAATTTGGTGGTGGAAAGCGACGAGCATTTAGGCAAACGCAAAAAGCAACTCAGGAAGGTAATGTTTTAACATTTGGCGTGATGGCAGTCGTTGGAGATTCAAATGGGCATATTGGAATTGGATATGGGCGTGCAAGTGAGACCCTTCCTGCGAAAGAAAAGGCAATTCGAAAAGCAAAACTTAATCTTGTGAAAATAAAACGAGGATGTGGGAGTTATGATTGCTCTTGTGATGAAGAACATAGTGTTCCTTTAACCGTTTCAGGGAAATGCTCTTCTGTTAGCGTTAAACTTATGCCGGCACCCCAGGGAACTGGTCTTGTCGTTGGAGATGAGATGAAAAAAATTCTTCGTTTAGTTGGAGTTAAAGATGTTTACAGCAAATGTTCTGGAAAAGTAAAAACAACATTTAACATGGCAAAAGCGTGTATGAAAGCGCTTGAGACAATTGGAGGACTTCGATTATAATGGCACGTGTGTTAGTTATTCGAATTGCCGGACAAGTAAAAAATAAGTCAAAAGATAATGAAACTTTAAAACGGCTAAAGCTTAATAAGAAGTTTGCTTCGAGAATTATTGATTCTGGTGATGCAGTTCTTATGGGAATGGTTAGAGCTGTTGCGCATAAAGTTACCTACGGTGATGTAGATGAAGCGTTTGAGAAAGAACTCAACGATAAGAGACCTGCAAAAGAAGGAATTTATTTCTTGCATCCGCCACGAGGAGGATTTAAGAAAAGTTCTAAGGTTGC
>CAZNKX010000038.1:3507-5082 GCA_964573915.1 Candidatus Woesearchaeota archaeon | reverse complement strand
ATTGTATTAAATTTAAAACAACCTGCACTATGAAATTTGAAAAAAAACACTATGTTGGAATTATCGTTGGAATAGTCCTTTCTGTTCTTTCATTTATTTTGCTTGCTGAATCACGGTGGCTTTATTTTTTATGGGTTGTCTCATTCATTGTTATTGCGCTTCCTTTTATGATTAGCGCGATTTCTCGACAAAATCGTCAAAAAGAACGGGAGTCGAAATTTTTGGAGTTTTCACGGGATTTGGTTGAGGCTTCGAAGACAGGAACCCCTATTGTTCGAGGAATTATTCATCTTAAGAATCGAAATTATGGCTCACTTAGTCCCCATATTCAAAAACTTGCAAACCAATTAGTTTTGGGAATTAGTTTGCGTGATGCGTTTGCGATTTTTGCGCAAGAGACTAATAGCCCCGTTATTTCTCGGTCAGTTGATTTGATTTCTGAAGCTGAGCGAGCAGGAGGAAATATTGCAACTGTTTTAGAATCTGTTGTTAAGTCGGTTGATCAAGTCGAGACACTAAAAAAACAACAGAGGTCTTCTGTTTCGAGTTTAGTTAATCAAGGTTATCTCATATTTATGATTTTTATCATTATCATGTTGGTCTTGGAATTTAGAATTTTGCCTCTCGTCTATGATTTGTCTTCAGTGGAAGGTTTATCAATTTCTGCTGGAACGCTTGATCCGGGAGATTTTTCCTTCCCGCTTTTTTTGATGATTGTTGTGCAATCTTTTTTTGCGGGACTTGTTATTGGAAAAGTATCTGAAGGAAAGATACGGGTTGGGATTCGCCATTCGTTTATTTTGCTCGTGATCACTCTTTTGGTCACGACGGGGTCTAAAGCGATATTTGGAGTTCCTGGTGTTGGTTAAGGCTTATGAAATTATCGAGAAGATAATTATATAAATGAGAAATGTGTTTTTTTTATATGAAAGAGTGTGGTGGATTAGTGAGATATGTGAAAAAATTATTTTGGAATCGAGAGGGTTCTGCTCATTTTGAGATGGTTATTAGTTTTATGTTCTTTTTTAGTTTTATATTTTTTTTATTTTTAGTAATTGAGCCAGTTGATTCTTCGACGATTCCGCATGTTGTGGGGAGCGGACTTCAAGATTCTTTTGAGGAACGAACTGAAGTAGTTTTGGCAGAAGTTTTTCTTCAAAAAGATTTTCTTGGAAACCCTCAAGGCTGTAATAATTTGTCTCTTCCTACCGAATTATTTAGTGGAGAATTAACGAATAGCCATGTTCTTCGAAGAGACAATAATTTGGTGTGGAGTTCAAGTGTTTCTTCTTCTGGAGTCTTACAACTTTTGCGTTTGAATGGATTTTATGAAGTCTCTCTTTCTTCCGAATTTGTTGATGAAGATCTTGTTGGTTGCTCAGATCTGGATACTGATCCTTCGGCAAACTATACTGTGGGGAGCATTTATGAGCGAGATGTTATTTCGTATAAAAAACTCACTAATCTTACGAATGAATATGCAAATAATTATTCTATTGTTCGAGCTGATTTGAATGTTCCTACTTCAATGGATTTTTCAATTACATCTGAGGATTTACCCATAATTGATATGGT
>CAZNKX010000038.1:0-3407 GCA_964573915.1 Candidatus Woesearchaeota archaeon | reverse complement strand
CTACTTCAATGGATTTTTCAATTACATCTGAGGATTTACCCATAATTGATATGGTAAGGCCGATTCCCGATGGTGTTGAAGTTTTTTCGACAACAGATGTTTATCAAGTAATACGGGAGGATGGCACATTGACCAATGTCCGATTTAATTTTAGAGTATGGTAGGGAATATTTTGAAAGACAAGCGAGGATGGTTGCGGATTCTGGAAGCGACGATTGCAGTTCTTCTTGTGACTGGGGCTCTGGGGGTTGTTTATTCTAAGCAACTTGCTCGGGTTGAGCCTGGGCCTGATGAATATATTTCAACTCTACAGGAAAAGATTTTGCTTGATGTTGCCCATAATGAAACTTTTAGAAAGGCGAGCGTTTCTGGAGATATAGGCCAGTTTTTAGTTGTTCAAAATTATGCACGTGAGATTATTCCTCTCAATTATAATATGTCTCTTCAGGCATGTAGTTTAAATGATCCGTGCAAATTATCTCCTGGTGCATATACTTTAACCATTGGAAAATTAGTTTTTGCCGAAGACACTATTATTTCCACAGATATAGATAGTAATTACTCTCCTGTTCGTGTTCGGTTGTTTATTTGGGAAAATGGCTAGATGATTTGATTTCTTTGGATTGTCAATTGGCGCCCTCGGCGCTTATATTTTGTTGCGCCACGACGCTCTTCGTTTGCGGTGGCGCTTGACAATCTCTTATTTTTTAATGACGAGTTTTATAAAGTTTGGAAATTGTATCCTATTATGGCATTTGATGTGATTATTGGGAGAAATGAGAGTGATATGAAGGCATTTGGTAATCGTGGTTTAGCATTTATTGGGAAGAGTTTTGTTACGATGGGAAATTATACGAGTCTTTCGAATCCAATTTATATGGATGTTGCTCGAAGTCATGTTATTTTAGTTTCTGGAAAACGGGGGAGCGGTAAATCGTATACGTTGGGTGTGATGGCAGAGTCTTTATCTAATTTAGATTCTGAAGAGTCAAAAAATATTGCACCACTTATTTTTGATACGATGGGAATTTATTGGACAATGAAATATAAGAATGCAAAAGATCGAGAGCTCCTTGATGAATGGGGGCTTGAATCAAAAAATATTCCTCTCCAAGTTTTTGCACCGAAGGGGTATTTTAATGAATATAAAGAAAAAGGAATCGATGTTGATTTTGAATTTGCGATTAAATTATCTGAACTTGCAGCAACTGACTGGGTTACGTTGTTTGAACTCAAATTTACTGATCCTATTGCGGTTACGATTGAATCGGTGATTAGTAATCTACAAGAGCGTGGGAAAAATTTTGACTTTGAGGATATTTATGAATTAATTTCTAGTGCCCAAAATATTTCACAAGAAGTAAAAAATTCGTGTATGGCTTTATTTGATGCGGCGAAGACGTGGAAGGTTTTTGATGCGGAGAATGGAATTGAAGTTACAAATTTGATTAAGGCGGGTGTTACGACGGTGATTGATTTATCGATGTATGCTTCTCTTGGAGCATTTAATGTTCGAGGACTTATTATCGGACTTGTCTCGAAGCGTATTTTTGATGAACGAATGAAATCTCGAAAAGATGAGGAAATTCAGTCAGTTACCCATGGAATTAATTTAAATTACGATATTAAACGGGAAATGCCACTCGCATGGATTTTTATTGATGAGGCACACGAGTTTTTACCCCGGGACGGGCGAACTCCTGCAACAGATGCGCTTATACAATTACTTCGAGAAGGTAGGCAACCTGGAATTTCTCTTGTTCTTGCAACGCAGCAACCCGGCAAAATTCATACCGATGCAATGACGCAGTCGGACATTGTAATAAGTCATCGGGTGACTGCAAAACTTGATGTTGCTGCGCTCAACGATATAACTCAGAGTTATTTGTATTCGAGTATTAGTGAAAAACTCAATGGGCTTCCTCGGCTCAAAGGTTCTGCAATTATTTTGGATGATAATAGTGAGAGGATTTATCCTATGCGTGTTCGTCCTCGGTTTACGTGGCACGGGGGGGAAGCACCAACTGCGATACGGAAAGTGAACGAGTTAGACGTTTTATGAATTTGAGAAGAATTTATAAAGTAATTTAAATTGTGCCACTTATGAAGGATCCTCTTATTTTAGCTGAAGAAAAGACTTTAGATTCTGGAGAGAACTGGCTTGCCCAAGTGTTGGATTCTCTAAACGCTTCGATAATTATTACAGATCCTAATCTGGATGACAACCCAATTATTTATGCGAATAAAAGATTTTATAGTTTGACTGGATATTCCGAGGAAGAGGTTCTTGGTAAGAATTGCCGATTTTTGCAAGGAGATATAAGAGATGAGACGGTTGCGGAGGAGATGAGAGAAAAAATAAAAAATGGAGAGGTTTTTGAAAAAGTTATAAAAAATGTTAAAAAAGATGGAACAGAGTTTATGAATAAATTGTATATTGCGCCTGTTAAAAATACTTCTGGGAGAATAATTAATTTTGTTGGAGTGCAGCACGAAGTTAGCGAGTGACCTATTGTTAACTCTCTTTCCAAAATTTTATAAAGACTTTTCTATTCTTTTCTTGATGTACACACAACCAGAACTTGGATTTGATTTTGACGCATTAGAGCCACACTTAGATGAAGAGACACTTAAGATTCATTATGGAAAGCATCATGCGGCGTATTGTAAGAAATTTAATGATGCTGTTAGTGGAACTGAGTTTGAAGCAAAAGAGCTAGGGGAGTTGCTTGCTGGATTAAATGATTTATCTGGTGATGTTGTTCCTGCTATTCGAAATAATGGTGGCGGTGCATGGAATCATTCATTTTTTTGGAGTTGTTTATGTAGTGAATCTGAATCTGGAGAGCCCTCTGGTGAACTCTTAGAAGCGATTACTGCCGCATTTGATTCTGTTGAAGATTTCAAGAAAGATTTTTCTGAAGCTGCAGCGACTCAATTTGGTAGTGGCTGGGCATGGCTTGTCGTTGGGGAAGATGGGCTCGAGATTATGAAGACCTCGAACCAAGATTGTCCGTTGACGGAGGGCAAAAAACCAATTCTTTGCATTGACGTGTGGGAACATGCATACTATTTGAAATATCGAAATCTTCGCCCAGATTTTATTAAAGCTTTTTGGAATGTTGTTAATTGGGCTGAAGTTCGGCGAAAATTTTTGGAATAGACGCTGAAATAAGTTCTTGTTTTGCATAATCTTTAAATAATATTTAATTAGTTTATCTATATGAAAAGGCGTGACCGGAATTTGAATCGAAAGCTTACTCGTTCTGAGGTTATTTTTATTTTTATTCTTGCTTCATTTGTTTCGTTTATTACTATAGGTCTTTTACTCGATAATCTTTTGGCTTCTTCGAATTTATCTCCCTTTAGCCTTGGGGGCGGGACTGCAACTCGAGTCACAAGTGGGC
>CAZNKX010000037.1:0-5086 GCA_964573915.1 Candidatus Woesearchaeota archaeon | reverse complement strand
GAAAAGCTTGTTCTCTTCATATAAGGCTTTTGATTATTTCATATAACGTTCGCGTATATCTGATGTTGCGACCGTAGGGAGCAATATGGGTGAGCATTTGGCGTTAGCCAAGCGCGAACCAGATATACGCTGTTAGCTGATGTATTCCTTTTCTTTTGTTTTCTGAAAGAAAATTTGTTTTAAAAATTTTCAAATTTCTTTTTCCGTTTGGGGGAGGGGGAAGAGGGGAATTAAAGGGGTGAATTCCCCCTCCCCCAAACATCTTACTTTGTAGTCATAGCTTGAATTCTTCTATAACTTCTTTTATCTCTTTGTATTGTTTAATTTCAGTTTCTGGTGTTTCAAAATTAATAACAATATGTCCCATAGAAGTTTTTACCGCTCTTTGATTGTTTAAAGAATTTTCTCCAGTAGAATAATCAGAACTATAATATCTTGTATCAACATCGGAACGATTTTCATTTGACTCTTCCGTTCTTGTTTTCTCAGAAATAATGTTCAGTCGAGTTTTATTACCTAACATTTTTTTGAATAAAATTTCAGAAAATGATGTTTGTAAGCCGTGATGGGGGGCCACTAAATAATCTATACCATTATTAGTAATGAGATCCAAAAATCTATTGTCATTTTCAATTAGGTGCTCCATTCCTTCTTTTAATAAGTCCCCAGGGAATAAAATTGTTTTTTTATTTACTCCGATAAACAAGACAAGACTGATATTATTTGCGTAATGTGATTTCAGTTCTTCTTTAGATTGGCAGACATCTGGGCGTATATAAAAAAGATTAATCTCGTTTACAATTGATACAAGAGGGTTCGATGGGGTCATCCCGTAAGGATTCTCCATCTCAGGGGTTCTGAGGTCCATATCTCCTAGTACCAATTTTCTTGCATTGTTTTCGCCAGTAAAAAAATCGATAACTATTCTAAAGATACTCTCTTGTTTTGTGTTGCCACTTGGACAAGTCATGTAATTCGGATGAAATTTTTTTCGGAACTTTTCGTAATCTGAGATATGATCTGTGTCTAGATGGCTTAAAAATAATTGATCTATGTGGTACTTGTCAGAATTACCATTTATATTAGACATCCTGAAGGATCTGGTGTTAGCCAATGGAATTAAAAAATCATCCACAGGTGAGAAATCAGAGCTAGATCCTAAATCAATGATAATTTTTTTATCATCAAATTCTGCATAACTGGAGAGGGCTCCTCCCACATTAAAAATTACTAATTTTTTCATACTATCTTTTAAGGTTTAGAAGTATCGTCTTAAATACTAATCCACGAGCTACCCCTCGAGCCCTCCAAAGAAAAAGTAAAAATAAAAGTGTGCTTATATATGAAAATTGTATTTCGTTTGTAGTGAGTAATATGATTGTAACTATAAAAAAAGTTATACTCATGACACGGGTGAACAGATAGTTTCTGTTACACATTTTAATTTCACTAGTGTCACTAACTTCAGAATAGAGTTTCCAAAAAATACTTTGAGATAAATCATCATCAAATTTTTTTCTTCCAAGAAATATTGGAATATCTGAATAGTTCTTTTGAAAAATGTCATATTTTTCTTTTGCTAACATTAAATGTTCAAAAAGTTCATTTCTTTTGTGTTCGTTTTTAAGAACAGGGTTATTTTTGTATAAAAATACTTTAGAAGGCCTTCTAAATTTAAAGAATATATCAATCATCCACTCAAGTTCATGTGCTAAAGTTTGTAGTAACTCTCCTATGATAAAAGAGGCGCAAAAAAATAGAAATGTGTACAAAAAATCTAGATTTGCATCTAATTTGATTTGTAGTTGATTTTCAAGTGTAAAGAATATGAAAGTAAGTAAAAAACCACCAGGCAAAACTCGTATCATCAGTTCATCAATTGAAAATTTGTCACTCATAAGTTACAACTTGGTCAGGTTTACTTTATAAATCTAATTTGAAGATTCAGTTTTATAAATATTTCATCATTTTCCTCGTAAGCAGAGCCATATCCATGGCGTGTCGCACTCGGTGATTCCAGTTTTGTATTGTTGAACAAATAGTTTCGGAATGCTTCAGCGTTGTAGAGGTGATAACAAACAATCTCGCCATCTTCACGCACAATAATCACGCCTCCGTGAGCTCGCGTGCTTCCATCCCAAAGTGTCGCTGGGACCATGCCAAGAGCGGCATCACTTAGTAGGTCTTTGATCTTATGTGCGTAATCTTCGGGTGACAAGTTGAAATTAAGAATTTTCACATCATTGTTTCTCATGTGTTCAACTAATTCAGGTAATGTCTTACCATTATCTGAATAGTATGCAAGGAGAACTTCAGCGATTATTTCTGGCATTACTGTGTCACTTTTTCGCAGATTTTTTTCAAATGTTTCAGAATCAACAGCCTGAAATTCAAAAGAACCACCAGCTTCGCGAATTGCAGAAAGACGGTCTCTTATTTTGGAGTGGGTATCAATAGAATTGATTGCTTGAATCTTATCTTTGTCTAGTCCACTTATTTTATAAGTGAAATTCGTTGCCCCTGACGCATTCAGCAAAGTTGCAGGAGAGCCAAGTTTTGATTTGATACTAAATCCAATTTCATGATCTTTTCCAATGGTATGATCATGAATTTTTAAGACTAGATCTTCTTTTCTGGAGTTGCCAGCATTAAGAGCTGTTACTCCAAATCGTTCAATTAATTCTTCGGCAATAGGTACAGAAAAAGTCTTTGACTCTTGTTTGATTGTATTGAATATATCAACCACTTTTGTTTTTAGATCAGAACTATCTACAACAGTAGCTTCACCGTTGGTATGAAATATTTTTACTTTGTCGCCATCTTGTAATTCATATTCAGATTTTCCTTCGGATTCTTCACGAATGATTTTTAGAATAGGAAAAAAGACAGCTTCGATTTTTTTAAGATCTTGATCGGCACCTGTAATTTTTTTATCGACGAGCAGTTTGATGAAAGTATAAAACTCACTCCATTCTCCTTTGTTTCCTTTAAGCATATGTATTGAGTGATTTAATAATTTTGTTTGCTACAGCATGGATTGCGTCAACCGCTACTGAATTACCGAGTTGTTTCATGGCTTGCACTTCTGAAACTGGAAATTCAAAATCATCTGGGAAGCCCATCATTTTTTTGCCCTCAACAGGTGTCAACCTTTTCACTTTACCTTTTACACGATAGGAATCCCAATTTCTTCGGTCATCGATGCCTGAGCCACGACCACCAACACGAAGGGTGTAGCCAACTTCTTTTTCACATGGTGCGCCCCAAATATCCGACATTGTTTTTTCGAGTTTGATCGGTTCAGGAAATTCGAATTCAGTATTAGGATCTCGAAAACCCACCATAAATAAACGTGGGCGGTGTTGTGGAAGTCCAAAATCAGATGCTTTCACGATTTTGTAATGAAATGAATAGCCAAGATCTTTGGTAATCGTGTTTTTTATAACTTCAAACGTTTTTCCATCATCATGCTTGAGCAAATGTCGAACATTTTCTATGAAAAATGCTCGTGGCTGTTTTTCTTTTATAATCCTTACCATGTCATGAAAGAGTGTCCCACGTGTATCAGAAAATCCTTTTTTGAAACCAGCTTGTGAGAACGGCTGACAAGGGAAGCCTCCTGTCAAAATATCGAAGTCGGGAACATTTTTTTCATCTACTTTGGTGATGTCACCAGCAAATAGTTCCTTGCCTTCTGCAAAAAGCCCTTTGTCAAAAAGTTCAGGCTGTATTTTCCTAAAATTATGCTCATATGTTTTTCGTGCATGTTCATCCCACTCACTTACAAAGACACATTTAGCACCTGCATTATGAAATGCCAAATGAAACCCACCGATTCCTGCAAAGAGATCAATAAATTTAATTTGGTCTGATTTTTTTGTAGCTTTGCCTCCCATAAGCTATTTGATTAAATCGTTAATATCTACTTCGAGTGCAGTTGCAACTTTGGTCATTGTTTCAATAGTTGGGTTGCCGTTTGATCCAGTTTCCATAGTCACAATCGTATTCAAAGACAAGTCGGCAAGTTTGGATAGGCGATCTTGAGAGATGCCTTTTTGAGCCCGGATTTTTTTAAGATTCTTTCCTATGTTTGAAATGTTGGTTTTCATAATGTACCAGTAAAATGTAATAGTTTCACCGGGGGTATTATATCGTGCTTGCAATTTGTGGTCAACTATTAAAATCTCGAGCTGAGTATACAGCGAGACTCTTATTTATTCCCCTATAAAATAATTGTCCGAAGGACACCTAATTGGAAAAAGAAATTTGAAAATTTTTTAAAATAATTGGGCGATAGCCCAAAAAAGAAAAGGAATATTTCAGCTAACGTTTCAGTATATCTGATGTTTGCATTTTTTCCACTTTAACAATTTTATTTAAAAATGCAAATATGGGTCGAGCGAGGGCACGGGCGAGCCAGATATACTGTGTTAGGCGAGGGTGAGGGACACGGAGCGATAGCGGAGTGCCCGAAAGTGCAGCGACCCCTTGCGTTTATTTTTTCAAATTGCTTTTCACACCAGCTTTCGCTACTTGACAGTTTGCCCGTCCTATGGTAAGGTGTACAGTCCTTTGGACCGCGCCTCTTTGGCGTGAAACCCGCACATTTAGGAGGTGCAGAATGAAGGTGAGGATCTTCAACGGAACGATCAGCATCGACCCGAGCGCGAGGGTTCAGCACTATCGGGAGACCGAAGCCACTGGCTACTCGCACGGCGAGATGGACAGGTGGCTGGCGGAGAACCCGAACATCGAGGTCAAGTGTGTCGGCCAAAGCCAGACATACACGCCTCCCGCCTCGATGACGACCGGGGCGATTCACTTCGTGACGACGGTGTGGTACGAGGACAAGCCCAAGCGGCGATCCAAGTAGCCAGCCACCGTTCGAAGCACGCGAGGGTCGATGCGATCAGCTCGCCCGTGTTCACGACCAAACTTCGGTCTGGGCACGGGCGGGCAAACCATTCACTCTACCGAGTGCTTTTTTTATTTCACAAAACTTTCACGAAAAGCAATTTGAAAAAATAAATGTCGCCTAACGTCCGCGTATATCTGATGTTTGCCAGTGGTACAATAGCGCGAAGCG
>CAZNKX010000036.1:2075-5415 GCA_964573915.1 Candidatus Woesearchaeota archaeon | reverse complement strand
GTCTGAACGACAACTTTCCTCATCTCAAACCCAATCGTCGGATATTCCTTCGACTCAGAAATAATCTTAAAAATTTTAGTCGGCTCAATGTTTGCCCCAGCAACAGACGCCATATAAATTGTCGCAAAAGGAAGCTCCTGAGTAATTTTCTTCCGAACACTTCCCGCCTCCCCTGCAGGATACAGATAAAATCCAGCAACAGCAACACCTACAGCCACAAAAGGAATCCAAATAAACGAAAGTCCAACAATGCCAAGGATGAAAAGTCCTAAAAATAAAATAAATCCAAGAACTCCTGCAAGAATAACGGACGAAATTGCAACAGCAAAATAAGTTGAAGCCATAACTCCGACATTTCCACGTTTTAAATCCCTCCCAATACCTGGTATTTTGAGGGCAAGCGACTCAGCACGATCATTAAACAATTTGTTCGAATATTTTGTATAGAAATTAGCTGACTTTTTTTTCTCCTTTTTTTTCTCCTTAATTTTAGAAACGCTCGTAAGACTTCCTTCGGAAAACTGTAACTCCTTTAAGTAATCTTCCTTATCCGATTTATTCAACGTAATAAACTTTTTCTCTTTCGTCCTCGGAGACTGATAACTAATATCAACTGTTTTAGACTTCCGAGGAATTGATTTCTGTGGAGAAGATTCAAGCCCCTTCAAATTATCGCGAGGTTTTTCCAAACGTTTGTCATCAACTTCAGAAGAAGTAATTTCCTTCAAAAGTTCTGGAACAGCATCGTTGAGTAAATCTAATTGACGAACAAGGGAACTAAGACGCTTTAAGTAATCACTACGATGAGCCAGATCTTTCTTAAGCTCTTGCATGACAGAATTAATATCCGCAATAATCTCTTTTTCAAGCACAATATTTTTTTTAAATTTTTCAAACATGTTTTCCTTTTATCTCCTCAGATATTTTTACATGCAAGTCAAAAATAAATGCTCGAAGTTGCTGCACCTCATCTACTTTATTTTCCAAGACCGCTCCCTCAAGTCGCTTCAAAGCTTCTTCCATAGAAGTAATCAATTGTTCAACAAACGCAATATTCACCATTGTAGCCTCTCAAGATAACAAGAAGAAGTTGTTTATTAAACTTACTTTAAACATCATGATCTAGAACCAAAACACATAGTTAAATAACACCATATCGATCAAGCACGACCCGAGGATTTTTCGAATATTCATTAATCACCCGTTGCACATCATCGTAGCTCAAAACTTTTTGCTGAAAAAGTGCAGATAAAAGGCGCGTTCGATTTTCAAATTCTTTTTCTAAAGCACCCTTATCAATTCCAAACTTTTCCCGAATCCTTCGAAATACCTCACTCTCAGTCCTATAATGGAACGTATCGGTTGAAGGATCCCATGCAAATGGCGTGTTAGTAACTGCACTCCCGTCCGGTTCAACTTTAACAACTTCAGAAATTTCTCTCAGACGCCGTGTTTCTTTCCCATTAACAATTGCATGAGTCATAACCGCAACACAATCAAGACTGTTTAGAAGCATGGGGCTCAGACTTATCGGAGGAGTTTCAAGACGACGAATAACGGTTTCAATAGAATCGGCGTGAAGTGTCGAAATAGATGCATGACCCGAAGCCATTCCCTGAAACAAAACAGAGGCTTCTTTTCCCCGCACTTCACCAACAATCACATAGTCAGGATTTTGACGAAATGAACTTCGAAGAAGCTTGAACATGTCCACCTCTCCAGCACCGCCTGCAGTAGAACTTGCTCGAACAACAGAAGGAAGCCAATTCTCTCGAGGAAGATTAAGTTCTCGTGTATCTTCAATAGAGACTACCCTATTCTCAGATGGAATAAAAAAAGCAATCGCATTAAGAAGCGTCGTTTTTCCCGACGCAGTTCCTCCAACAATCATCAAATTCGTTTTATATTGCAAAATCATCCAAAAATAAGCCAACATCGCAGGACTAAGCGCCTTAAATCCCATTAACTGAACTGGAGTCCAAGGAGTTTTAGTAAATTTACGAATGGTAAATGTAGGACCCTTCGAAGTAATGTCTTTCGTATACGTTGCATTAACTCGAGACCCATCAGGAAGGGTTCCATCAAGAATTGGAGACGCATAAGAAATATGCCTTCCAGTCTTTTGAGCAAGTTTCTCAACAAAATTAGAAATCTCGTCAAGTGAGGTAAACTTCACGCGAGTCTTAATGTTTCGAAAAATACGGTGGACAACATAAATTGGCTGATCAACCCCATTACACTCAATATCTTCAATAAAATAATCTTTAACCAGAGCCTCAATTTCATTAAGCCCAACAAAATCTCGATATAAATAATAAAATAATTTTTCATAGGTACTCTCTTCAACTTCAAATCCAAGCTCACTAATCAAAAGCCGGGCAGTCTTATCAATGTAATCAAGCAAATGTTCTTCACTCCCTTCACCTCCAACAAAATTAATATTTACGATTTCTCGCATAGACGCTTCAATTTTTTTAAGCTTCTTCCAATCTTCTTCTTCCAAAACCGGCTCTTCAACTTCATAGACAACTTCATTCAAATCAGCATCCCAATAAATATGAATTGAGACGAAGGGAGCTATCACCATATAACGAACATCAATTTTAGTTTTATCTTCAAACCCAGGGATTGCAGGAACCTGGGGATTCAATTCAATTTTAACAGCAGCCATCAACTATCACCATACCGCCTTAAGGAAACTTACCTTATTAAATCTTATCTCGAATGATTGTCGAGCGCAATTAACAGTCGAAAAAACACGAGAGGAGAGACATCAAAAACCGCCTAGCTCTCTTGAATCAAAATAATTACCTTTCCTTCATTATTCACACCATTATTCTCAACCATAAGCTCATAAGGAACAGACGCTTTCAAAAAACTCTTCGAGCCAGTAGTTTGGTCTTCAAATACAAGGTCCTCTGAATAAGAAATGTTCAAAAATACTTGATATTTTTCTCCACCTTGTCGAGTCGTCACATCAATATTTCCAACCCGAATTGTCACATCCTCTTCACTATACAAATAACTCGAATCTACAATCCATACCAAATTATTTCCATCAATATCAATTTGAAATTCGCCATCTCCTACCTCAAGGCTAATAATTCGTCGGTTCCCAGGAGTAGAACCGGTAACCAATCCAATTTTCTCATTGATAATATTAAGCGCATCAATTGCCTGATTAATCACGACCTCATCTTTTTTCTCATCAATTTTTGGCTTCGCAACACTAAGCACCAAACCAATAATTGCAATCCCAATAAGAGTATATATCACCGTCTCAACCCAGACTTGCCCACGCCGATTTCCTAATCGCCTCATTAAAATAAAATGCATTATC
>CAZNKX010000036.1:0-1975 GCA_964573915.1 Candidatus Woesearchaeota archaeon | reverse complement strand
TTTTCCAACTGATTCGAAACGAGTGGACCGACAGCCGCCCAAAGAATGGTAACGACCGCAAGAGTAAGAAGAATTACAAGGAGCACTGCAATAATTTGAGACACCCCTCGCTTACCCACTAGTTGCTCCATAAAGATGAAATGAAAAATTAATTTAAATAACTATTGGCAGCAAACCGGATTATGCAGATGTTGCACATCTCTCAATGGGAATCTTTGCGGCAAGATCACAGGTTACAATTTTATCTCCAAGTTGAATCATCGGTGCAATTGACACAAAATCAGGGATATGTAGAAGAGGTATATTTGATGAAAGACTGTTATTTGTATGGACTTTTAGAACACGAACCTGATTTGGCTTTGGAAGACCAGTATTACCTACAAAATTAACAAATGGCTGAGAGTCATTAAACGTTCTTGAATCTCCCCCCTTCTCAGAAACTGCTTGGAACCCTGCTAAATCAAATTCTTCAGAATCACGCTGTATCTGAACAAACAAATCCATGTATCTTGTGTCTGGAAGAAAAGGTCCATTATCAATCACAGTAAGATTCCAACAGGTAATCCCTTCATCGACGATGCTCAATTGACTTGTTGCATCAAGACATGCACTACTTTTCCCCAATTGATTTGAAACAAGCGGAATAACGGCCCCCCAAATAATTGTCACAGCCGCAACAGCAATAAGAATGATAAGTGTAGTCGCAACAATTGCAGAAATACCTCGTTTGTTTTGTAATCGCCCCATGTAGACAAACCGAAATTCGAATTTAAATAGTTATGGTCAAATTTAAGCTCCGCATTCTTGAATCGTAATTACAGATGCAACATCACAAGTCACTTCCGCTGTTCCAAGCGTGAGTATTGGAGCTATAGAAACTTTATCTGGACGAGGCATATTCGCCAAGGGGAAAACCGGGTTTCCTTCAAGAACTGAAACTCTAAGGACTTGAGCTTCATTAGGCTGGGGAACAGATCCAAAAACATTATTATCTGAATTTAAAAAGGCATAGGAAATCCCATTAGTTTCAGTAACTATTTGTATCCCTGTCAAATCAAACTCTCGAGCACCACGTTTTATTTGAACATTTGAATCTCTTTGAACACTCCCTGGAAGACCCGACTCTTGCCAACAAGTAAAACCCTTATCAATAATACTTAACTGACTGGTTGCATCAAGACATGCATCTTCCTTATCTAATTGGGTTGAAACCAAAGGTATAATCGCTTTCCAAATAATTGCAGTGGCAGCAACGGCAACAAGAATAATTAGGACCGTTGCGACGACCGCAGAGATGCCCTTTTTACCAACTATAATTCTTGAAATCACCATCATTTCCTAAAAAATAATAATAATTATTATTTATATAGCTTTTGGACAAAAATAAAAAAAGCTCTTCTAAAAAAAGAGCAAAAATAAAAAATAAATTATAGTTTATGCGCAAGCACTAATTGCAAGCGTAGCGGCAACGTCACACGTTTCAACACTATTTCCAAGCGTAATCATTGGAGCAACAGAAACAGAAGCCGTAGTTCCAGTCAAACTAGAAATGTTTATATGCAAGATGCTTGCCTCATTAGTTCCAGGATCTACACCGCCCAAGGTTCCAGCAGTGGTACTGTCATCGGAAATAGAATTTCCAGCATTATTAGTTGCAATAACTTGAATCCCTGCAAGAGTTACATCTCCAGCGCCAAGCTTAACCTGTACATTCGCATGAGTAGCATTATAACAGCTAAATCCTTGATCAATAATACTTAACTGACTAGTTGCATCAAGACACGCGCTTCCTTTTTCTAATTGATTTGAAACCAAAGGAATAATTGCAGCCCAGATGATTGTTACCGCAGCAACGGTGATTAGGATAATGAGGACAGTAGCAACGATAGCAGAAATACCTCTCTTGTTACTTAGATTATTATTCATATTCATTATTCTAAATACCCCCTTTCAACTAAATTCTTATTGAATTTTT
>CAZNKX010000035.1:0-5566 GCA_964573915.1 Candidatus Woesearchaeota archaeon | reverse complement strand
GCAGGACTCATCAAAACCGCAGTTTCAGAAAAAAAGTTTTCATACAAAAGGATGATGGCTAATGCCAAAAAATACTTTGCAAAATACCTTCCATTCTTTGTAATATTCACGCTTTCAATGATAATATTATTCTTCGCATTAATCATACCTGCAATTATCTTCGGCGTATTCTGGATTTTTGCAAGCTTCATATTCCTCGACCAAAAAGAAAAGAAAGATAAAAGCAATGGAATCATAGACTCCTTCAAAAAAAGTTTCGAAATGGTTAGGGGAAATTGGTGGAAAACATTTGGATACCTAGTCCTACTCGCCCTAGCCTACATCGCATTTAATCTAATCCTTGGATTAATTTTTTCAGTATTCACAACATCTTTGAATGCAACCGCATCAACAAGCAACAGTATTCTTGGTCTAAAATACCTTCTCAGCTACCTCAATCAATTAATCTCAGCAATAATCACAATCCCATTCCCAATAATATTCATTAGAAATTTCTACAATGCTAGAAAAGAAGAACGTAAAATAAAATAAAATATGGATCTCTCACTCAGCTACGGTCAAGAAAAAGTTTTATATATTAAAAACCCCAGTGATAAGCAAAGGTGATGTCATGAATAGCCCATATAAAAATAAGAGAGGAATATCGCAACTCATTGCGACAGTTTTAATTCTTATGCTCACCGTCTCAACAGTAGCAATTGTATGGTCAGTTATCTCGCCAATAATTACTGGAAAAATCGAGGCCTCTGCAGAGTGCAGGGTAGCAACAAGTGCACTAGCCCTCGATAAATTCTGCGTAAAAACCCATCCAGATACAAATGAAGAAATTTTCCTAACAATTTCTAGAAACTCAGAAAAGATTAATTTAATTGATTTACAATTTGTCGTAGGAAATAAGCAAGGCAATTCAGACTCCGTCTTTTTTACGCACCTTGCAAACACAACTGTTGATGATCTACCTGGACCAAACGAGGGAATCACAATCATTAGAGGTTTTAACCAAAGTGACAATATTAATCTATATGGAAAATACAACGCATTAGCACTCGCTCCAGTTATTCAGATAAAAAACAACCAAAGCAAAACCTGTGAAATTGTAAGAAGGGTAAGACTACGAGAATGTTAAAAAACACGACAAGAAAATCTTTTTAAGCCAAGAACAATATAATTCCACATGAAATTGTTCAATTTTCTTAAAAGAAAAAAAACTATAGAAAAAAATAATGAAAACAAAGAAGTTTTATGGGAAGAGCTAGGAAGCTATATTCTAACTGAACAAAAAAAAGTTGAAGAAAACAAATCGGAATTTTTTGAATCAGTACATAGCATAATTTTGGAGCATTCCGCAGATATTGAAAAAAAGGTTGAAACCTTAGAATCTATCGATATTGATTCAAAAAAAATCGAAGAACGAGCAAAGATCATCGTAAAACAAAGTGTTGAAAAATATGTAACTGAAGTAAAAAAACTCCTATTTCAATTAAAAAACTCTAGACAAGAAGCGATTGAAGAATTCATCAACCAAGTTAATCAAAGCTTTGCACATTTTGACAAACGATCAGCCATTTTTTATGGACGCTCAAATTACATTATCGGAGACGAACTACTCACAGTCAAAAACTCAATTCAAAAAATACATCAAGAATTCTCAACACTCCTTAACTCAAAAAAAGAAACCATAGAAAAAAATTCAATTCTCCAAGGAATAATTTCTTCACGCAAAATTATCGAAGAAAAAACAGACAAAAAAAATGAATCTAAAAACCAAATCAAAAAAATTGATTTAGACATACAAAAAAAAGAAAACTTGATTTCAGAAATTGATAAAGATATAGAAAAAACTAAAAAAAGTGAAGAGTATAGTTTATTTAGAAAATCACTTGAAGAAATAGACGCAAAAAAACAATCAATCAACAAAATGATTCTTGAATGCAAAAGCCTCATCAATTTTAAGGAATTAATGGGACTGTATTACGCAAGCGAATCAAAAAGAGAATTAATCAAAAAATACAAAGATTCTTTTTCAATTGAATTTAGAGAATCAAATATTCAAGACTTCCTTAGTTTAATTGTAGATTCCAAAATTACCAATCGAGACAAAATCCTCACGCTCGCGGAAAATATTGCTGAGAAAAAGGAAGAAAAAGTTCAAGCAAAAAAGCTACTGGGAAATAATCCCCTCACTGAAAAAGAGAATCGAAAAAAGAGATATGTAGAAGAACTCAAAAAACTACAAGAAGCCAAAAGGTTAGAAAAAAAAATTGAAGAATCGTTTGATAAGGAAATAGAGAAAAGCAAAATAGCAATTAAGGAAAGATTAGAAACTCTAAATATAAAACTCATCTAGCGACACAATGAAAGAGCGTATTCAAAAAATAATCGCGAGCACAGGACATTGTTCGAGAAGAAAAGCGGAAGTTTTAATTAAGGAAGGAAAAATCACGGTAAACGATAAAAAAGTTAAATTAGGATTTGTCCTCGATAATGAAAAAATTAAAACCGCAAAAATAGCAATCGATGGAAAAAAATTAAACCGTCAAAATAAAAAACACTACCACATCTTCAATAAACCAAAAGGAATTCTAGTCACAAAAACTGATCCACAAAAAAGAAAAACAATATACGACTTATCCTCGCTCAAAAGATTACACCAAAAAATAAATCTCAAATTAAATTACGTCGGACGACTCGATGCAATGTCAGAGGGGCTCCTCATTCTCACAAACGATGGAGATCTCCAACAAAGCCTCACGCACCCAAGCAAAAAAATCTCAAAAGAATACCAACTACGAACAGAGCCCCGCCTCAAAAAAGAAGACATCACGCAAATTCAAAACGGCATCCTGATTGATAAAAAAATATTTCGAGGAAAAATAACTTCTCAAAAAAAGAACGAGTTCACCATCCAAATCGCTGAAGGAAGAAATCGAATTCTGCGGCGAGTCTTCGAAGATAACCTAGGCTACAAAATATTCATGCTCAAAAGAATTAAAGTCAAAAATTTGAAACTGGGAAACTTGAAAGTTGGAAAGACAAGAGAGTTAAATAAAGAAGAAATTAAAGATTTAAAAAAATAAAGCTGTACACAAACTAAATCACAAAATTCTAAACCGCACAAATCCCTGTAATCTCATTCAAAACATTTTCAATATCTCGCTTCGAAACCCCAGTCTTTTGATGAATCTCGTCAACATCCTTATCAACCAAATCTTTAGCCAAGACGACTTTTGCACGAAATAATTTTTCACGAACTTTTTTAGAAACACAGGTAAAAATAGTGATGGGATATAATTTCTCCGCCTCAATCATTTCTCGAAGACTAGCTCCTTTTGAAGCATAATCCCATGAGACAATCCGAAGCCTAACACCCCGAGAATAATCTCGTGCAGAATGCGTCACGGAAGTATTAGTCACAAGCCATGCATCAGCAAATGAATTTTTTGCATTACTTGAAACATCAAGAAAACGAGCATGCGTATACATTGCAACCTTCGTATTCGTCCTGCTTCCCCGCTGGTTATGGTATTTTGCCTCAATCATCGAAGTTCGATTCATTTTCCGAGCAACAACATCAATTTCTTGCAAAATATTCTTTCCCCGAATATGTGCCCCCGTAACCGTTTCATATCCACGCGCCTGCAAGACCTGAGAAATATACTCCTCAAATGCAAATCCTGCGGGACCAAGCCCCATAATCGCCTGCTTCAAATTATAGCGAGCAGCAACAGCCCTGTCCTGCTTCAAATTCCTCAAAGTAAGATCTAAAACCCTCTTCGTCGTCTCCCCACCGTGTATTTTTCCAGAAACCTTTCCAGCAATATCTCGCGCAAATTCCTTACTTCCGCCAGCCCGAACAATCGAACCTATAATCTTGCTCTTTCGAAAAGCTACTCTCCGCCCATCAGCTTTAACAATATCCATATATCACCTAAACATAAAGAGATAAACGGTTATTTAAATTTTGAGGAAAGAAATTTCTAAAAAATCTCAATATCGGCAGCGGCCAATGTTTCTTCAAAATACTGGGTAATCACTTCTTTTTCTTTTTCTTGAAGAATTTGAGTTTCCAAGCTTTCTTTGACTTCTTCAAACCCTAAAGTTCCCGCCTCTCGAGTACCTGTTAACAAAATAACATGAAATCCAAATTGCGTTTCAACTGCTTCGCTTGTATAATCTCCAACATTTTCCAAAGCAAACGCTGCCTCCTCAAACGCGGGAACCATCGCACCTGCTCCAAAGAATCCTAAATCACCACCATTGGGCCCACTTGGCCCCGTTGATTTTTCTGCCGCAAGTTCGGCAAAGTCCGCACCACTATCTAAATCTGCAATTATTTCAATAGCCTCTTCTTTTGTCTCAACTAAAATATGGCTCGCCTTAACCTGAGCATCAGTTACAAATTGTGCAGAATTCTCCTCATAGAAATCTAATGCCTCGTTCTCATCCAAACTAATTTCGTTAAGAACTTCTGCTTCCAAATAGTTTTGAATAACCATTTGTTTTCGAAATGTCTCAATAAAAAAGTCGTAATCAAACGACTTTGAATCAAATTCTTTCTTAAATTCTTCAAGTTCAATGCCTGCAGACCCAAGACTTTTCATAAACTCACCTTCAGCCTCGTCAAGGCTCACACCATATCCCTCTTTTTCTCCCGCTTCATACGTCAATTGCTCAATAATCGTCTGATTTAAAAAAACATCCTTAGAAAGAGACGCCTTGTAACTCTCAGGCAAACCATTCATAAAGAAAAATAATGCATAAGCCATATCTAAAAATTCGCTCGTGATCGTATAACCGTTAACTTCAGCTAAAATTTCTCCCGAAATATCTCCTCGAGAACCGACAACATTTCCGGTAACTCCGTCTCCTCCCCACATGACAAAACCGCCATAAAGAACCGCAACAATAAAAATAAAACCAAATCCAATCATAAGTTTTTTTTGCAAGTTTTTTTCTGCCTCACCAATCTGCGAATCTCCAGAATCTACAATTTCCGGAGAAGATTCCATAGAGGTCTCATCCGAATTATTTGAAATTCCTTCACTAACTTCCCTTTTTGGTGCATCCTGTCCAGGCTCAGTAGCCGAAGCCTCACCGGTTTCAGGTCGCTCAAGAGATTCCACTTTTTCTTCCCTCTTTTTTTCTGCCTCGCTATTTTCTTCCATCCAAAACAAAAATATGTAGACTATTTAAAGATTTTCCCACTCAAGTCAATAAATGACCAAGTTTATATAATAAATAAGAATGATAAAAACATGAACTTCAAAAAAATGTCGAAGAAAAAGAGGACGATCCTTCTAACAGTAATCTTACTTATAATTTTATTCGCTGCATTCTCTCAAATTTTAACAAACGTACTTGACAGCTCTCCAACAATTTCGACTAAAACCTTCATCTCTCTCTTTCTCCTTGTTTTTGCAAGTTCATTTGCAATCCCGACCGCTTCATTCTTCTTAATAGCTTCGCTTACCGCAATTACCTCTTCAACATCTCAAGTTATGGTAGTGTTCACAGTAGCACTTCTTGCAGGAATATGCGGAGACGTAACAGCTCATCTGTTTGCAAA
>CAZNKX010000034.1:0-5603 GCA_964573915.1 Candidatus Woesearchaeota archaeon | reverse complement strand
TAATGCGATTAAAAAAGTGCATTATCCGCCTTCTCCTGGGGAAAAAGAGGTGATACTATAACTAATATTGTTTAGTTTTTAAAGTTTTCGGTCTGTTGTAATTATGTAGTGACACATAAAATCTCTCTAAAAGGCACCACTAACGGGCAAAACCCCAAACGTTTATTAAATTAATGGTATAATAACCTTCATGGATAAAAGAGATGCAATAAATCAGGATCAGTTTTTTAACCTCATCACAAGTGAAGAGCTAAGCTGGCAAGCAATAATTTATGATTTAATAAAAACTGAGCAGCTCGATCCATGGGATATCGATCTTGGAATTCTATCTGAACGCTACGTCGAAATAATTACTCAATTAGAGGAAGCAGATTTCTTCATTTCGTCAAAAGTTCTTCTCGCCTGCTCTCTTCTTCTCAGGCTCAAATCAGAAATCCTCATTAACGACTATATTCAAGGTCTTGACGATGCACTCTATGGAAGAAAGGACGAGAAAAAATATGAACTCGAACGAATTGAAATCGACGAAAATGAACTCCCGCTTCTTGTCCCACGAACCCCTATGGCAAGAAATAGAAAAGTAACGCTCAAAGAATTAATGTCAGCATTGAATAAAGCAATCGATACAGAAAACAGAAGAATTAAACGAGAAATTACAACAAGACAAACTGCAAAAAATATCTTAAAGGTACTTCCGCGAGGGGTTCAAATTCCTCTCAAGGTAAAAGTAAAAAATATCTTTGCAATCATCACTAATCACATCGGAGATAAAAATAATTCAATGAAGTTCTCTCATTTAGCAAGTGAGCGGGAAGAAAAATTAGCAAGTTTTGTTCCAATTCTCCATCTCTCAAATAATGGAAAGCTTCACCTCAAACAAAATGAACATTTCGACGAAATCCACATGGCACTTCAAATGCATAAGGAAGAATTAGAAGAATTAGAAAAGGAGCTTGGGTTAATTGAAGAAGGAGAGGAAATTCTCGAAGAAAACTTAGAAGATAGTGATTTTGTTAGTGTTAGTGGGGAGAATGATTTTGCCGAGTTTGAGAATGTTAATGTGAGGTAGAGTTGGGCGCCCCAACCACCGTCTCGACCACCATAGCACATCCAAGGGTGGAGAAAACCGATTAATGAACTCATTTAACTTTTCTTAAGTATGTCGACTGTAAAATTTTCAGATATATTCTCGACAGATATGTTGAACTACTACAGTCAGCTATTACGTTCCTGTTGATCATCGCTGTCGGCAGCTTCGTTTTCTCTACTGTAGAGGTTTAAGTCCCGTACTTGGCGGGAGTAATAATCGTATGCCACTAAAGGGAAGGTCGCAAGAGCATACAATCCTAGTGGTTTGGCGAAATCATAGTGTTCGAAAACCACTCCCACAGAGGCAAGTGTTCCTGCAAGATATGAAAGGGAGGCAAGCCGAGGTGGAAAAGTACTTATTCCTCCTATTAAGTCTCTCAGAGATAGGTTCGAATCTTCCTGTGTAGCGTTTTCTTCTACATTCTCTTGTGCTATCATAACTGATGAATCGAGAGGTATTTAAATATGCCTACAAGTATGGTGATCCTGTTCAAGGAATGGGAGATAGGTTGGGAAAAGAGCATTCGCCACTAGGAACTAATGAGGTTGAGTTAAGACTCTAAACTGCTATTTCAACCTTCCTTCCGCAACCACATTAAAAATACCTCAACGCCTCTGCCAGGGCGCCCAATTTCAACAAAAATTTACAAAATCCAAACCCAACAACTCTCTCAATTTCAACCTTTCAAAAACCCAACAATCTTTTCAGCACTCACGTTTTTTTCGTTTCCACTTTTCATATCTTTAATCTTAAATTTTTTCTTCTTAACTTCTTCTTCACCAACAAAAATAACTTGTGAAATTTTCTTAGCATTCGCATATTCAAGCGCTTTTCCAACTCCTTTGTCCAAAAGCAATTGAACCAAAATTCCTTCACTACGAAGTTTTTCAGCTAAGGAAACAGCCGTTTTTTCCTCGCCAAGACAAATGATCATGACCTCAATTCCTTCTCCTTCAATTGAGGAAAGCAGCGACAAAGGCTCTAAACCAAACGAAATTCCAGAAGATTGAACTTCATTAATCAAATAACTTCCGCCGCCGGCAAGGGAAACGCCTAAATCTTTTGACCACGCTTCAAAAACCATTCCATTATAATAAGAAAATCCTCGAGCAAGGTAGGGTCGAAATTCAACCTTGACGCCATACAATCGAGCCATTTCTCGAAGTTTTTTAATTTCAGAATAGAATGAATATTTCTCAAATGAACTCTCACTTCCGGTAAATATTTTTAAAATTTTTTCAGCATTATATTTTCGAAGGTTATCGGCAACTTGTTTTTTGGAAAGTTTATCGAGTTTATCGAGTTCTCGAATCACCTGCTCACGATTTTGTTCAGGAATGTTTTCAGCAACCAAAATTTCATTAATGAGTTTTCGATTATTCACATACAGCGTCACAGGCATTCCAAGCTCACTAAAAACTCGCTTTGCAATAGCAAGAAGTTCGACTTCATCGCTGAGGCTACTTCCAATAACATCAGCATCACACTGAGTAAATTGTCGAGTTCTCCCCCTTCGGATCGGCTCATCTCGAAAATTATATCCAATCTGGTATCGCTTAAATGGAAGTTTTTGTAGTTTTGCAAGGCGCTTCAATTGAAACGTAAACTCGTAGCGAAGCGCAAGGTTTCGTTTCCCCCGATCAGTTAACTTGAAAACATCTCGGACGGCATCATCATCTTTATTTTCTCCCCGAACAAAATCAAGCGATTCAATTATCGGCGTTTCAGCCACTTCAAAACCATAGAGTTCAAACTGCCTTCGGATAATGCTTCGTATCCGTTCTCGCTTAAGAGCTTCAGCCCCGGAAAAATCCGAGAATCCTTTGATGTTTTTTGTGTTCATTTTAATGTAACTTCCATTTTTCTTTTTCTCCGCATTCCTTAAATGAATTAGTGTAATCGGAATATATACAAATAGTAATGTTTTCCTCCTTATAAGTTTGTTCACAATAGGGGCAATTTATTGAAAATGTAAGGTTATATTCTCCTACAGAAAGATTTCCTCCAGTTGGATTCATCTTAAATAAGAAAAACGTTGCAGTATAATTAAGACTTGTTAATTCCTTAATGCTCCAATCCCGGTTCCATCCATTCAAAGAAGGTTTGTCTCTAAGCTCACCAAGAAATCTTTCTGATGTTAAAAAACTTACTTCAACAGAAGGGGCTATAGTTTTTCCAGAATTAATAACTCCAATAGCTATAGGTTCTTTCTCATCAACCTCATCAAGATCTTCTAATCTATACATTTTTCGTTGATCCCCTTGAGAGGATACCAAAGTTAAGTCTGCTTTATTTGATTGAGAGGTTCTATTTAATATTTCAGTTTGTTTATCAGATATCTTTGCTTGAGCATCCATTATAGAGCTTTGCGTATGAAAAATAATTGCATGGATTACTAGAATTGCGAATGTTAGTATTGAAACTATTTGCGTCAATCGCTGATTCAAATCTTTCTTCACCATATTTTTCTAAAGGATGGAAGGCGAGAATCGAACTCGCGTTTTGCGGACCACAACCGCACGTTCTACCATTGAACTACAACCATCATTAATAGAAACATTCGAAAATGGTATAAAAAGTTTTACTTTTAGAAATCAAAAATAAAAATCCCGCCAACGGGCGGCATAAAAAAATAAAAATAGATAACGTTTACTTACGCTGATTCTTCACTTTCCGCTTCAGAACCCTCTTCAGCCGGAACTTCTTCACTAGCTTCTTCCACAGGATCTTCTGTAGCAGGCTCAGCTTCCTCAGACTCTGCAGGTTCTTCAGTTGTTTCTACTGGAGTAGCTTCCCCAGAGTCTCCCTCAGACTCAGCCGGAACTTCTTCACTAGCTTCTTCAGCAGGCGCTTCACTTGTAGCTTCTTCTGCAACAGGTTCAGCCGAAGCTTCCGCAGATTCTTCCGTCGTCTCTGCCGGAGCAGTTTCAACAGCTTCTTCTGTAGAATTTTGTGTTTCTTCTTCCATCAAATAAAAATATGAAAATTACTTATAAAGATTTGGTTGCACTCCAAAATGATGAATATTCAGGCCTTGCACCTAAACTATTTTATGTTTTTTCTTTTGTCTCAAAACTCTTTATATCGACGTATTTTTGTATCTCTCTTTTGAAGTTTACATGAACATCATTTTCATAGATTTCATGCCCAAGGACATTTGGTATAGAAGAGTGTCTTTTTTGGAGGACTCACATAACACTCTTTCTTTTCATACTCTCCAAAATAACCTGTTTTCTTAAAATAAAATTGTTTAGAAGGAGAATGGTGATTCCATGAATTTGCATAATCATATTTCCCTCCATAGTAATCATGTTTAACCCAAAGATCATATGCATCTTGATTATTCCAATAGGGTTCAGAAAACGACCTTGAATATTTTTTCTCTTTGTAGTCATCATAATTCTCAAACTCCTTAGAATAAGCTCCTACATGATAATTACCTTTCAAATGTTTCATCCCATCATGCCCGTACACATAAATTGTCTTCGAATAAACATAATCGCCACCCCCATAACTTTTCGAAACTTTTTCTTTGTAAATAGTCTTTCCAGAATCAAGATTGTAACCAACACTATGCGCACTGACAACGCCAATTACAAAAAACAAAAGTGTAAAACAAACAGCAACCTTAAACGTTCTCATACTAATTATAGCAAGAAAAACTATTTAAATTTTTAGAGGATTTATTATCTAACAAAAGAGTGTTCAAGCTCTAAATAATTATGCTCGAAATCTTCCTGACAAGCTCGGGAGCAATATAATGGTTAATCGTCACGTGGTAAGATGTTTCCCATAACTCTTTCTTTTTCGAAAATTTCTTATGGCCAAGTTCATCAGCAATGGAAGTATATAATTTTTCAACATCAGCTTTCAAAACCTTTCTCTTGCCTTTCAAAAACTTCTGTACTCGTCGAGTCGCGTAAGCTGAACGAACAATGTGAGGGTAAAACCGCTTCCCACAATACCTCTCAAAACTTGCTTCAAATACAGTATCTCTAAGCGGATGTCCAGTATTTCCAACAAATAAAAAATCATCTTCTCTTTTTCCTCGCATACATTTTTTCAAGGAGGCGATAACTTTTGCTGGAAAGAGACATTCTTTTTTTTGAGGAACTCCATCTTTTCCAACATAATCAAACACCACTCTAGAACCTCTAATCCTCACATCTTCTTTTTTCAGAGTCGTAAGTCCTTTGTGCCGTGTCTTTAGATAATAAATTTCATTACCCACACGCATCTTAGTTTTCAAAAGAATAAGCATCGGAAGAGCCATTGGATCCTCTTCGAGCTTCGCAAGAAGTTTTTGTCGAAGCCGCACAATAATTTTATTAAATTCCTTAACTCTCTTAAATTTAACAGCTTTAGAGATTCGAGCTTTTTCCTTCGTATAAAGGTAGGCAAATCGTTCATTCGGATTTTGATAAATAACATCCCAATGAGAATTCGAAGCTTCGTCATGAATCGTTAAGTGGGGAGCAAAAAGAGAATAAGCTCCATTTAATTCTTGTCCATC
>CAZNKX010000033.1:0-5737 GCA_964573915.1 Candidatus Woesearchaeota archaeon | reverse complement strand
CGATAATCTTCCAGGACGAAATTGTTTCTTTAGCGGGTAATAGTAACTATCCTGTTTCGCTTCGTTTTTCCAATAATGAAAATCGTCTGGCACTTGGTATGGGGGGTGATAATGAGTTCGATGATACTGAACATATTTTCGTTTTTGATTTGATTTCGGGCAGTCTTGCAGCGTCATTCTTCGAAGAAGGCTTAGAATTATCGGAACTTGATTTTTCTTCTGATGGCTCAAAAATTGCAGCAGCGTATCAAGAATATACGGGTAGCACGAGTGGTTGGAATGGTGAAATAGTAATGTATGATATTCCTCTATAGCCTAATCAATTATCTCATTTTCAAAATATCTTGACGATATTTTCTAAAACGCAAAAGTCCATAAATAAAAATTAAAATTGAAGAGACCATAAATGTTATCGCAAACTCTGTAGAATGAGCCGATTCAATAAATTTAGAAATAAATGCCGCTACAACAAAAAACGAAAACGAGGTCCGCCAATAAGCAAGCAATGTTCGTTCATTCGCAAGATGTGTCCGCTGCTCAGCTAAATGATTCAATCTCCCCTTTTTATCTTTCATAATCTCTAAAATCAAAGTCTCTTTAAATAATTTTCCTACACTTTCTCACCCAAAACCATTAAAAGACTATTCTTCCTTGCAGAATTATGAACAAAAAACAAACGTCCAAAGAGGATTACTCGAAATACCTAAAAGAAAGATTCCCAATAAAGGAAGAATTTCAAAAAAGAATGGAAAAGCTCCTTGGAAAAGCAGACGCAAAAAAATTCTTTGAAATTTCATATACTCAAACACCAAATTCTATTCGTTGCAACACGATTAAAATTTCAGTCAGAGAATTAAAAGCTCGATTAGAAGGCTATGGTTGGAAGTTAAAGCAACCTTTTCCAAAACATCCTGAAATCATGACGCTTGAAAATAGCCTAAATCCGGGAGAATTAGGAAAGACAAGAGAGCATCTACTTGGATACTATTATGTTCAGGAAATTTCCTCAATGCTTCCAATGCTCGCACTCCAACCACAAAGAGGGGAAATTCTCCTCGATCTTTGTGCAAGTCCAGGCAGTAAAACTACTCATGCAGCAGCAATGATGCAAAACCGCGGAACAATTATAGCAAACGAAGTAAGCATGGGAAGAATAGGAATTCTTAATTCAAATCTTGAGAGATGCGGCGTGATGAATACAATTGTAACCAGAAAAGATGGCGTCGCACTCTGCAATATCTTGTCAAAAAAATCAAAAATCAAATTCGATAAAATATTAGTCGATGCACCTTGTTCGGGAGAAGGAACACTTCGTAAAAGTCCAAAGACATTTCTTATGTGGAATAAACACATGATTAAAAAAATAGCCAACACGCAAAAAAGATTAGCCGATGCAGCGATTCAACTTCTCAAAGTAAATGGCATAATGATTTATTCAACATGCACTTTAGCACCTGAGGAAAATGAGGCAATCGTTAGTTATCTCCTTGAAAAATACGACGTGAAAATTGAATCAATTTCGCTTCCACTACAATTCAGAGAAGGAATCTGTGAGTGGGAAGACACCAAAATGAATTCAGAATTAAAAAAGTGTCTTCGACTCTATCCTCAGGATAACGACACCGACGGTTTTTTTGTAGCAAAAATTAGAAAATTAAGTGAGAATGTGGAATTATGAAAATAGAGATCTTAAACAAAGCAAAAAAGAAAAAACTACTTCAAAATACTCAAGAGTTTGGAATCGCAAAAATTCCCGAGCTTCTCATTAGAACAGGAAGAGAGCGAATCCGCGCATTCTCGGGAAGCCTCTCGACTGAAGAAATCTATGACTTATGGAGAATCCTTCCGATCGAAGGAATTGGACTCTATGTCGCAAAGGATGCAATCAACAAAAAATCCGGTGAACACGAAACAAGAATTAGTTTAGATGGCCTCCACGCATGGCAAAAACAAATTGATAAAAAGATAATTATTCTCTCAACAGAACAAGAAATTGATTGGTTCAAGGGAAAAAACATCGAACTTACAGAAAAACAACAAAATACTCTCAAAGAGAACAAAGGATTTTTCACAATAAAGTCTGCAGACAAAAAAGATTTTATCGGAATGGGAAAACTAGGCGATGGGGGAAAAACAATATATTCGTTCTTGCCAAAAGAGCGTCGAAGAAAATCTCAAACTATCTAAACCAACAAACCTAAAAACCTTAACGTCTTCTCAAAAAAATGAATCAGGATGAAAGAAACTCGTATATTAAAGCAGGAGAAATAGCGCAGGCAGTAAAAAAATACGCTCGAGAAATCATCAAGCCGGACGTTCCGCTTCTTGAAATCGCACAAAAAATTGATGACAAAATAATCGAACTCGGAGGAGAATTAGGTTTTCCGGTAAATTTATCAATCGATGAAGTTGCAGCACACTTCACACCAGATGCAAGCTGCAAAGAAGTTGCACGAGGGCTCCTTAAGTTCGATGTAGGAATTACCATAAATGGATATTTTGCAGACACTGCAATTTCATTCGATCTAACGGAAGATAACCGCCATGAGGAGTTAATACAAATAAATAAGGAAATGCAAGATGCAGTAATCAAAACGGTAAGACCTGGAGTTGTAGTCCATGAAATCGCAGATGCAGTAATGGATGTTTTAGATGAAGCAAATAAAAAAAATAAAAATAAGTTCGCATTAATTGATGGACTCTCGGGCCACAAAGTCGCACAAAATACAATTCATGCAGGGCTCACCATCCCAAACTACCGGAATGAAAATGAAACAAAACTAGAAGAAACCGCATTCGCAGTAGAGCCTTTCATAACGACAGGAAATGGAAAAATTTATTCAGGCGAGGGTGGAGGAATTTATTCAATCAATTCAGATGCACCCGTAAGAGATAAAGAAGCAAGAAAAGTTCTCGAATATATCAAAGAGCATTTCAAAACACGACCATTTTGTATGAGATGGTTAGAACGAGAAGGATTCACAAAACTAAAATTCATTTTTGCAACATTAAAACGTCAAGGAATTTTCTATGAATATCCCAAGCTAATTGAAAGAACAAAAGCGCCCGTCGCACAATGTGAAAATTTATTTGTAATCAGTGATGGTAAAGCGTATTGCACGACGAAGGAATAAATTTACTTTTCAAAATCTTCTTCCTCAAAACTAATTTGGCAATGCAGGTGGTTGGGGAACAGAGTTATATAATAAAAAATAAATTCCCATTCCAACTATCGCTAAAATAATTAAAATCCAAAACCATTTACTCATTCCTTTTTTATTTTTCATTTTATTAAATTATTTGTGGGAGTTGTAACGGGGTTCCCCACGATCCCAAGACGACAATCATCTTGAACCTTAACAACCAATCCTTTTCCATTTAGTGTAGAATCCATTTCAGGATAATCAAATAAAACCCATTCGCCATCCTGAAATAAATATTTTTGTAAAACGGCGCAGTCACCGACAATTTCTTCAAATAGTAAATCTGGATAAAGAAGACTTTCAACCATATAAGGAGTAATGCTCACAAAATTCCATCCCGAATATAACTCAAGTTCTCCAAGGGGAAGCGCTTCTTCCAAACTATATTCCATTCTTCCAGCCTCCTTAGAATAAACAAACTGAGCAGTTTTCTCATAATAGGAGTCGTCAATACCTTCTAATTTCTTAATTTCAGGTTTAGGATAAAGTCTTACAAATTCCTGGCTCGGCTGCTTCAAAATGTAAATTGCCTTAATATCTTCCGGAACAACACTACCTCCTTCTATAAATAAAGGACTCATAAATCCCGGAACAACATTCCAACCTTCTTCCAAATAAAATTCTCCAGAAGTCTGAGAAGCATAAACAAATCCACTAACTCCTACAACAACCAGAAACATAAATAATAATTTAAATTTTTTATTCATATGCAGATCAGTAAAGAATTATTTATAAAATTTTGCCATTTAAATGAGGATAATTATTTCAAAAGATCTGGAAATATTTATAAGTTCTAACCACATTATAATAAAATGAAAAAAGAGTCAACGCTAATTGTGTCTGCAGTTATTCTTCTCATCGCAGCTACATTTTTTACAGCAAATACTAATCAAAACTTAATTCAAGAAAGTCCTCAAGTTAGAAGTATAAGAACTGCCGGGACACAAAGCGGAATTAATCCAATTAATCATCCAATTCCTCAACTTCCAGGTTGGCCTAAACAATTTGGAGGAGAGATGGGAAATCCTAATTTAATAGAGGATATCGATAATGATGGAATCCTCGAATTAATTGTTTTTGAATCCGATGAACTTGGAACCGGAAATAATGCTTTGATTCATATTTTAGATTCTCATGGAAATAATAAACTTGGTTGGCCACTTGTCCCTATTGGAAATGCTTTAGGAAGCCATCTTTCAGTTGGAGACGTGACCGGAGACGGATATAAGGAAATTATAGGATTTGCTGATAAAAGAATTTTTGTGTATGACTATTCTGGAAATCTGCTTCCAGGTTGGCCGACCGGACAAATAGGAAGTTTTTTAGGCTTTCATTCATCAACCTTAAAAGATTTGAATAATAACGGAATAAGAGACATTATTTATGCTGCAGGATCTCCTACTGGATTTCCTCCAGATTATTTATTTGCTTTTAATTACTCTAGAAATTTACTCCCAGGATTTCGAGTTCAATTGAGAGGAGAATCTAAAGCCGAAGTCGCAGTTGAAGATATTAACTTAGATGGTCAAAGCGAAATAATTGTAACAAGTAATCATTTAAGCTCCACATATAATATTGATTATCTTTATCTTGAAGTCTTTAGTAATGTTGGGACAAAACTTTGGGAAAAAAGTTTTCCATATAACTTTTCTTATCGGCAGCAAGTCCCAGCTTCAATTGGAAATTTAGATAGTGATCCAGAACTAGAAATTGTTTTTCCAAGTTATGATGGAAATATTTATGCCTTTAATCATGATGGAACTTTACTTTCGGGATGGTCTCCAATTAGTGTTGGTTTAGGATTCCTTATTTCCCCCGTAGCTATAGGGGATTTAGATAATGATGGCTTTAATGAAGTAATCTATTATAGTAATAAATTATATGTTTTCGAAAATGATGGAACTCTTAAATGGTCAAAAGACCAATATCAGGATTTTGGAGGGGGATATGTCCGAGCATCACCAACAATTTCAGATATTGATGGAGATGGAAAAATGGAAGTTCTTGTAGCTACAGAATCTAATCCAAAAATATACGCATTTAATGGAGAAGATGGAAGTTTAGTTTCTGGATTTCCCCTCAATGGAGGCCCACAGTTAACCTCATTTCAAAGGTCAGCACCACTTATTACAGATTTTGATTTGGATGGAGATGTTGAAATTATTGCAGGGGGAGATGATAAGAAAGTTTATGTCTGGGATTTAGATAGTCAATATAATGCAGCTCTTGTTTACTGGGAAACACTTCAACAGAATTCTGAAAGGACAGGAGAGGCTATTTAATCTTTAGATAAGATCCGGTTTAATAATTTTAAGATTCCATCACAATTTTACAATCCTATTTCTTCTTACCTTTTCCAACTTTTCCAAAATCCTTCTTCCCAACTTTTCCACTCTTATTTTTTATTGTCTGCTCAATCAAATCTTCATGGGACTTAGCAACCTCTGGAATCCCTGCACCAAGCTTACTCATATCAACATTACTCATATCGGGCATTCCACCAGCCGCATCGGCACCAACATTTTGCTTTCGAG
>CAZNKX010000032.1:0-5869 GCA_964573915.1 Candidatus Woesearchaeota archaeon | reverse complement strand
GGAATATTTATATATCTTGAACAAATTATCTCTGGATGAAATCAGAGGTTTGGCTAGGTTTTGTTACAATTGTTATACTCTTCTTAGCAGTTTTTTTTGCAAGCTATATTGTTAGTTAAGACTCTGTTCAATTAGCACCGACCCTTTCAGGAAAACAAAGCTCTCCTGGGCAGGGAAGCCGAACTTCTATTGCTGCTCCGTTTTGTGGAGACGGCCAGTGCCAAGTAAGTGAAACTTTAACTAGTTGTTCAGCGGACTGTTATGGATTTTCCGGAGCTTCTTATATTGACCATAATGGTTTGCAACTAAAATACCTTAGTTCCACCTATTCTTCAAATGGTGCCATCAATACTCGAAGCCCCGTTACACTTGATGGAACTACAAGTGTGATTAGTTTTAATGCTATGGCAATTGGCTCTGATGGCAACCCGGTGATTACTTACTATGATTCTAGCACAGAAAATTTGAAAATAGGATTTTGTTCGAATCGGTTTTGTAATCCAAACGGTTTTACTTCAAAGGTGCTTTATTCTTCTCTGGGTAATCCAGGTAAGCAGCCTGCAATTGCAATAAATAACCAAGGTAATCCCGTAGTTGTTTTTGGAAGTGGCGCGTCTGCTAAGGAGCTTGACATCGTTACTTGCTTGGATGCACGTTGTGTAAATACTCAAACAGAATATGTCGGAGCAAATACATTCACTAGCTTGAGAGATGCATCAGTGATGATGGGTTCTAATGGATTTCCTCAAATAGCCTATATCACTCAAGATAATTCCGGATTAAAACAATTGCAAATAGTTTCTTGTCAAGATGTGACTTGTTCTTCAGCATCGCCTCCAATCGAAGTAGATATTGACACTGATGTTCGAGAAGTTTCAATGGTGCTTGGAACTGAGGATAATCCGTTTTTGCTATACACCAAAGAACTTCCCGGAAATTTTAGTGCCTTTTATGGCCTTATGACTTATCATTGTGTTGATTCAGATTGTTCTACTGTTGTATCTCCCTCTCCTTATGACCTGGCACCTGCAGGAGCTAGCGAGGATAAAAAAGCAATTGATATTATGCTTAATATTTATGGTAATCCCATATTTTCTTATTTTGTGGATGATGGGTTCAATACAGTTTTGCGAATAGGGAGCTGTAATGATGTTGGATGCTTGCTTCCTAATTCTGCCAAGGTTCTTAATTCGATTCCACTTTTTTATGGAGACATGCCATTTTCCTCAATTACCCGGGGCGGTCTTGGCGTCGGTGCCCCTGTCCACCCGACCATATTTTACCGAGATGGTGAGCAGGGCGGGCTCAAGGCAGTTGGCTGCTTTGATCAAATTTGTGCTACTCCTTCATCGACGCTTAGCTTAGATTCTACCCCGAGAACAGGCTTTGCTGTTTCTGCAGATAGTCTTGTTTGAAACTCAACCCCAACTTTTATAAACTAACATTTCTCAGGGAATATACTACAATTTGTAGGAGGCTTAGCCGGACTTGAAAATTCGAGTTACTTCTAAGCAAAATATACCATGGAGCCTGTCAAAATATCACAAGCGCTTGAAGAGCTTCGTGCCGAGAAGAATCGGAAGTTTGTCCAAACGGTTGATCTAGTGGTGAACTTGAAAAATTTTGATGTCCGAAAAGAGGCATTGAATACATTTGTTACCGTGCCCCACCCTCGAGAAAAAAAGATTGCGGCATTTTTGCCTAAGCGTTCGCCATTGATTGATACTATCACTGAAGAGGATTTTGTTACATACAAAGATGCTAAAGACATTAAAAAACTCGCGAAACAGTATGATGCATTTATTGCAGTTGCCCCACTAATGGGGAAGATTGCGACAAAATTTGGGCGAGTTTTTGGGCCTGTTGGAAAAATGCCGAGCCCTCAAGCGGGAATTATTCCTCAATTTAGTGAAGAGGCTCTTGCTGCGATGAAAGATAAAGTACAAAAAGTTATTCGAGTTAGAAATAAAGAAATGGCGATTAAGCTTCCGGTTGGAAAAGAAGATATGAGTGATTCGGATTTAGAAGAAAATATTTTAGAAGTTCTTCTAGGTCTTGAAAAGAAACTTCCTCGAGGACGAGATAATATTAAGCAAGTTTTAATTAAATTTACGATGACGAAACCCGCCATTATTGACTACTGATCTTATGGAGAATTCAACAGAGACCCATGTAAGTGATGCGAAGAAGGCGAAAGTAAAAGAGCTTTCTGAAGCTATGAAGAAAAAGACCGTTATGGTTGTCTCAATTAAAGGACTTCCTTCTGCGCAGTTTCAAGAGATAAAGAAGAAGCTTCGAGATAGGGCTCAGATTCAGGTGGCCAAGAAAAGTTTGGTTCGATTTGCACTTGATCACTGCGGTATTAAAGAGCTTCATGATTTGGTTCCGTTTGTCGACGATTCAACTGCGATTTTATTTAGCGATTCTGATGCATTTGAAATTTCTGGTGTTCTCGCGCAAGAAAAAAGTCCTGCGAAAGCAAAGGCTGGACAGATCGCGCCAACAGATATTGAAGTACATGCTGGACCAACTGAACTTGTTCCAGGCCCTGATATTTCTGCACTCTCTTCTGTGGGCCTTATTCCAAAAGTTGAAGATGGAAAAATTGCAATTCAACAAGATAAGGTAATTGCAAAGGAAGGAGATATGATTACCGAGAATTTGGCTTCAATTATGGCAAAACTTGACATCATTCCTTTTGAAATTGGACTTGAGCCCGTCGCTGCTTTTATGGAAGGTACAGTGTACAAAGATATCAAAATTGATATTGAGGGAGTTGTTGGAGAATTAGAAATTGCATTTGGGCGCTCCCTTTCCTTCGCGGTTGAGCTTGGATATGTTGTTCCAGAAACATTAGATTATATTTTAGGAAAAGCTAAGGCTCATGAAGATGTGATTACTCGAGTAGTTACTGGAGAGCCTGAGCCGGAAGTAGTTGCTGCACCTGTTGTAGATGAATCGCCTAAAGCTGATGAAGTAAAGGAGGAGCCAAAGCAAGAATCCGCTGCAGGACTTGCGAGCTTATTTGGATGATGGGAATTTTATATTATACTCTGCTAAATAATTATTTAGGAGGGAACAATTAACAAAATGGAATATGTATATGCTGCACTCTTGCTTCACAAGGTCGGATCTGAAGTTAGCGAAGACAACTTGAAAAAAGTTATCGCTGCTACTGGAAAAGATGTCGATGAATCAAAAGTGAAGGTGCTTGTTGCGTCTCTATCTGGAGTCGATATCGATGAGAAGTTAGCAAATGCATCTGTTGCTGCGGCACCTGCTGCAAGTGGCGATGCTGGAGCTGCTGCTGGCGAAGCACCTAAGGAAGAGAAGAAGAAAGAAGAACCAAAAGCCGAAGCGGCTGAAGGTTTGGCTTCATTATTCGGATAAATGTAGTTTGACTAGATTTTGGAATGGTGAGGCTCATTTAGCTTCGCTGTTTGAATTTGAAGCCGTTTGTAGCTTTGCTTTTTAGGCAATGTTTGACGGCGGATGGTTGGATGATGAGGTCTTAGGAATAGTTTAGACTTTTAGAATTTATTAGAAGTTAAACTTGTTATCTCTAAGGTAGTGTGCTCGTTCCGTCAGAGAAGAGGGTAAATTCTACGGAAACAGTTCCATCTATTGAGGCGTTTTCTGCATCACTTCGGATGTATTTTATGTCTGCTTGAGTTGCATTAACCGTTATGTCGAAGAATCCCACATCTCTTGTTCCAGTAATTCCTTGATCAAAATCTCCTACCCCATCATAATTGTAGTCGTACGCTTTTTGGAACCATGGATCATCCGACCATCTTGAAGCTGAACTGTTTCCGGCAGCATGCCCTGTTACAACATAATAGATTCCCTCTCCGATTCCATTTGGATCTTGTGCCTCTCCTGCAGCCATAACATGATCATGATTATGAAACACTATGTCTACACTGTGATTCACCATTAAATTATTAAGATATTCTTGCTCGCCCGAGAACGTTCCATTGATTAATTGAGTGTCTGTGGCTCTTAGTCCTCCTCGAGCATAATCGTATGTGCCGCCGCCAAAGACATTACAAGAACTGCTGTTCGGATCCCCTCCCGCTAAATGTTCCATAAAAACAAATACCCACTCTTTTTCGTTTGTTTCTAATACTTGTTTAAACCATGCTATCTGGTTTGGTCCTAGAGACCACTCATCGAGAGAAGGATAATCTTGATTGCCAGTCATGATATCTAATATGATTATTCGTGCATCTCCGCTGGTAAAGGTGTAATAGAGATCTTGGTTTTGACTTCCACTGTATACTTGGGTTGGATCTGGAAGATGACTTAGACGGGCAGTTCTGCTAAAATCTATGGTATTTCCATAGTGTTGACAGGAACCAAGACTATTGCCGAAATAAGTTTCTCCTTCGTGATTTCCTAACATGTATAGGAAGGGCATGTCTGTAGCGACGCTTCCCCAAACCTCTGGTGAGAGCGTTTTTTCATAACGGGCAGCTGCCTGACTGTGACTTTGCACGGTTCCGACCCCATATTCAGTGTGCCCTGGACAAGACACTGAACTTGCATGTCCATGAGTATTAAAGTTATCTCCACTAATAAGGAGGAAGTCAAAATCTTTACTTAAAATATTATTTTTTGTGCTGAGGAAATTTTGAAACCCTTGATTAGGGTAATAAGTTTGATTATTATCACAAGCATACTTTATCCAACCTTGGAAAATATGTGAGTCGGCAGCGATTGCAAAATTTATGCTCGTATTTTCTTTTTTGAGAGTCTTGAATGAGTGTTCTTTTCTTGTCCCAAAACTTGCTTCAGAAGGTTTTTTACATCGGACACGGTATTGATATTCGTTGTTTGCTTGTAGTCCGTTAAGACTAAAGAAAACGCTTTCGTCTGCGGCAACATTTTGGACGGCGGTTCTTCTGCCATATGTTCCTCCTGCAGTTCCATACTCAACATAGATGTCCGCTGCTTCTGCAGGCTTCATTGCTATCATCATGCTTGTCTTAGTAGGATTGGTAACAATCTCTTCATTCAAAAAGTCGATTGGACACTCAGTAAGTGAGGGTTGTATTGCGGTTGCCGTGGTCGGTGAAGTTGAAGTGGGAGTGGTTGCGACTCCAGAAGTGATAATGCTATTTAGGAGGATTACTGAAAGAAATATCATTCCCACAAGAACTGGGATAAGCTTTGACCTCTGAAGATTTTTCATAGGACATCTATAACCTATTCTTTTTTAAAGATTTAGTAAGTTGAGTAACTATTTTGGATTTAAGAGCGTTTATTTTTTCCTGACAAACCAAACTCCAATTATTGCCCCGATGAGATTGAAGACTAAATCGAGCGCAGTATTATAATAGCCTCCAACGGCTTCTGCTGCGTCTGCAAAGATTACCATCCCAAATTCGATTATTTCATTTAAGAGTCCTATCCCGATTGCTGCAAGAACTGTAAATGTTACAAGAGATTTGTTGTGGCCTTCCTTAAAGTGTTTTTTTAACATGAAATAAATTAGTATTGAAATTGCAATGTATGTGTAGGCATGAATTAATTGATCGTATTTTAGAATATAGTAAGGCGCGTCGAGAATTGGAATTAAGATCAAGTCATAGAGTCTTGTTCCATTGATATGAACGGCGCCTCCGAGAAAATGAGTTACAATCCAAATTGAAAAAAGCCCAATTGAATATGGAGGAAATTTGTAGTAATCATCTGCTTTTATTAAGATAAAATATAATAGTCCGACAAAAATAGCGTAGCCCAAAAATTCAATATTTCCAAGAGAGATATTATAAATTAAGATTCCTAAGAGAAAAAGATATGTTAGGCTTACGATTAATTTCAACTCTCTTCTCATCCAAAGAGTAATTTAAACAAATTTAAAAAC
>CAZNKX010000031.1:0-5944 GCA_964573915.1 Candidatus Woesearchaeota archaeon | reverse complement strand
TCTCGCACATTCTTCTAAGAAAGAAATTATATTTGGTGTTCCCATTTCTCCGAGTGCGAAAATTGCTTCGTGTCTGACGATTGGGCAAGGATTGTTTTTTGCAATACCCATTATTTTTTTAAGATTCTCATCGGTTACGTCATTCATTAGTTTGAAAATTTCTGCAATTTGTTTGTATTTTTCTTGGTTCATTTTATTTAGAAAAAAATGTCTTCTTGGTTGAATCTAAACTTTGGCCGTGGCTCGTCGGCTAGTACTCCTACAGGAACAATTACAATCGCCTTTAAATTTTCTGGAAGATTGAGAATTTTTTCATATTCTGTATGGATAAATCCTCCCATGGGACAACTTCCGAGCTCAAGACTGGTAGCCGTTAGAAGCAGGTTTTGAACTGCGAGGAACAATTCTCTTTCACTCATTCGTTCTTGTTCTTCTAAGCTCATGTTTTTGAGGGCGTTATCGAGTATCGCTTTGAATCCATCGAATTTTTCTTGCGGCATACTTGGTTTTAGTTCTTCTAAGAGTTTAGTATTATTTTCATGAAGATTATTAAACGAACAGAAAACGAAGAGATGCGAGGCTGTCTTTACCTGTGGTTGATCGTAAGATGCCTTGCATAAACTCTCGAGAACTTTTTTGTCTGAAATAATCTTTATTTTCCACGGCTGCCAATTAAAGGATGAGGGTGCGAGCCTGATTGCTTCCTTTAGTTTTTCAAGATTTTCTTCGGAGATTTTTTCTCCCGTGAAAAGTTTTGCTGCGTGTCTTTTTTCTATGATATCGTGTAATTTCATGTGGTGAGAGAGTTGTGAGAGATTTTAAATGTATGTTTAGTTTGAAAATCAGAGATTTTCCTGGTTCTATTTTTGACTCGATTATTTTATAAGAAGACTTTTTTAGCAGAACTCTTGCTTTAGATAATTAGTTTCTCTCCATGAACTTTTAGCCATTTGATTTTTTGTTTGTAATTTGGGTCGATTGATTTTACAATGTTCCAAAAGCGTTTTGAGTGATTTGGCTCGATTAGGTGTGCGAGCTCGTGGATGATAACATAATCAAGGACTTGCTGAGGCGCTAGAAGCAGTTTTGTTGAGAGTTCAATTTCTCTTTCTTCCATTTTGCAGACTCCCCACCGTGAAATTGTGTGACGGTATGAAATTTTCCCAAGCTTTTTTCCAAAGTGTAATCGATTAAGATGGTGGACTCGCTCGTGTAATTCTTGCGCATGATTATTTTTGAGTAATTTTTGCAATTGTTTTGAAATGTACTTTTGCCTTGTTTCTTCATCGTGATGATCCGCGATTTTTAGGGTAATGATGTTGTTTGAGATTTTTCCAAAGTTTTTTTGGGATTGGCGAAGTTGGATGTCTAGTTTGTAGATTCTTGAATGTGTTCGTACTAAATCATTGTGATTGTAAACTCTTTTCCTTTCTTTTTTTGGAGGATCTTTTTTTATCTTTTCAATTGCCCAACCTAAGAATTCTTGGATTTCACGTTCCTTTTCTTTTTTTCCTGCCCATTTTGGAACTCGGATATTAATTCCCCTCTTCGTAATTGAGACTTTAAACGAATTTCTCTTCTCTTCATCGATGAATACATCATAAGAAGCTGATCCTACCACAACTTTTCTTTTTTCTGTCATCTATTGGGTTTGTGGAAGATATTTTAAAATATTTTGGTGGCTAAAGAGATATTTTATAAGCGTTTTTTTGTTTTGAAATGTATGGGAAACATTGCACGTTTAGAGAAATTTGACGTTGAATTGCTTAGTGAGAATTTTAGAGAAGCGAGGCCATTTTCTCATATTGTTATCGATAATTTTTTAGAGGAAAATTTTTTTGAGAGACTTCGAAAAGCTGTTGGAAAATTAGAATTTGAGGAAAAATTCTCGGATCTATTTTTCTTTTCTCAGACGAAAGACCTTGATTCTATGGAAAATGAAGTGATTAAAGAGTTTTATGAGTTTATTTCTTCGAGAAAATTTTTAGAGTTTACTGAAAATATTACTCTCCTTGGCAATTTTAGCTTCGTTGATATGGCTGCGACGCTATATGCCCGAGGAAATTATTTACTTCCCCACGATGATACTGTTGAGAATCGAAAGCTTGCGTATATGCTTTATCTTGAGGATTTTAAAGCGGGCGAAGGCGCGGAGTTAGCGTTGTATGATTCTTTGGAAAGATCTCCTGTAGATATTAAAAAAACTATTTTTCCAAAGCATAATCGACTTGTGATTTTTGAAGTTGGAAATAAAGATGTTGTTTCATTTCATGAAGTTATAGAAGTTGTCAAAGATAAAAAGCGATTTACTATTGGAGGATGGATTGGATGATTCAAGGAGGATATTTGGATAGTGAAATAATCACTGAGATGAAAACTGTTTTAGATCGCAATGGTTTTTTGAGGCTTGATGACTTTTTTTATGGAGAGATCTCTTTTATTGAAGAGTTAAGTTTTGCTCGTAAAAAAGTTGCGGATGAATACGCCTATAGTGTTTCCGAAATTTCGGGAGATATAGTTGATTGGTTGAAGCGTTTTTTGCAGAGCATTAGTTTAGGGGAGGATTGGGAATTTGAATTGCAGAAATTTTCCCACTCAGACTATACACTCATTAAAGATAGTAGCAATGAAGGTGGTGAATATTTATTTTATTATTTTTTGGATGAATGGAATAGTGAATGGGGAGGCAACTTATTTTTTAATTCTCTTCGAGGCGAGCAAATGAAAATTACTCCGAGGAAGAACACTTTCTTATTGATCAAGAAGAATAGCGAGACAAAAGCGTTTATTCAATATGTTACAAGCCTTGCTGAAAGGAATTCTTTTAGAATTATTTGTGGTAAGATTTGATTAATGTGTGCAGTCGCCCATGTGATTAATAGATTAAGAGAGTATTTATAGTTTTAGAAATCAGATTGATTCTGAGATTACGCCACCACCGAGCACTTTTTTTCCTTGATAGAGAATTACTGCTTGGCCGTCGGAAACGCCCGTTAACTTCTTTTTTAGTTTTAAGTTAATTTTTTTTGTTTTTTTATCGTAGGAAATTGAGGCAGGAATTAATTCTCCGACGTGTCGAATTCTTGTAGTTACTTTTTTTGGAGTTTTCGAAATTTTATTTTTGAAATCTTGGGCGTTGCCAGTGACTAAATGGAAATCGAGAATTTCAAGAGAGTTTTTTGAGAGTTCTTTATTTCCCTTAGGTGCTACGATTAAGAGATTTTTTTTGATGTCTTTTTTTGCGATATACCATTTTGACATTTTTTTTGGATCGTCGCTTGTCTTCGGAATTTTAAGTCCGATTTTTGGTCTAAGACGCTGTCCAATCGTGTAATAATACACGCCGTCGTGTGTTCCAATCACTTGTCCTTTTGTGTCAACTATATTTCCTTTTTTTGGTTTAATTTTTGTTTTGAGGAAATCTTTCATGTTTGTCTTTCCAATAAAGCAGATTCCCACCGTTGATTTTTTTTCATGATTGATAAATCCATTTTCTTTTGCGATTTTTCGAACTTGTGCTTTTGTGTACTCTCCTATTGGAAATAAGATTTTTTTGAGATCTCTTTCTTGAAGTCGGTAGAGGAAATAAGATTGGTCTTTTGTCTCATCTTTTGCGCGATACATGTGATATTTTCCTCCAGACTCCTTTATTAGTGCGAAATGACCGGTGACGATGAAGTCTGCATTACATTTTTTTGCTTCCCTTAGAAGAAAGGGAAACTTTACTGTTTCGTTGCAGAGAACATCTGGGTTTGGCGTGATTCCTTTTTTATAATCTTTAAACATTTCATCAATTACAAATTTTTTGTATTCTTTTTCAGCGTCGACTGTTTTTAATGGAATATCTAATTGATTACAAATTTTTTGTGCGAACCGTCTTTCACTTTTCCATTGACACTCTCCTGAAAATGTCTTTGTCGCACTCCAGCATTTAAGAAAAACTCCCTTACAATCATATCCTTTTTCTTTCATAAGCAAAGCTGCAACTGAAGAATCGACTCCGCCTGACATTGCGATAATTACTTTTGGTTTTTTTGTAGAGTTTTTACTACTTTTCATTAATTATATGGTGAGATGAACATATAAAAAACTTTATGGCTAACGTTTTTGAGACTAAACGTGTTATTTGGATTATTTTTTGGCTTCATAAAATTTAAATACTAAAAGCAACTCAATACTCTATGAAACGAAAAAAGGTTTTGGTGAGTATCTTCTTGTTTAGCGTTTTATTTGGTGTTTTGTTTAGTTCTCTTTCGTCAGCTGCGATTATTATTAGTGAGCCAAACCCCATATATAATTTAGGAGATGAGCTCGATATTAGAATTGACGGAATCATTGGAGCCACGAGTGGAAATATGAATGTGAATCTTAACTGTAAAAATAATACGATTAATCTCGTGAGGCTTCCGGGAACTTCGTTTGATTTAGTTGAGGAAACTTCCTTTGAATTTTCAAAACTTCTGACGCGAAGTGATCTGGAAATTCTTAATTTGACGTCTATTGCGGGAAATTGCCAAATCTCCACATCACTTGGAGCGGAATATGTGACGACGGGGAGTTTTTTTGTTAGTAAAGATGTGGAGGTTGTTGCAACCCTTAACCAAACTACCTTTGATCCGAAAGATCCGATCACCGTTTCCATTCAAGCCACAAAATTGAATGGAGAGAGTTTAGAAGGAATTATTGAAGGCTCTGGGGCGAGTTTTTTCTCAGAAGAAGTAGGAAATGGCGAATTAGTTGAAACGTTTTATATGCCGGAGACTATTGAAGCTGGACCTTATAATTTGGAAATTTTTGCCTATGAAGTTATTGATAATGAAATCATGAATACTGGAAGTAGCACTGTTTCTTTTGTGATTAATCAAATTCCTAGCGCTATACTTGTTAGTTTATCTGATTCTGTCGCCGTTCCTGGAGAAGATTTTACGATTGGAACTGAAATAACGGACCAGTCAGGAAAGTTAATTGAAGGGCTTGTGAGCGTTACACTTACTTCTCCTGCTGATGAAGAGATTATTTTAAATATTCCGGCTAATTCTTTTGAAAATATTGATTTTTCTGAAAATGCGACGGTTGGTGCATGGTTGCTCGTCGCAAAATTCCATGACATTGAAGAAGTTCGGGAATTTGAGGTCGCACCGAACATGAAGGCGGCATATGATTTTGAAGATTCAGTTTTATTGATTAAGAATGTTGGAAATGTGGTCTTTAATAAAACTATTTCAATTACAATTGGCGAAGAAATTTTTGATCTTGAGCTTCAAATGGGGCTTAATGAAGAAAGAAAATTTGCTCTTAGGGGAAATACTACTGGCGAATATATGGTTGGTGTTGACGACGGTGATCAAAATATCAACAAGCAACTTTCCCTCGTAACAGGAAATGCCGTGGGGATTAGTGATTTAGAAGAGGTAGGATTTTTTGGGAATTATTCGATTATTTGGGTTTTCTTAATCGTTATTCTTGGCGCGATTGTAGCTGTGTTATTTATTCGTTCTAGAAAGACGAAGAAACATGGAAGTAAAGATGGATTGATGAGAGATATTGGAGGAAAGGGCGGTGGTGTTGGTGCTGCCTCTTCAAAGAAAATCAAAGAGACTGCAGCAAAAGCCAAAGATGGGGTTACTTCCCGACTTAGCTCCGGGATAAAATCTGGCATTGATAACAGCCTTAATTTTACGAAAAAATCTCCTGAAGTCGCAGGGCTTGATGGAGGTAAAAAAGTTGAAGATAATACTCTTGTTGATTTGACTGCGAAGAAAGCCGGTGTTGCTGAATCCTCTCTTGTTTTGAAAGGTGAGAAACATATGTCGTCAGTTATTTCTCTTTCGATTAAAAATTATAGTGGTCTTGGAAAGCATGCGCAGGAAGGCGTTCAAAACATTGTTCATAGTTTAGAATCGAGCAAAGGTCTTGTTGATTGGCGAGGAGAATTTGTTTTTAT
>CAZNKX010000030.1:0-6060 GCA_964573915.1 Candidatus Woesearchaeota archaeon | reverse complement strand
TTTAGTAATGAAATTATTTTTACGACGCTTCCCGATGATGAAGGGCACATAAATGGCGTACAATATTATCCAGAGGATAGAGTGACTTATGTTAAAGTTCCTAAGGTTAGTGATTCTGAATTTGTCCAGATAGTGGATAGTGAGGGAATTGTTACAGGAAGTTTCGATATAGCCTCGGTTGGCTATTACCCCGTCAAACAAGAATAATATGGTTAGAATAAATAATATGAAAAAAAGAGGACTTGCACCAGTTGTTAGTGCGACACTTCTTATTTTATTAATAGTCTTTGTTGCCGGAGTTGTTACCATAGTTGTTACAAAAACTGTTGATGTGCAGTCATCTCCTGAATTTTCTTGCTTAGATATCAAATTAGAAAATGTCGGAGATTTACGACGAGCTTGTTTTAATTCTGCCGCTGAAGAGATTGAAGTTGGGGTTTCTCTCAAAGATGGAGATTTTTTAGTTGAGAGTTTAGATTTTATTTTTGATTTAGGAAATGGTGAGCGTTCTTCTTGGAAATGTACTATTCAGAACGGCTGCACCGTTTTAGGACCTGGAGAGTTTGCAAATTATTATTTTAATGCTTTAGAGTTTGATGATATTGGTTCTGTTAGTGAAGTCTCGTTTTATATTAATAATTGTTTAGTTGAGCGTTTGGATGTTGGGGTTTGTTAGATTAGACTAACTAAACCGATTAAAAATCCATCCAAGAGAAATAATTATTACGAGGACTGGCAGCCATGGAACGTTGATTGCCCAGACACCTAATTCCCGAAGTAACCAAATGACTCCAAAGAGTAACACGATTACTGCGAATGTTGGGAATGTGACTCTTCTTGCCATACTTTGGGTTAGTGAGGGTTGTTTTTATACATTTTGGTTAACTTGAAAATGATAAACTATTAAAAGGAAGAATTTGTATAGGTTGATGAGGAAAAAGAGGAATGAGGTTTGTAACGAGACGTAATGTTTTTATGCTTATCTTTCTTATTGTTGTTACAAGGGTAGCAATTGATGCATCTAACTCTGGTGCTGGAGAAGAAATTCAAGAAAATGATTTTGAATATCAGAAAAAGGAATTAACAGACTATCAAGAATATATCACTCAAAAGGGTGGGACTGAAAAACCGTTTGAGAATGAATTTTGGAATAATAAAAAAGCGGGGATTTACGTCGACGTTGTTTCTGGTGAGCCATTATTTTCTTCACTCGATAAATTTGATTCGGGAACAGGCTGGCCGAGTTTTACTAAACCGTTAGAGGATGAAAATATTATTGAAAAAAATGATATGAGTATTGGAATTCCTCGAACCGAAGTAAAAAGTGCGAAAGCAAATTCTCACCTTGGGCATGTGTTTGATGATGGGCCAAATGGCGGGGATAGGTATTGTATTAATTCTGCGAGTTTGAAATTTATTCCTGTTGAGGAGCTTGAGAAGGAAGGTTATGGTGGGTATGCGGGGTTGTTTTGAGTGAGAATAAAAAATGAAATGCAATAAATGTAAGAAGACGTCACAAGGACTCTCTCATAAATGTAATTATTGTGGAAAAATTCATTGTCCAAATCATTTACTTCCTGAAAATCATGAATGTAAGGGACTCAAAAATTACAGTAAACAAAAAGGCTGGAAATCTGGTTTAGATCATTCCTTCACTCAAAGACATTCTAAAAATCACAGAGAAACTAAGACAAGCCGCCTTCCACCTAAAAGGAAATCTTATTTAGTAGGAAAATATTCCAAATTCAAATATTGGCTTACTAACAGAGAATATAGAAGATATAATTTTTCTAATAAGATTAATTATCTTCTTTCAACTCTTGCGTGGTTTGCTGGACTAATAGTAGTGATGGCTATTGTTTATGCAAATGCTCAGAAAATTAATAGTTTTAATCTATGGATTATAAAATTAACAGGAGTTTTACTTTTGTTTTCATTGTACTTTATTCTAAAACAGGGATGGAGATTATTACAAGAAATTCCTAATATTATAAAAAGACAACGAAATGGAATAAAATATTTAATCATAATAGGATTTATCTTTTTATTATGGCAAGGTTATCAAGAAAGAAATACTATTCTTGATCCAATATTTGAGTTTAATGAAAATGTCGATTATTCATTATTTAATCCTCTTGATATTTCTGGACTTGATTTAGATTCTTTTAATTCCAATTATGATACTCAAAATTTTGTTGATACTTCCGATTCCCAATCTGGAGGATTTTTTAATAGTTTCATTGACCCAGAAAGAGAAGAAGAATGTAAGGCCAGTTTTGAAAAATTAAATAATCTTAGATCAGAATATGGGAAAAATAAACTTTCTTGGGACGATAGAGCTTATATGCTAGCCGTTGATAGGTCTAAAGATATGTATGAAAGAAATTATTTTGATCATGTAACTCCGGAGGGTACTTGTGCTGAGAGCATGAAATTAGATTATGGATTTTCTAATGACGAAATTATTCCAGAGAATGTAGGAGGCATGAGTTATTATTCAAAAGGTGTTGTTGCAGGTGATTGCGATGAGGCACTTGAAGGTTGGTTAGATAGTAGAGGGCATAGATATAACTTATTTTATGACTTGCATGAATCTGGAGCAATTGGTTGTTATAATGAAATTTGTGTTTTCTTTGGAGTACATAATAATTTCTATGGTCTTGGGGGTGGAGGCATGTGTTATAGTGCATCTGAAGGTCAAGCTTATTGGGATGGAGCCAGTTCTCAACCCGGAGAAGTTTAGATACAAGATAAAAAATTAGTTCCAAAACACCTATAAATCTCTTCTTCACATCAATTATATGAAAAATGAAAAAAGTCTTTTGACATTTTCTCTCATCAACATCGACAAACCTGCCGGACCGACATCATATTCAGTTTCTGAATTTGTGAAGCGGAAGTTGAAACTCAAGAAAACGTCTCATATGGGAACGTTGGATCCAAAAGTGACTGGTGTGTTACCGATTACCTTGGGGCGAGCTTGTAAGTTGGCAGATTATTTTATTACGCACAATAAAACGTATGTTGGCGTTTTGCATACGCATACAGATTGTGAAATGGATGAGCTACAAGCGCTTATTGACAAATATTTTAGTGGGAAGATTAAGCAAACGCCGCCGAATCGATCTGCTGTGAAACGCGCTGAGCGAGAGCGAGAAGTTTTTTCATTTGTATTTATTGAACAAGAAGGAAATAGAGATTTTTTGTTTGAGTGTGAGGTGCAAGGAGGAACCTATATTCGAAAAATTTGCTCAGACTTAGGAGAAATGATTGGTGGTGCGCACATGGGAGAGCTTCGGCGGACAAAGGCAGGGATTTTTAGTGAAGAAACACTTGTTACGCTTGAAGAATTTGAGGCAGCTTTGAGCAAGTATTTTTCCGGTGAAGTGGAGATGTTGGAAGGAATGTTGATTTCTGCTGAAGATGCTATAAGAAAAGTTTTGCCAGTTGTACAAGTAGAGAAACGTGCGGTGAAATCACTTCATACAGGCAAGCCTTTGTTTTCAAACGACGTTATAGGAGATGTTTCCAGAATTAAAGAAAAAGATGTTGTTGCAGCGTTTTGTGAGGAAGAATTTGTCGGGATTTATCGGCGAACGAGAGAAGAAGTGATTTTTGGTCGGGCAGAGTTTGTTTATAATTAGGAATTCATAATTGTTAAAATTCCACTACAAAGTCTTTCTGCCGCCGCATCTTCATAAAATCCCTTACATCTATCTATTGCATAAATCCTAGCATCTCTAAAAACATTAGAAGAATCTGTTGAACCAATTCTTCTAGTTCTTTCTAAAATTGGAATTAATTTTTTAGTAACTCCTTCAAGAGTTTCGTCAGTATCAGGATCTTCATCAATAAATTCCTGAGTTTCTGTTAAAACCTCCTCATATAGATCAAATATGGGTTCAAATATTCTTTCTCTATATCTTGGCACATCTGTTTCAATAACCCGATCGCTCCTAGCAATGTATTCACTACATAAGTCTAAATATCCTTCTCGTGTCATAAGTTTTGTATGCGGATCAACCATATATTTCTCAAACAAAAAGACTTTATAAATTATTCTATTTCGTTACTATTCTATGGTAACTAATTTTCTTCCAACTCTCTCCCCTTCCAAACATATCCATTAAACCATCGATTTATTTTTAAGTGGGATTTTCATAGAACTCCCATGGCTGAGGGTGAAATTGAAAAAAGTGAAGGGATGAGCAAACAAGAGGAAGTTTTGAGTGATATCAAGGCGTTTTTTGAACTGAATCGAAAAGAAATTGGGAAGGTTGGAAAGGAAGGTGAACGTGTTGTCTCAATTGACTTTAATGAGTTTAGTGAGCACTCTCCCGAGCTTGCAGATTTTCTTATTCAAAAACCGGAGGAGATTGTTCAGCTTTTAGAAGTTGGGCTTGAGGAACTTGAGTGGGCCCCAAATAATGCTCGGGCCAGATTTACAAGTATTAGTGCGACGCAAGAAATGAATATTCGAAATATTCGGTCAAAGAATTTGTCGCATTTGATTGGCATTGAAGGAATTGTTCGTCAAGCAAGTGAAGTTCGGCCGCAAGTGACGAATGCGAAGTTTGAATGTCCTTCTTGTGGCACCATTATTTCTGTTTTGCAAATTGATAAAAAGTTTAAGGAGCCCTCTCGATGTTCATGTGGGAGACGCGGAGGATTTAAGGAACTCTCAAAAGATATGGTTGACGCACAAGTATTAGTTATTGAAGAGGCAAGTGATAATTTAATTGGTGGAGAACAGCCGAAACGAATGACGATTTTTCTAAAAGAAGATTTGGTGGACCCCAAAATGGAGGTTCGAACAACCCCTGGTTCTCGAGTCAAGATTATTGGTGTCTTAAAAGAAATTGCGCTTTCGAGTTCGAGCGGCGGGATGCTGACTCGTTTTGATTTGGCGGTTGAAGCAAATAATGTGGTTCCCTTAGAAGAGAGTTTTGAAGATATTCAAGTAAGTGAAGAAGAAGAGCGTGAAATTCGAGAGCTTGCGGCTGATCCGCAGTTACTTGATAAAATGGTTCGAAGTATTGCTCCGTCGATTTGGGGACATAGTGATGTGAAGCGGGCACTTGCGTTGCAACTTTTTGGCGGTGTTAAGAAGTTTCGAAGTGATGGAACTGCAATGCGAGGAGATATTCATATGCTTTTAGTTGGAGACCCCGGCGTTGCAAAATCGGTTATGCTTTCTTTTATTGCAAGTGTTGCACCAAAAGCCCGTTATGTTTCGGGTAAATCGGCGTCTGGAGCGGGACTTACTGCTACTGTTGTCAAAGATGAAGTTTTGAAAGGGTGGAGCCTTGAAGCTGGAGCAATTGTTCTTGCGAATAAAGGTATTATTTGTATTGATGAGTTTGATAAGATGGATGAGGAAGATAGGAGTTCTATGCACGAGGCGATGGAACAGCAGACTGTGACGATTTCTAAAGCGACTGTTCAGGCAATGCTTCGAGCCCAGACATCCGTCCTCGCCGCTGCGAACCCCAAATTTGGACGGTTTGATCCCACACAATCTATTCCAAAGCAAGTAAATTTAGTTCCAAGTCTTTTGTCTCGTTTTGATGCGATTTTTATTATGCGTGATATTCCAAGTAAGGATCGTGATACCGCGATTGCAATGCATGTCTTGGCCGAACACAAACAAAACGTGAAGCATGACGTTATTGATAAAGAGCTTCTCAAAAAATATATTTCATTTTCGAAGAACAGATTTGATCCTGTCTTGACTGATGAGGCGATTACCGAAATGCAGGAATTTTATGTCGGGCTTCGAAATCTGCCTCAGTTTGGTGATTCACCGAACCGACCAATTGCAATTGGTGCACGGCAACTTGAAGCGCTTGTTCGGCTCGCTGAAGCACATGCTCGTATGCGGCTCTCTAAAAAGGTTGAGAAGGTTGATGCAAAGATTGCCATTGAGCTTGTGAAGAGTTATTTGATGCAAGTTGGTTATGATGAGGAAGCGAAAACAATTGATATTGACAAGATTAGTGGAAATCCGGCATCACAGCGAAATAAAATTACTATTGTTCGTGAGGCAATTGAAGAGTTAGA
>CAZNKX010000029.1:2293-6084 GCA_964573915.1 Candidatus Woesearchaeota archaeon | reverse complement strand
GTTGGCAAGAATTCTATCTCGGTTGAACACCTGTCATGAACATTTACTGCATGCATAATGTCTTTTTCTTCAATTACTAAATCACTCTCTCTAAGGTCTTCAGTTATTTTTTTTCGTGCGTCGGTGACTTTTAATCCGCTATACGGCTTGATGTTGAGCGTTCCATCTTTTTCGAAGACTACTTTTTCTTTGAGCCTATGTTTTTGGAATGCTGCAACATCGTGTTTGTCCCCATATGAGCATACCATTAAAATCCCCGTTCCTTTTTCTGGATCTGCTGTAGCGTCCTCGAGAATTGGAACAATAGTCCCAAAAATTGGTACGACTGCATGTTTTCCTTTCAGCTTTTTTGCACGAGAATCTTTGGGATGAATAAAAACAGCTTGGCATGCACCCAAGAGTTCTGGACGCGTTGTTGCAATTGCTAGTTTCTCACTTGTTTCTTTGACTCTAAATTTTAGTGTTAGGAACTTACTTTTGAAATCTTTGTCTTCTAAATCTGCTTGGGCAACTCCTGTTTGACAACTCGGGCACCAGATTGCCGGAAATGAATCTTGGTAGACATGGCCTTTTTTTAATAAACCAAGGAAGTTTTTTTGTGAAGCTTTTCTGGAATCTGTATCAATTGTCGAATACATATTTAAGTAGTCGGCAGAAATTCCGAGTCGCTTCCAGTCCTCGATAAAATCTGGAAGAATTTTCTTAATTGTTTTTAGACATAATTTAATAAATTCTTCTCGCGACATTTTTTTACTATTTACTTTTGTAATTTTTTCAACTAATTTTTCTGTGGGAAGTCCATTATCATCAGTTCCGAATGGATAAAAAACTCCACCGTTCATTCTTCTAAATCGTGCGATAAAATCTTGTTGAGAGTAAGAAAATGAGTGGCCGATGTGCATTGCACCAGAGACTGTTGGTGGGGGTGTGTCGATTGTGTACGTGATTTTTTTTGCAAAATTTGTTGCAAATATTTTTTTATCTTCCCAGAATTTTTGAATTCTTGGTTCTACTTCTGCAAAATCGTATGCTTTTTTCTTCGAAGTTTCTTGAACTTTTGCCATAGTGTCTCAACGGCCAACTTGTTTAAAAAAGTGTTGATTGGAGAATTCAGAAAGAATATAAATGGCATTTTTTAGATATAATTATGGGAAAAAAACTGAGAATACTTGCGGCGAGCGACTTACACGGAAATGTGGAGATTTCGAAAAAGTTATCTGATAAGGCGCGCGTGGAGAGTGTTGATTTAATCGTAATCGCAGGAGATATTAATGATTATCATGAGACCACAGAAAATATTTTTGAACCGTTTAAACAAGCGGGACAGCGAGTTTTTTTTATTCCAGGAAATGCTGATTCGGAGCAAGAACATTTGCTTTTGCAAAGAAGTGCGAAGAGTATTCATAATTATTATGTGAGTTATTCGGGAGTAGGAATTGCAGGAATCGGGAATAGTGATTGGAAACTAAGATTTAATGAAAGCGATTTTGAAATGATTGAGAAGAATTTGAGAAGAATGACTTCTGAGAAGAAAATTCTTGTATCTCACTTGCACGCAAAAGACTTAATTTTTGAGAGAATGGGATTTTATGGTGACTCAGTTTTGCGTGATGCTGTAGAAAGGCTCCAGCCAGATATTTTAATTTCGGCGCACATTCATGAGATTGATGGCCTTGAGGATAGAATTGGAAGAACGCGTGTTGTTCAAGTTGGACGACGAGGGACTGTATTAGAAATTTAATTTTGGTTGTCTTCGAAATGTTTATATATTGGATTTACTAATGAATAGAATTGGTTAGGCTAAAGAATAATTAGAAGGAGGTAAAAATGAAATCAAAAAAAGGACAAGCGGCTATGGAATTCTTGATGACATATGGCTGGGCTATTTTGGCGGCGGTTTTGGCTATCGGAGTTCTTGCCTACTATGGAGTTTTTAGTCCGGGGAATTCGGTTCCAAGCACCTGTACCCTTAGTGCACCTCTTGGTTGTGACGAGTATGAAGTTACCCCTTCCGGTGTTCGACTTATTTTAATAAATGGTGCTGGAGATGCGATTACACTTAATGATGTAACTGTTACTAACTGTGGAACAAACAGTACTGCTACCGTCGTTGCGGATGGTGATACGACCGATGTTTTAGTTACGTGTGGAACTGCGCCAGTTTCAGGAACTAAGTTTAGTGGAAAAATTGATGTAAACTACCTTAGAGCTGGAAAAACCATTAATCAAACATCTACTGGAGATATTCGAGCAGAGGTTGCATAAAAACTATTTTTTTATTTTTTTATTTTTTCTTGCTATGGGTTTTTGGCCCATGGTGATTCCATTTTTTTGAATATGGAATTTATGATTTTTTAAGGAGTGATTGGTCCCCCTCATCTTGAGGATTTCTAAAAATCTTTCTCGTTGTTCCCTTTTGTTTCTTAGATATAAAAAAATTATTGAGTCCGTTCCTATGTCCGGATTTTTTAAAGATTCGTTAAACCCATCATATCTTTCTTCGCTCACAAAGAGAACGGTGCATTCCCATAACTTGAACATATTAAATAAAGCCATTACTGATTCTTTTTTCTCGAGGTCACTTTTAAATAAATTCATAAATGCCCCTGCATCATCCATTGAAACTCGAGTAATCTTGTTTGATACAATGAGGCTTTCTATTGTTCCTCCTCCTTCGTCCAACATAGTTTTGATTTTTTGAGGAGTGTATTCTAAAAAGAAAAATTTCTTTTCTTTCTCTAATTTTTCTAAATCAATACTTAGAAAATTCATTGCTTCATAGAATGATTTCTTTTTTTCTTCAAATGAAATAAAAAGACATTTTTCCCCTTTTTTTATTCCCTCTATTAAAAATTGTGTTGCGAAGATTGTTTTTCCAGTTCCTGTTGCCCCTCCAAGGAAATTTGAAGAGTTTTTCTTAAACCCTCCCTCGATAAATCCATCAAGACCCTTAATTCCTGTTGTAACTCTGTCTGAAGACTTTTTTGCGCTCTTTTTTTTGACCATAGTGATTGAGAGTAAGTAAGGTATAAAAGGATTGTGCAGAGCTACCCAAAAAATCCTTGAACGAATCCTGCTAAGGCAAATTTAATTGTGAGAAAGATTGTTAGGCTAATTACTGCGAGAGGTAGGAAAAATTTGAGTCCCTCGCTTTCTTGTCCCTTGCTCACAAGACCTAAAATCAGTGATGCCAAAAAATCAATTACCAAAATAAATGCTATTGAAAAGTAGAAGATGAAGTTTATTGAAATATCTACTTTGGAAAGTGTAAATGGGGTGTTGGAAGCTTCAACTACCTCGATTCCTGCAAGAAGTGTGGTTAGAATCTCAACTAGGATATTGGATAGCCCGAATAGTGCTGGTGCCCCTACTGCGACAGCGATGAAAATAAAAATCACATACATGAGAACACTTGAAGCTGCTTTTTTTTCCATGAATGAGCGGTCCCTCATATTTCTGGAAGTTTCTTCAAGAATTGTTGCAATGTCGCCTCCGGATTTTATCCCAGAAATTATTAAAAGAACTGTTTTTGAAATTTTATCTGAATTGATTCTCTTTGACATATCAAGTAGTGCTTTTTCGATGTCTCGGCCCGTCGTGATGTCTCGACCTGTCTTTAATATTTCCTGGTTTAAAGGATAGAATTCTTCTCGTGCACTCATTAACATAGCTTTATCGATAGTAATTCCTGCCCGAAGATTGCTTGACATTAATTGGAGGAAGTCTGGAAAGACATTCTCCATTTTTCTAATTTCTCTTGCCTTACTTAATTTCTCTTTAAAATATCCTCC
>CAZNKX010000029.1:0-2193 GCA_964573915.1 Candidatus Woesearchaeota archaeon | reverse complement strand
CTATTTCCGGGAAGACTTACCATTGATGAGAAGATTGTTAGAAAGGTAATTGAAAGAGAGGGGATGATTACTGCTGCGAGCATATAAAAAACCATAAGAGGATTTAATTGATTTCCATACCTTTGAATTTGTAAGAGTTGTTCTTCATTTAAAGACTTTATACTGTCCCTCACGACATTTGCCATGTTGCTTCCTGCATTCATTCCATTGCTGATTTGCCATAGCGTTCTTTTGAAAAACTTAGAAGTATTATTGTGAGAGAGCTCTTCTAGGACTTCTTGTTCAGGAGAACCTGCATTTATTTTCTTGACAGCTTTTTCAAATTCCTCACTTAATGCCCCATAGTCCGCTCCAGAAATATTTACGAGGACGGCAAATAGAGGTATTCCAGAATTTAATTGAACTAAGATATCTTCTAATGCAGAGAGTAGATTTCTTTCAATTGCCCTTTGTCTTCTTAAAATAAAAATTCTTGGATATACTAATTGGCTAAAAAAGATAAACGATGCGAAAAGAAGAGAAACTACTAATCCCCACAACAAAAAGAAACTGATATTTAGAACTGCCAGAATCGTTGTTGAAAAAATATAAAGAAACACAAAAAATTGAAGCGCAGTTCTTATAGCAATTGAGACATATTCTTTTCTATCGAGATTGACTCCGGCATTGACGAGATTTTTTTCTAATTTTGAATTTTTTTTATAACTGACTAATTTTTGAAATGATTTTGATCGCTTCTTCAAGATCTCGGCATTTGAGTGTGTAAAGGGAATTTTAAATTTCATTTGGTTCCCCTAGAATTCTTTTGAGGCTATTTTCATTAATAGATTTCATTAGAACTTCTTTATTAGTATAATAATAATTCATGACCTTGCCCACTTCGTTTAATTCTCTGAGATCATTCTTAATTAGATGTTCTAAGATTAAAGATTTTTCTGCTAGATTTTCTCTAATTTCTGATTGCGTACTTCCCGTGTTTCTTGAGAGTTCTTCGAATAGCTTTGAACTCTCAGAATGTTTTACAATCTTATCTCCTTGAGGAGTCCAACGATATAAAATGTTTGCCCTCATGTTTTCCTGAGCTTCTTCGAATTCTGCAACTTGGAGTATCCTTCTTACCCCTCGCTTTCTATCTCGAAACATGACCACATTGAGATTAACCGCCTTTAGCAAATTCATTGGGATATTAAGAGGAGGATTTGTTAACCTACCAATTGTTTCTGCTGCAGAATCTGCATGTAATGTTGCGTAGACTGAATGTCCGGTATGCATTGCTTCAAATAAAACGATTGCTTCTTCTTGCCTTCTCATTTCTCCGAGTATAATTCTGTCTGGACGCATTCTCAACGAATTAATTAAAAGATGAAGCATACTTACTTCCCCTAATCCCTCTGGGTTTGGAGTTCTTGTTACAAGCGGCGTCCAGTACAGAAAATCCGGGAGCATTAATTCTCTTGTATCTTCTACACTAATGGTTCGATGGTTCGGAGGAACAAAAGGCATACACGCATTTAATAAAACTGTTTTTCCCGATGCCGTTCCCCCCGAAATTAAAATATTCATTTCATATTCCGTCGCTAACCATAACAGTGCTGCGACCTCAGTACTACACGTCTGGTTCTTGATTAAATCAACAATCGTATATGGATCTCTTGCAAATTTTCTGATGGTGATTGTGTTTCCTTTCGTACTTATTGGATATAAAATTGAATTAACTCGGTCTCCGGAAATTAAATGTGCATCGAGTAAGGGAGATAAAATATTAATTTGTCTTCCAACCCTTCTTGCAATAATATTTGAGTAATTAATGATCTCGTCTTCTCTTAAAATTTTTAAGTTACTTAGTAGCCAGCCGTATTTTTTATGATATACTCGGATTGGTTCTTTTGCCGAAGGTAGAACAATTTCTTCTAGATTTGGATCGTTAATGAGGAATTCTATTTCTCCTAAACCAAGCATGTCCTGCATTAACTTACCAATAAGAAAATCATTTATTTTTGGATTAATCTCAGGCAATTTTTGTTTTATGAATGAAGATGCATCGCTCATAAATCTTGTTTTGATTCCCCCAAAAGCCGCAGGATTCGTTATCTCTTTCATCCCAATAGTCGTTGCACTGACCAACTCATTTCTAATCTCGTCTAATAAGGAAGCTGTTGCAACCCCGATTGTTGGAACATGTAAATTATAAAT
>CAZNKX010000028.1:1400-6338 GCA_964573915.1 Candidatus Woesearchaeota archaeon | reverse complement strand
GTTTCCGCGATTAAAGATCGGGGAGGGCTTGCTGAACTTTTGGCGCTGTTAGATAAGTCAGCTTTTCCCGTGATTATTACGGCTAACGATATTTGGCAAAAGAAATTTAATTTGCTTCGGAAAAAAGCGGATGTAGTTGCACTTAAAGAAATTGATTATAAGGAAGTTTTGGGAATTTTGCGCAAGATTTGTGAGAGTGAGAATGTTGTTGTTTCAAGCGAGGTTTTAACATCAATTGCGATTCGTGCTCGCGGAGATATTCGGGCAGCACTCAATGATTTACAAATCTTATCCAATATGGAATCTCCCGAACTTATTAAAGAGGTTGGAGAGAGAAATAAAGAACAGTCTATTTTTTCTGCCTTGCAACATATTTTTAAGAATTCAGTGATTGATGAGAAAATGCTTCGGGTTTTTGACGAGATTAATATGCCTATTGACGAGATTTTCTTGTGGATTGAAGAAAATATTCCGCTTGAATATAACGGCAAAGAGCTTGCAAAAGCATTTGATGCACTTTCTCTTGCGGACGTCTATCGGGGACGAATTAGGAGGCAGCGACATTGGAGGTTTATGGTGTATGAGTATTTTTTGCTTGGAGCAGGAGTTGCAAGTGTCAAAGAATATAATCGTGCTGGATGGACGGGATATAAAAAGCCGAGCAGGATTTTGAAAATTTGGCTTCAGAATCAGCGATCACTTAAGAAAAAATCTATTTGTCAGAAGTATTCGAAGTATTGTCATATTTCTACTAAGACTGCTATGAAAGATTTTATGCTCCTTAAAATTATTTTAGAGAATGAGGAAGTTCGTAAAAATTTGAAATTGAGTGAGGAAGAAATCGCTTATTTGGATAAACCTGTTTTTAGCTAATTTTTGGAAGCATTTAAATATTGTTAAGTGGTGTTAACTTTATGTATACGTTGCCACAAGAAATTGAAGTTTGGTATATTATTCCGGCTATACGAAGAGAACTCTCAAAAGATTTAATTCGAAATCACGGAGTTACTTATGAGAAAACTGGAAAACTTTTAGGGCTGACGAAGTCCGCTATTTCGCAATATCTTTCAAATAAGCGTGCTCGAAAAATAAAACTTCATCCAAGAGCTGAGAGAGAAGTTTTGAAATCTGCTGAAAAAATTGTTTCTGGTAGAACTGATGCAGTTATTGAAATTCAAAAAATTTTGAAGTTTATTCAGAAGAAGGGACTTCATTGTGAGGTTTGTGGGAATGTGGTTGATGGGAAACTTCATAACTGTCGGCAGGTGATTCCGCGGTATTTTGATGATTGACGTGTTTGGAGGATGCAAGAGAAGTTAGTTTAATCTATATTCTGGAGAGCAGTCGTTTTTATTAATTGTAGTTAGTTATTTTTTTAATGGAATTTAAGCCGCTTCACTATGCTGGAAGTGAGAATCTTCCAATTTTTAATTCTCGAGGCAATGCAGGAATTTTGACACTTTGGAATAAGCCTGAGGTTTATGAAACTAAACTCCGTGGTGCCCACCCTGAAGTTTTTGCTGATGATTCTCCTTTAGTTACACTTACGAGTCTCTACGGAAATGGGCTTGCTCAGATGTTTGTTAATCTTGCCAACAATCCTCAGATAAGCCGGGTTGCAGTTACTGGAAATGATCATCCGGCAGTTCCAAGTCTTGAATATCTTACTCGGTTTTTGGAAGGGGAGGTTACTTCTGGGACGTATGGCGGTATTGCTATGAATAAAATTAGGGGCACCGAATTTCGTGTTGATGCACAATTAGATCCTTCGATGTTTGATTATCTTGAAATAAGAAGGTTTGCTACCTCTGATCTTGAGGGAGTTGCCTCTTACATTGCTGATGCCCCGAGAAGAGATGTCGGGGAAAGTGATAGGAAATTGATTGAACTAGTAGAGCCTGAGTTTAGTGATTTTCCTTCAAATATTTATGGTCATAGTATTGTGGCAGATCGGCCTTTGGACGCTTGGAGAGAAGTACTCTGGACCTTGGACCGGTTTGGGAAAAATGTTGATCTTCCCAATAAGGGGCCGAGACGAGCGCTTCCTATTTTGGATGTTTTAATACGCGATGCTTCTTTTGAGGATGAAGATGAGCTTGTTAGATGGGGATTCAATCCAGAAGAACTTAGAGAGTATCAGGCTCAAATCCTTGAGGGGAAAATTCCTAAAGGAGTAAACTATTCTTATGGTGCAAGACTTCGGGCCCAAGGGGGCGATCCTTTAGTAAAAATTGCCGAACTTCTTGAGGAGGATAAATTGGATCGTCATGGTTTTGTTTCTCTATGGAATACAGAGAGTGACTTAATTAGGCGAGTTGCTTCTCCTTGTTTTACGGATGCCTACTTTACTCAAGATTTAGAGACGGGAGCCCTTTGCATGGTTGCAGGTTTTAGGACACATAATGCTGCTTCGGCATATCTCACTAATCTTTATGGGATGCGGGCTGTTCAAGAATTTGTTGCTGAAGAGGCAGGGATGAAGCCCGGAGTTATTAATCTTCGAAGTCGGTGGATTGGAATGGATCCGCAAGCCCCGAATATTTCTACCACTCTTGAAAAAATTAAGGAAAGCCGTAAAATTTCCTTAGATGTTGATGATCCTAAAGGATATTATGTTGCGGACACGAGTGATAGTGAAATTGTTTTAGAACATTTTAGTCCCGCAGGTGCTAAACTTGGAGAGTATCGTGGGCCAGATGCAATGAGTATTAAGAATCAATTGAGACAGATTAGTGGATTTAGTAGTAGTGATCATGCCATGTGGGTTGGAATGGAGCTTCTTCGAGCCCAACATAAACTTCATGGCACGGTTGAAGAATAATCTATAGTTTCAAATATAACTTTCTTTAAATAATTGGGGCGTGATTTTTTTATATGAGTGTGACAAGAGGCAAGATTGGAGGAGTGAGGTATGTTGGTTTTGATTTGGATGGGACGCTCTACCCTACCGATGGCGAAATCAATGATCGTGTTCGAACTCGAATTGCTGAGAAAATTCTTGAGAGAGATCCTTCCCTCAAAACTGTTCTTGCTGCGAGAGCGTATTTTGAGGAGAGGTATAGGGAACTTGGAAGGGGCACGGGTGTTTTAGCTACGTGTGGCTATTCTAATGCCTCTGCTGTGATGGATGAATGTTTGGCCACCGCTAATGTTTTAGATTTAATTGTGCCCAATCCTGCTCTTGCGGAGATGATGGAGGAAATACACAGAACTTATAGGACTTACTTAATCACTTCCGGGCCAAAAGACCTGGCTCTTTCTAAACTTGAGCGGATCGGAATTAACCCGAATTTTTTTGATTTTAGGTTTTTTAGTGATAATCCTCCGGGATTTTTGAAAGTTGATGGCACGGCGTTTCAAAATGCCTTAGAAGTGATGGGCTATTCTACGGGGGAGTGGCATGTTTATGTGGGCGATAGAGAAGGTTCAGATATTGTTCCCGCACAAGCTCTTGGAATGAAAACTGTTAAGGTTGGCGGATCGAAAGGTTCTGCCGATTACTTAATTGAAAAAATTGAAGATTTGAGAGGTTTGTTGCTATGAGTGAGAGTTGTGTTAAAATTACTATTTTGAAACGGGTTCCTTTTGATGGAGAAGGAGACACATTATTTAACCGACTACGGAGAGTTGGACTGAGGGGATTTGAAGATGTGAAGATTTACGAATCTGCTTCGTTTAAGCCGTTGTATCTTTCTTCCCCGCAAATTCCTGAACGGCTGAGTACACCTCAACCAAGAGTTTACAGAGATAAGTTAGATAGGATCTCTCAGTTACATGCTCTTTTTATGGGAGAGGGTGTTGATATTTATCGATTGGATGCGGCATATGATTTTGATGCTACTGCCGCGGATGGAACTGTTACCCGGTGGACGATGATTCCTCCGATTGTTGAGAGGGTTTCTATTCCTCTTACCTCTTCGATGCATTATGATTATGAACCTCTTTTAGGGGAGAAAGTCACGGCTTTTTTGAAATCTTCAGGTAAGGGAATTAATCGAGAGATTTTTGAAATGGATCCTTCGCTTGTTCGTGGAGGAGAGCATCTGTTAATTAATGATGGGACCCATAGAATTCACTCAGGATTTTTGAGCGGAGGAGGGATAAAAGTTTTAGAAATTTCTGGGATGGTTGGAGGTTTTCCTTACTATGCTGCTCCCCAGCCTTATCCTCTTATGAAGGTTGAGGCAGTTCGAAACCAGAATTCTATTGAGACTAAAGTTCATGTTGTTGATTCTCCCGTGCATAAACATCTTTATCGCCTGTTTCCTCTTGGTGGCATTTTCTCTGGAGATGTTCGCCCAGATAGTCGCTTAGAAAATTAGTTTTACACATAAATCTTTTGTAATTTTGAAGTAACGTTTCCAAAAAGTATCAAAATCTTTAAATAGGGAAATGATTTGTAGGACGTTGCACCACAATAAATTGTGGTAAATTATGGTACAAGACACAATATCTTGTACTTTGTAAAAAAGAAACAAAATGCTTTGTCCTTATTGCAGCAGTGGTGGCACGAAAGTTACCGACAAACGAGATAGTAATGAGATTACTCGTAGGAGGCGCGAATGTTTGAAGTGTGGTAAACGGTTTACGACGTATGAACGGGTTGAGCTTGATCTCAATGTTCTCAAGAAGGACGGTAAGCGAGAAGCGTTTGATCGAGACAAACTGTTCAAAGGGGTCTGTAAAAGTTTGGAGAAACGACCCTTTGGAACTGGAGAGATTGAAAAAATAATCTCAAATATTGTTGCTCGGGTGTATCGGGTTGCAAAAGATAAGGATATCAAAAGTTCGAAAATAGGAGAAATCATAATGTCAGAATTAAAAAAAGTAGATAAGGTTGCGTATGTGAGGTTTGCTTCAGTATACCGTGATTTTGCAGATATTAATGATTTTAGAGATGAGCTGAGGGGCTTGAAGTGAGAATGGTTTGTAAAAAAA
>CAZNKX010000028.1:0-1300 GCA_964573915.1 Candidatus Woesearchaeota archaeon | reverse complement strand
GTTTATACTTTTAATGAAAAAAAGTACCTTGATAGACTAGATGTTGGAAGGGTTTTTCATAAAAGGTTTGTTAAAAAAGAGGGGCTGCAGATTTCACGATATTTTACGAACGAAGGTGAGAATCCTTTTGATTCCGTAGATTATTACACGAAAGATTTGATTATAAAAGATTTTTCAAGTGGCAAGACGATCTTTGAATTAAAGGGTGCTGAAATTCCGGAGTGGATGGATGAGACTTCCGCGAGCATTGTAGCACAAAAATATTTTTTTAAGCCCTTAAAAAAAGAGTGGAGAGAAAAGTTGCATTCAGTTATTGGGTCGGAGTATGAATATTCTTTGAAGCACCTCAATAAACGGGTAGCCGATTTTTTCACCGATGAGGGTTGGAAGCTTGGGTATTTTAAGACGGAGGAAGACCGAGAGAATTTTAGAAATGAACTTTATTTTCTTGAGATAAATGGGGTGGGGGCGTTTAATTCTCCCACCCAATTTAATTCTGGATTATATAATTCTTATGGTGTTGAGGGCAGTCCTGGAATAAATTATTGGAAGGATCCAGAAACGGGAGAGATTAAGAAAGTTACCAATGGGGAGTATATTCATCCTCAGTTGCATGCCTGTTTTATTAAGGGGCCGAATGACAATTTATCGAGTATTGCAAAACATGTTGTAGATGAAATTGCCATTTTTTCTTCTGGTTCTGGAATTGGTCAGGATATTGGTAAGCTTAGGGGCAGTAATGAAAAACTTTCTGGTGGAGGAAAGTCCTCTGGTCCCATGAGTTTTTTTAAGATCTACGATGCCGTTGCGAGCGCAATAAAATCTGGAGGAAAAACTCGAAGGGCCGCACGGATGACTACTATGAGATATAATCATCCTGATGTTTTGGAGTTTATACGCTCCAAGGTCCTCGAGGATAAAAAAGCTCTTTTGTTGATGCAGAATGGGTTTAGTTCTGGCATGGATGGTGATGCATATACTACAGTTGCGTTTCAAAATACTAATTTGTCTGTGAGGCTTGATGACGAATTTTTTGAGAGTTTTGAGTTAGGAAGAGAAATACAGACTTTTAACGTCCATGATAATCTTCCAAATAAAAAAATTTCTGCTGAGCAAATGCTAAAGGAAATTGCTTTTGGGTCATGGAGGATTGGAGATCCCGCGGTGCAATATGAGACTAAAATTCAGAAGATGCATACCTGCAAAAATTCTGGGAGGCAAAATTCAACAAATCCTTGCTCGGAGTATTTATTTTTGGATGATACTTCTTGTAGTCTTTACTCTCTTAGAAATACTTTTT
>CAZNKX010000027.1:0-6379 GCA_964573915.1 Candidatus Woesearchaeota archaeon | reverse complement strand
CTCAATCTTCTTCGGATTTCTCGTAATCTCTTTGACAACTGTTGCAGGACCAATAATCGTAATCGCATCTTTTTCACCAACTAAAATTCGCGCAATGTTATGACGCAATCGATTAAAAACCGTTTTGTGTTCGTTCTCACCAGAAATCGCCGCAATCTCAATTCCCGCAAATCCAGGAATATTTCCAATCAGCGTCATAGAATTCTCAATTAAACGCGTTTCTTCTTCTGGCTTTAATCTTCCCTGTAAAATGATTATCTTGTTCTGTAAAATAATTCCCATAATCTTTTTAATTCGGCCCAAGATGTCTTCATGTGCAATCTCAGAATACGGCATGAAATGAATTGTCAAATCGTCTTTTTTCTTCGTCTGCTTTTTTCTCACCTTTTTTTTCGCCATTATCACTTCGCTTTTTTTACTAACTTGAAAAGTTCTTCATAAAACTCTTCTATATTTTTTCCACTCTTAGCAGAAATTCCCACAACATCATATTCAGGAAACGCCCCTTCTACTTTCTTAATATCAGATTTTTTTAAATCTATCTTATTTGCAACAATCAAGACTGGAATCTTACGCGCGACCAAATTTCCAATAATTGTAATATTTACTTGAGAATACGGATTCACCGTCGAGTCAATTAACACAATCACCGCATCCATATCATCAAGCCACTTAATTGAATCAATAATTCCTTGTGTGGCCTCTTTTGCTCTTGTCTGTGCCTGCTTACGATTCATGCCAAATTTTAAAAAATCCTCAAAATCAATTTTTGTTGCAATCCCTGGCGTATCAACTAACTTAAATTCAATTTTTTTCCCATCGCGCTCCATAACAACTTTTTCCTTAACCTGCACTTCCCGCGTCTCATGAGGAACTCGAGATACACTTCCTAAGTCTTCGCCCAACCAATCCTGGCAAATTCGATTCGCAAGACTCGTCTTCCCCGCATTAGGCGAGCCATAAAATCCGAGCCGAATCTCCCCTTTCTTCTTGAAAACACCCGAAAAAAGTCTCCGAGCAAAATTTCTAATTATAGTTATCATCCCTTCAAAAAACTATTCCGATTTATTAATGTTTTGCCCATCTTTTTGTGCATCTTGAGTAGCACCAGAATCCTTTTCAGGGAATTTTTTGGAGCCTCTCTGAGGAGGAGAATGAGGCCTACGTGAAACAGATCGAGAAGACTGTCCGGCGGAATTTAGAGACGGAGCAAACTGCTGAGAGGAAGCAGGTTTACTTGGAACAGTAAGCTTTTGAGTTTGATGAAGTAGCTTTCGAGCCTTTCGTTTTCTAAAATACAAAACGATCCACGTGACCAAAAAGATTTGTGGCAGACCCGTTCGCTTTCCAAGAGACTTTCTCAAAACGTACGCGATTCGCTCTTTAGACCATCCCTGCTTCTTAAGAGCGGCAACAATTTTGCGCTCACCAATATTATTCGAACGAGCATTAGTCACAAACATCAAAAGATTATATAATTGTCGTCGATCCTTAAACAAATGATTCTCATAGTTTCTCTCATACCACCAGGCAAGAAGAATGTACAACAAGAGCACAAATAAAAGGGCCGCAATAGAAAAGAAGACAATTTCTTCAGTCGGCGCACAATCACTTCGGCAAGTCTTCGAATTCTCTCCCTTTTCACTCTCGCAAACATTATTAAAATTACACGTTTCGTCAACAACACTTCCAATAACAAGACTACTCAGCTCAGGAGAAACAAAGGCAACCACAGCTTCTTCACTAGAAGAATATATCTCAATTATTTTTTGCTCACGACCCTCAAGATCAAATACATAAGACCCGTCACTCGTTTTTGTATAATCTGTTTCCTTAAATTGAACATGGGTACCCAAAGGGCCAATTACAATATAGCCAGAACTCTCATCCAGAGAGGTTACATCAAGAACATAAGAGCTAGCAACGACTTCTTGAGTTCCAGAAGAAGACGTAACAACATAATCTGTTTGAGAAATTTTGGAATTAATATTTGCCTGTTGCCAATTAAGGATGGCCTCACTATAATCCCGAGCATTTTGTAAATCAAAATTTTCAATTTCAGCAACGGCAAAAGGATTAAGAGAGTCAATATTTGTTGTCAATTCATTATCAAAATTAAGTCCTAATTCAATACTTGCCGGAACATCCAAGCCATACACATCCTTGGCAAGACCAATTAATTCTGCCTCAGAACTATAATTTCCAAAGAGAGATTCAAGAGAATTGAGTTGAGTTACAAAAGAATCATAATCTAAATCGCTACGAAGTTTGGGCCCAATCCAAGAATCGAGCAAATCAAGTTCACCAGAAAGACTAGCAAGAGAATTATTTTTCTCAAAAAGTGTCGCGTTAACTGCCATTTCAGGACTAATCGCATCGATGACAAAAGATGAAGAAGATTCTAAATTCCCATTCGTTCGAGCGGTCACTTCAACAGTGTAATTTTTTATGGCATCATACGTATGCACAACAGAATCATTTGCAGAAACAAAAGTCGTGCCGTCTCCAAAATTCCAAAGATAATCAACTGTATCATTTCCATCATAAGAAACCTGAGCAGTGAATAAAACCCCGATTCCCGCAGGCACATTCAACGGACTAAGAGAATTCACAAAAGGAACGGAAAGTAGTGTTACATGCTCTTCCAAAAGTTTTTCACCATCTAAATAAAGAGAATAATTTCCGGTCTCGCCAATTTTAAATCCGGTCTTGGACAAATCAAGAGTTCCTTCAAAGTCAACGATGGCAGGCGTTATATCCAAATCAGAAACAGCATCTAAAACAATGTCGCCTCCAGCCTCAGAATAACCAACACTAATAGAGTCCATAACAAAATTCTGAGAAACACCTTCAAGCTTAAGCGGCAAAACACAAGAATTTGAACAATCCCTATTGTACCGATTCTCAACATAATTATCTGCACGAAGGACAAGTGAATCAAAGTCAAGACCAGAAGAATCTAAAAAACCTGCCGCGCCCTCATAATATGCTGACTGGGCAAAAATCCCATAATCGAGGACACTATTCTCCGGCCCATTTGCCAAAACAAATCCGCAATTCTCACCAAAGGTCTCTTCAAAAATTTTATAGTTAGTAGGAACTGCGGCACTAACACAAACATGATACGTTCCTTCATTAAAGGTGGTCCCAGCAGGCGCATCAATACTGCATCCTGCCGCGTCAATAGAAGGATTAAAAATACAGCTATCAATTTCAAATCCGACTTCGCCAGGATATAAGGTCATCGTAAGATCTCTCGTTTCCCCATTCAAATCAACAATCGCGCCCATTTGAATGGAGCTTGTCACAGGAATTTCAATAACCTCGCAATATTCTGAACTCTGAATCAAATGGCCTGCCGCCCCGCTTGAAGGATTATAGCACCCATAATTTTTGGGAGAATAATCATTTGAAAAAGTCGTAAATTCCCAAACTTCTTCCTCAAAAAATGTAAGAGAAAGAGGAATTTCTAAACTCTGAACAAAATCACTCGACATTGCAAAGCTAAAACTATTCACGCTAACAGACGCACCATCAAGTACAAATCCAATATAAGAACTCTCGTCCTCGGTCATCACAACAGTCTTCGCAGTTTCAGGAGAACTAGAATCATAATTTTGCGAACAGTCCTGTGGAAAACAACTATAGTCTGCAAAGTTAGAATCCAAAAAAGTCCCAAGAAGAATTTCATCATTATCACTCGACGTAATCTTTGAGAAAAAATTCTCTGAATTAATTGAAATATTCAAAGACCCGGTAATATTTTCGTAAGGAGAAAAACTTCCTCCAAAAGAATAATCTGTAACGCTAAAAGAAGCTGCAACAAAACCGATAGCTACAAGAGACAATAGTCCAAACATCACCAACCTTTTCATAAAACCAAATAGATTTTTATCTTTATAAAATTATTCTCACTCAAAATAAACTATAGATAAATTTACTCAATCATCCCGTCTCAAAAAATAAAAGAGACAAAGAATTGCAATTGACGCAAACAAAGCAAAGAAGCTAAAACCGGGAAGCTTAATAACGGGATCTCCACAACTTCTTATATTTGTTCCCGAGGTGCATTCAGAGGCGGCAACCAATCCGAAAGTATCTACATACCCTGAAGACGATGACCACGTCGCATTCCAATCAATAGTCTGACTTCCTTCATTACAAAAACCAGCACTAAAATTTTTATAACAAGTAAATTCTGCATCAGGATTCCCAAGCGTTGAAGAATCTGCAATGTCAACAGTCACATCATAAGTTAATTCACACTGATTCTCAGTCGAGTCCCATACGCATCCAAACAACCCCCTCGGCGCAACAAATCCTTCTCCATTGCTATCAATAAAATATTCTCCAGAAACATTTGTTCCAAACCCAACCCTTCCAAGATTTGACACATCTTCCTCACAAGTAGTTTGAGTTTTATATGCGCTACAACTAAAATCTATGGGGCTATCGCCACAAAACCCATTTGGAGGAGAATCTTCAATCCAAAAACAACCATTATTCGCACAAGGCAGACTATTAGTAGCCGTATCTCCATTCCCAGTATAACCAGAGCAAGCGAGCAATCGTTGACCGCATTTCATATTATTATTTTCATCACAAAGATATCCCGAAGGACAACACTGAGGAATTCCAATGCCTTGAGTGTAGTTATCATCATCAGGATCTCCAAAATCACAAGCATCTTCAACAGTAATCGTATTCTGTATATCGCCTGGACCGTTACAATAATAATCTCCTTCTCGAGAACAATCTCCGACAGCCAAATTAATCTCCCCTTGAATGCACCCGTCAACTAAAAACTCAGAAACGATAGTGTTCGAAGCAAACACACCAGTAAGTGAATAGACGAGAAGCACCAAGGCACCTAAGACAATACCAAAACCCTTATATTCCGACCTCATTTTCCAAATTAAATGCATTCTAAACTTTATAAATCTTTTTCACAAAAAGCTTGTGCTACAACCGCCTCTTCCATGCTCGACGAAATATATATAAATCTCTCTAACGCCAGAAGAAGAGGTATCAGAAAATGTATGAAAAAATAATTCTTGTGATAACAATTTTTTTAATGACTTCCATTGCAACAGTCTCCGCACAGACAATAAATGCTAATCTAGATACAGAAAACCCAAGCCAGATCACAGTTAAGGAAGGCGACACAATTTTACTCAAAAACGAAAATGAGGAATTTTCCATAATCGTAGATAAGGTCACAGAAGGAACAATCACAGTCATTTTTGAAAAAACAAAAATATATGTCACAACAGCAAAAGGAAAAAAATCAACGATTAACCTTGATAACGAAGAGACAAGCGACATCGCATTCACTCTAATTAGCACAACAAGTAGCACAGCCAACGAAGAAACTGAATTCTCAGCAAAAATAATGTTTCAAAAATTGACAAGTTCTCCAGAAAATAACAAAACTTCAACAGCAAGAACTCCAATCTGGATTTTTGCAATAATTATAATAATTTCCGCATTAGCACTAATAATCGCCTTGCTCAGAAGAACCAAGATACATGAAAAAGAAGCGTCAAAGAAAAAACCAAAAAAGAAACGTTCTAAAAAATAAAAATTACCCGATAACGACTAATAGTGGCATCAACCGAGCTACTTTTCTCCCAATCCCAACACCATCACTGACCCGAACAACTTCCTCAATATCTTTATACGATTCAGGAGACTCTTCAATCATTCCCCGATGACTGCCTGATTCAACATAAATTCCTCTCGCTTCCATATTTGCTTTTGCAGTTTCATAATCGAGTTCTTCTCGCATCTGCGTTCGACTTTTTATCCGTCCAGCACCATGGGCGGTACTCCCCATTGAGAGCTCCTCCGCCTTCGAAGTTCCTGCCAAGACATAGCTTGCAGTTCCCATACTTCCAGGAATAAAAACCGGCTGTCCAGTTTTTGAATATTTCTTCGGAATTTCTTCCCTATCAGGGCCAAACGAACGAGTAGCTCCTTTTCTCATAACAAAAACTTCTCTTTTTTCACCATCAACGGTATGTTTTTCAAACTTAGCAATATTATGGCAAATATCATATACAACTTCCGCTTCAAAATGTGAAAAAAACTGCTTCAAATCTTCACGAACATAGTGCGTAATGAGCTGCTTATTTGCAAACGCAAAATTTGCAGCAGCAGCCATGGCAGAATAATATTTTTTTCCAAGTGGAGAACTAATAGGAGCATGTACAAGCTCCTTATCAAAATTAGGTGAACCATATTCTTCGCGCATCAAATTAATATAATCTGTTGCGACTTGATGTCCTAGCCCTCGAGAACCACAGTGAATCATAACAACGACTTGATCTTTAGTAAGACCATATACTTCGGCGGTCGCTTCATCAAAAATCTCATCAAC
>CAZNKX010000026.1:4521-6476 GCA_964573915.1 Candidatus Woesearchaeota archaeon | reverse complement strand
AGAATGGCTTTCCTTTAATTGGCCAGTCAGTTACAAAAACAATTGTGTCTGGAAAGAGATCTCCTAATTTTTTTTCTGCATCTCCTGGTAAATCATGTTCTGGAATTTTGATTTTTTCTTTTTTCATCAATTTTGTTACTTCTTCAAATGTCATGTATTTTATTTCAGGGATCTTTAATTTGACTTTTAGGAAGTCGAGCTCTTCTGAATTTTTATTTAAAATTTCTTGAACCATGTATTGCATACATTCTCCTAAAATCTTCATAACTGTTTTATCGTCGGCAAATGCTTCTTCATAATCTAATTGCCGAGATTCATTTAGGTGACGCAAGGTGTTGTGTTTTTCTGCTCTCCAGGCAGTAAAAATTGCGAACACTTTTTCCATTGAACATGCGAGCATTTGCTTGTAGAGTTGACAGCTTTGTGATAAGTACGCTGATTTTTCAAAATATTTAATTTCGAAAACATCTGTTCCGCCTTCGCTACTTGCTCCGATAATTGCTGGAAAAATTGCTTCGAGTGCATCGTTTTTTATCATGAATTCTCTGAATGCTTGCATGATTGTTGATTGTACTCTAAATATGCTTTGTGCCTTTTTTGAATGTAAATCGAGGAATCTGTTATCTAGTCTGTTTGATAAATCTGATTTAGAGTAATCAGAAGCGTCGACTGGAAGAGGTTCATCCGCTTTTGCAATTACTGTGATTGAATCTGGAAGTAATTCTTTTCCTGATTTTGCTTGTTTTGAATCTTTTATTGTTCCTATGACTTCGATAGCAGATTCTCGTGTGAATGAAGTCATTTGCTCAAAAACTTTTTTCGGCGTTTTTCCATTAACTCCGGTGATTTGGATTCTTCCTGACTTGTCCTTTAGTACGATAAAACGTACTTTTTTTAAATCTCTTGCATCGTGAATCCAACCCTTGAGAAGGACTTTTGTGTTTTTCTTTTTTTGAAGCGCGTCTTTTATGAGTGTTCTTTGCATATTGGTTTGTTGGCGGGAGTAGTTTTTATAGGTTTTGATGTTTGGAGATGTTGTTTTAGAAATAATGGGCATGACTACTTTTGATGAGCTCTCGCTTGGATATGTTTAGCAACATAAAAATTTAAATAACTCGTTTGTCGTTGTTGCTTATGAAAAAGGGGCAAAAAGCATATAGTGGTTTGTCTAGTAATTTATTTTCTTGTCGGAGCATTATCTCTCTTGCCGTGGTTGTATTTATTGTTTTAATTCTTATTGGCGTTTTGCTCCAAAACATTTCCAGTGACGTTAGTCTATCTCCTCGTCGTGGTGCGGAAGTTATTGAGGTTTCTCCTGAAAAAGGATTTTATAGTTCTAATGATCTAGTGTATGATTCTCATTCGTTATTGATCTCTTTTCCCGAAGGAATAAGTCTTAATGGGTTTGAAAAAAATTCTCATGGACTGTATCCTACTCGAGAGGTTTTGCTTGAGGGATATAGCTCTGGAGACTTGAGGCTAGATAATTTATTTGTAGAGTTTCTTGAGAGTAGTGGTGATGTGCGACTTAGAAAAGTGCTTCCAAAATATCATGAAGGAAGTCCAGCAAACAATTTATTCGTAATCAGAGGAAGTAACGCAGCAGAATTCTTTGAACGATTTGAACAAGAAGGATATCAAGTACAATACAACTATATTATGAAAACAATGCTCACACCGAACGACGCATATTACAGCCAATTATGGGGAATGGAAAATACGGCGCAACTTGGAGGGGTAGTTGATGCAGATATTGATGCGTCAGCGGCGTGGGATGTAACACAAGGAGCACCATTTATTACTATTGGAGTGATAGACTCTGGAGTAAATTATAATCATCCCGACCTCATAAACAATATGTGGACGAACCCCGGGGAAATACCTGGAAATTTAATGGATGATGATTTGAATGGATATATTGATGACGTATACGGATATAATTTTGCATATGGAAC
>CAZNKX010000026.1:0-4421 GCA_964573915.1 Candidatus Woesearchaeota archaeon | reverse complement strand
AACTGCGGAAGCATACCGGAAATGACAACTGCATTCAACTACGCAGAAGCACAAGGAATGCTCTCAATTGCAGCAGCAGGGAACGAATATAGCGGCTCAGGACAAACACCTCCAGGAAATATTCCGAGCACTCTATCAGTTGCTGCGCTCGACCAAAACGACGAAAAAGCAGATTTTTCAAACTGGGGATCAACAACAGACCTCGCAGCACCTGGGGTAGATGTTTTATCAACAGTGTTTGTCGGAGCACCATTAAACAATGCAGGTTCCTGTTCAACAATTCCAAATTTAGAAAACGGCTTATACACTTACTGCCCTGGAACAAGCATGGCAACACCACACGTAGCAGGAGTTGCAGGACTTGTACTATCGCTCAACCCAACATTCACGCCATTTGAAATGAAAGCACTTCTCGTGAGCAGCACAGACTCACTTACCACGCCTTTTGATGTGGGCTCTGGAAGAATAAATGCCCACACTGCAGTACAAAGTGTTCAAAGTGGAAATGCAATACCTATAGCAGTGATAGAATCAATAGAACAAACAAACACTTTTACTCTAACAGTTAGTGGATCCTCTTTTGCAATCGGAGGGAACAGTAAAGGCTATACGCTAGAATTAGGAGAAGGGACGGTACCGACAAACTGGGAAATAGTTTCTATTGGTTCGCAAGCAGTGCAGGGAGGAATGCTAGGAACTATCCAAACTTCGGATTTACTTGATGGTCCATATAGCTTACGCCTCACAACATCGGCTGATGAGTTAGTAACTGCAGACACACAAATATTCTCGGTTAATAACCTTCACATTAATCAACTAACAGAAACAATGCAAAAACACGGGGCAGTAATCTCACTTGAGGGATCAGTATATATACCCGACTTCACACACTACACCGTTGAGTGGTCATTTGAAGACACAAACGTGTGGTCAATAGCAGGAATCACCCTAAGTCAGGGGGGACAAACAATTATTACGGAGGGTGAATTTGCAGTGTTTGATTCTTCACTCACTCCAGAACAGGAAGGATGGTATAAGATACGAGTAACTGCACACGGACAAAATGGGCAGCAACAAGAAGAAACAACCGTTTACCTTGACCCTGACTTGAAAGATGGATATCCTATAAGAATTCCAAAAGATCCTCTCCCAAATTATTATTCTATTGTCGATCCACTCATCATAAAAAATACTGATGGGACAAGCAATATTTATGCACATCTTTGGGTTAGTGAGCCCAACTACCCTCATGAACAAGGAGAGCTCTACGGATTCTCACCACAAGGACAACTGCTACCCAATTTTCCCATAGCAACTGGATACCCAGAGGGATGTGTGTTTTATCCCCAAGGGCCTATAAGCGGAATTGATGTAGACAGCGATGGAGAAGAAGAAATAGTATTTCCTATAACTGTGTTTAAACAATTCTCATCAGACATCTGTGTTGCAGACCCTCAAGCACCAAATCCAAATAATTATCGCAGATTCGAAATTCATGCGTACGAAAAAGACGGGACGATGGTGCAAGGATTTCCCCATAGGTATCATGATTTAGATGGATTTGATTTTTATTATTTCCGTCGAGACGGAGGGGCACCAATTGTAGGGGCAGATGTAGATAATGATAATGAAGTAGAACTCATAGCAAAGTTTCACAATAAACTCCACGTTTTAGAAACAGACGGGACGCTACTCTCAGGACAACCAATATCTCTTGGATGGGGATTTGGAATCTGTCACGGCGTTTCACTTCTCGCACATCCCCAATTTGACGGAACACCTGCAGTCGGAAACTTTGATGCTGATGAAGACCTAGAAATAGTAGTAAGTTATAGTCGAGACGACCCAACAAATAGCTGCGATTACGATCCTACTAATGGAAACGATGGACTCGTATATGTTTTTAATTATGATGGAAGCTACGTTTCTGGATGGCCTGTTGAAATACCTTATCCTGGCGTTTACTCATCACCTGCTGTCGGAGACCTAAACTTAGATGGAGAAGAAGACATAGTGCTATCAGTGATAACTGATTTTGGTTCAGCTGGACCAATAGAAAAAACCTTGTACGCACTTGATAGAGCAGGAAATACACTTCCTGGATGGCCAACTTATGATAACAATATTGTTATTTCATCACCCGCGCTCTTTGATATAGATGAAGACAATTATTTAGAAGTAGTAGTTGGAGGACAACCCTATGCTTTTGCAGATACTAACACTATGCATGTATTTCACTATGACGGAACAGAATATGAAGGAGACTTTCAAGAACAGTGGCCAGTACAATTTGGAAATGATAATATTGGACCCGTAGTTTACGCCGATGAATCAAACAACAAACTGATATTAAACTCAGCACTTTCTCCTGGATTTTTTTTAAATAATGATCTTTACTCTCCGACGGTCAAAGGATTTGACGAGTTAGGAAACTCACTTGAATGGTCAGGAAAACCAACCGAGAGAGACACACATTACCCTCCACAAATAGCAGACTTAGACAATGACGGAACATTCGAACTAATAGCAAGCTCAGCAGAATTTTATAGTAGCGGGCGAGCAAGCATTTACGCATGGGAGATAAACGAAAAAATCTTAGCGAACTCACCCTGGCCAACATTTCACCATGATAATCAAAGAACAGGAAGATATGCCATACGAGATTACACGAATATAAATCCTACCTCCTCAAGTTATTCATGTGAGCCGGGACATGTAAATAACAATGATGGGACATGTACTGCAACTTACCAAGATGTGCTAGAAGGATACATTGGAAGTTTAGGACATTCAACATGGGATAGTGCACACGATGATTCGGACGGGTGGGTAACCTTTCCTGCATTCGGAAAAACAGTAACCACAAGAAACTTGAATAATCTCTACTTTATTGAACGAGGATTTACCTCATTTGATACAAGCGACATACCCGATGGAGCGGAAATAACTTCATCAAAATTTCTGTTACCAATACTCTACACGACAGGAGAAAACTTTGATGTACAACTATACGAAAGTAAACAAGAAATCGAAACAACACTTGCAGGAACAGACTTTGCAAAATGTCCTCAAATAAACCCTTCTGTAGGAGAATTACTTGCAAGCAAAAGTGTCGAATCACTCACGCCAGGATTTAACGAATTCGAAATTACTAATCCAAACGTAATAGACAAAATAAGCTACACAACATTGTGTATGAGAACAAATCACGACGGAAATGATATTGTACCGCCAAATGGAGCAGATAATCTCGTAAATTATGCAGCAGTAGAAAAAGTGACACTACAAGTAACTTATAGGCCATAACTCTTGAATGCAAACATTTATTAACAAAACACAAATTGTAGGCTCATGGATGCAAAAGATTTAGAGAAGGCGGTTAATTCTGCGACAAAAGAAGTTCCTGCGGCGCCAGTTGAGGAGGCTTCTTCAAAGATGTCTGCCGAAGAAGAAATTGGATTTCATAAGGGTTCGATTAATACGCTTGTGGCTGAAAGGAATGAGCTTGTGAAAATGGTCTCAAATGTTGAGGTTATTTTGAAAGCACATATGGATCGTTTGAAAGAACTTGGAGTTGAGTTGAAATAATAAACAGCTTCTTATTTATTTTTACTATATGGCAACGCACTATGTACTCGTAATAAGGCATACGGAGAGTGAAAAATTTGAACATCATTTTGCAAAACATGAAGCGGTGCATACAACCCAAATAGAACGTGCAAGATGGCATGGAAATGATATTCTTTTTCAAGGGGCATTCGCTTACGATGATACTGATAGGGTTGATCAAGTCTATTATGAGAAGAGAAGAAAAACAGAAGAATACGTCGAGATAGCAAACAGAACCGGCATTTTTGATACTAAAGAACTTGGGAGATTGCTCGCGTCATAAGATTTTTATAGTCCTTTTTATTTCTTGAGTTATGAATCAAAAAAATAAGCGGTTTTTAATTGCTGGAATTTCTGCTGCGATTGGTGGAGCTCTCGGCGCTGTTAGTGGATCTTCTTCATGGATTGTCGTTGGGGTCGTGTCTGCTTTATTTGCAATTGCTGCTACGTGGGTTATTAATGGGATGATTAGGTAATTTGATTATTTCAAAACAATTAAATACTTTTAATTTATTAGTTTGTTATGGGCGGATTAGGTGATATTAATTTGAATAGGAAGTTGAATTCTCAAGAGATTATTTTTATCGTGATTATTACTTTTTTAGCGTCATTTATTACATTTGGGATTTTTTTTGATAATTTTGTGGCTGAGCCTTATCAATCCCCTTTTGTTCTTGGAGGTGGCAGTGCGACGATAAGTTATGCCGGTTCTCATGTGAATGTTAAAAAACCAATCCTGATATTTAGTAATTTTGAAAAGAGTCTAATAAATAAGGGCGTTCAGAAGGTTTTTGGAAACAATTGAAATTACT
>CAZNKX010000025.1:0-6806 GCA_964573915.1 Candidatus Woesearchaeota archaeon | reverse complement strand
TTGCGCGAAAAGTTAATGGTGAAGAAGTTAGTGAGGGGCGCGGGTTTCTTTTGAGAATTTTTGGACGGTAGGAGTTTAGGGTTTTAATTAATTAAGAACTAAAAAGTTATATTTATCACATAACCTATTTTATTACCTAAATTAATTTAAAGGTGAGTGTTTATTTTTTGTGATGGTTTTGGAGATTTCGACTTTAGAGAATATAAATGGGTTGGTTAAAAGACGATTAGATTTTCATAAAGGTAGTGGAAATACTCTCTATCTATCAAACGGTGAGAGTGCATGGAAACCAGGATTTTGTGGAGTTGGATTCCTCGAGGTTCACCAACTTGATCCAGATAGATTGCGAGAGGGAACAAAATATAGAATTGAAGATAGTTGGGTCCGTGGTGAAAGTCCTTTTGTTAGTGAAACTCAAGCTCGATTGATTTTAGGATATGATTCGTTTTCAGTTGCCGATGAATGGGATATTCCTGCAATGCTTGAAGCATCCAGGGACGGAATTGTGAAAGCTAATGCGTATTTTCTTGGAGAGACGAGGAATGCTACACCATATAGGGAAAGTGAAGGTGCTTCTGCTACCGTTCCAGTTGCATATTTTTGGATTTCTAAAGAGCAATTTTTAAATGACGGACTTAATAAGGGGGACCAGCGTTTTGAAGATTTAAGGGGCGCTGTAGCGCGAGAATTGGAGAGTGCGGTTTTTTAACTAACACTGCTGCCTACATCAATATCTTGATCAGGAGTGATTAAAGAAATTTTTGTGTGGTCGCTGTTCGAAGCTGCGAGAAGCATACCTTGAGATTCTATTCCCTTGAGCTTTCGAGGTTTTAAGTTTGTCAAGACAATTATTTTCTTGCCAAGGAGTTCGTCGTGCGAATAATATTCTTTGATTCCGGCACAGATTGTTCGAACATCTTCGCCAATACTTACTTCTAATTTGTAGAGTTTGTCTGCGCCCTCAATATTTTCAACCGTTTGAATTTCTGCTACTCTCATGTCTAGTTTTGAGAAATTTTCGTATTCGATTATTGCAATGTTTTCCATGATTTAGATAATTATATTTTCTTTATTAATGTGTTGGTTATTTGCTTTCGAGAGGTTAGCAATGGATTGTTTAGAAGAAGATTTTTATATTAGCATTATATGATATTTTTGAGAGGTTGTGATGAGAGTTAGAAAAACTAAAAAGAGTGTTGCTAAGAAGATAGAAGAAGCTAAGAAAGTTAGTGTTCGAGAGGGTGGATATTATTCGATTGCGTCGAATATGGGCGCTGCTTATTTTACGCCGTTTGCACTTCTTCTTCGAGCAACTGCAACGCAGATTGGAATTCTTAATGCGATAATGCACTTGATACCAAGTTTACTGCAATTGCAGACTTCGCGATTAATTGAAAAGTATTCTCGAAAGAAGATAGTTCTTCGTTCAATTGCCTTACAGACATTTCTCTGGATCCCTATTATCCTCATTGGAGTCTTCTTTTATTTTAATGTACCTTATATGGTTCCCGCCCTTATCCTCGTTGTAGGGATTTATTTTGGGCTTAATGGTGTTGCCCATATTGCATGGTTTTCATGGATGGGCTCGCTTGTTGGAAAACATGAACGTGGAAAATATTTTTCTCGCCGTAATCGCGTCATTTATACGGTGAGCATCATCGCAATTATTAGTGGCGCTTTGATTTTAGAATTTTTCAAAAGAAAGGGAATTATTCAAGGAGACGAACTATTATATACTCTCATTGGTTTTTCCGTCTTATTTTTCATATCTTTCTTAGCTCGTTCTTGGACGGTTCATTTATTTCGAAAGCAATATGATCCTAAAATCACTGTTCGAAAAAAAGATTACTTTTCATTTAGAGATTTTTTGAAATCTATTTCTAAGACTGCTGTTGGAAGGTTTGCACTTTTTAGAGGATTTATGAGTATAGCCCTTGGAATTGCGAGTCCGTTTTATGCCGTTTATATGCTTCGAGATTTAGGATTTTCCTATGTTTGGTTTGTTGCAATCGTTGTTTCAACAATGTTATTTAATATTCTTTTTCTTCCTCTCCAAGGAAAGATATCAGATAAATTTGGAAATATTAGATTAATGAGAATTTGTGCCCATTTATTTTTCCTCATCCCTCTTTTTTGGTATTTGTCTTCATTTATTCAAAATGATTTGGCAGTGAAACTGTTTCTCATTTTTGCTCCTTCGATGATTTCAGGCTTTACCGTTTCTGGATATATGCTTGCGACAGATAACTATATTCTTGATGCAGTAAAACCGAGAAAACGAAGTTACGCGACGACATATGTTAATTTAATCGTAGGATTTAGCATTTTTATTGGAGCTTTGATTGGGTCTGGAATTGCTTGGCTTGAATTAGAATTTATGAATCCGATTCTTTTAATTTTCTTAGTTTCTGCTGTTCTTCGATTCCTTGTTGGATTTCTTGGAATTAGCCATCTGAGTGAAGTAAGAAGCGTTGGTACATTCAAAAAGGGTTTTTTAATCAGGGAATTTAAGCCGGCCAAAGAAATTGCAAAGGAGCTGCGACATTTCGATACTTTTGTAAAACATATGGAGTCTTATGTTTAGGAGACTAATTTTTTTAGTAATTAGGTTTAAATAATCTCTTTTCCTTGTCTTTTGATGTTTAAGGATAAATGTCCTGCGTGCGATGAGAAAGTGAAAAAGACTTTTGACTTTTGTCCGCACTGCGGAATTATGTTGCAAGAGAAAGCTCGCCGAGAAGATATGGGACTTTTGGGAAATCGGGATGTTGGAAATGAAATTGTTGAAGAATTAAAGCTTCCCTTTGGAATGAATAAAATTATTAGCTCCCTTGTTAAGCAATTAGAAAAACAAATGAGTGAGGGAAATCTTCAAGGACCTCATGGATTGCCTAAGGGTTTTCGAATACAAGTCTCGACGAAGAACCCTAATCAACAGCCGCAGGTTCAAAGCCCTCAGATTGCGGTTCAAAACCCGAGTGTTACAGCGGAAGAAGCGCAGAGAAGAATAGGACTTGAAAGAATTGAGGCAGACTCGATTGTTAAGCGACTTGGCGACGTTATTGTTTATGAAATTATGACGCCCGGTGTTGCCTCTAAGAACGAAGTGGTGATTACAAAACTTGCGTCGGGAATTGAAGTAAAGGCATATTCAAAAGATTCTTGTTATGTGAAATTTATTCCATTAAGTGTTGATGTAACTCGCTATTCTGTTAAGAAAGATAAGGTTTTTGTCGAAGTTAAAGCCTAAACAGAAAAATTGTTTTAGTTAGTTTTATAAATTGAATTTAGTGTTTATATCTACCTGAGCTCGTGGGCAATTCGCCCTTCACTCTCAATCGGAAACATTTAAATGGATTGAGAGCAAAGAGCTCACAGTCAGGAACGCGTATCGCTTTGCGGTGCAAGACAACCTGAGCTCGTGGCGCAGTCAGGTAGCGCATCGCTCTGATAAGGCGGGGGTCCTGGGTTCAAATCCCAGCGAGCTCATTTTCCAAAAGTATTATAAGATTAGTCTCTCTAAAGAATTTTAATGACTAATGAAATTGTATGGGTTTACGGAAGTAGCGCTGTTGGAAAAGAAACATTCATTAGAAGAATGACAACTAACCCTCCAAGAGACTTTCTAAAAAGAATGGGTTGGAATAACAAAAAAATAATTATGATCAGCGAGAGTATAGAAATACTCGCTCACTTGTTTCCTCGAGACGTAGAAGAAAAAAGAAAAGAAATTTTGAATAAAGTCTTAAAGATAAAAGACAAAAATACAGTTTTATTAATTAAAGGACAAGATATTGATCTTGAAAATGAATTACCGCAACGGCTAATAAAAAAAACTCCCGACTCTAAACACAAAATATTATTCTTACACACAGACATAAAAACTGTTTTTGAAAGATGCAAAAAGAAACCTTGGTGGAATAAGGAAAAAGTAACGTTTGAAGAATTCAAATCATGGTTACAATATCAAATTAGACTGTTAACAAAACTAAAAGGTTTTGACATAACCGCGATAGATAATGAGGATAAAAACTATCCTGAAATACAATATCCGCCCAAAATCTAAAGACCAAAGCAGAAAATTAAGTGAAATTGTCCTTATAAAAATTTTGATTAATAAGGATAGTAAAACGCTCACAAAAGAACTACCTCAAAAAATTTATATAATCTCTCTAGGGTATATTCTTATGGGAAGTTATACAAAAGATATCGAGGCAGGAAAGATATTTATTTATCCAACAGATACTATTTATGGAATCGGTTGTGATGCGACGAATAAGCGTTCTGTTGAAAAAATTAAGAAACTTAAAGAACGCGACGGTCAAAAACCGTTGAGTGTTATCGCGCCATCACTTGCATGGATACATGAACATTTAATTGTTGATTTTGGTTTATCAGAATACTTGCCAGGCCCTTATACAGTTATTCTGACAAAGAAGGATCCTCACTTTTTAGAGCATGTTTGTTCTAATGATACCTTAGGAGTAGGAATTCCTAATTGCAGTTTTTCAAAAGAAGTTTTTGAAACAAATGTCCCATTCATTACCACTTCTGTAAATGTTTCGGGAGAGCCATTTGCTCAATCAATTGCTCAAGTCCCTCAAGAGATTATGGAAAATGTAGATATCGTAATCGATGAAGGGAAGTTGCAGGGAAGTCCCTCCACCCTTATCGTTGATGGGAAGAAGGTTGAGAGAGATTAGGACTATTAATGTTTGGTCGGATACTTAAAATTCTTCACTAAAGCCCTTCCAAAACTTTAAAAACCAAATTTCTTTCTCTTGAGTCATGGGAATTGCAAAATATTTACGAGCGGCGTGGAAGAAGCCAGATAAGAAAGTTCTTCGAGAGCGAATGATTGCATGGAGACGAGGAAATACGATTGTGAAAGTTGATAAACCGCTTCGATTAGACCGTGCACGAGCTCTTGGCTATAAGGCGAAGAAAGGAATTGTTGTTGTTCGAATTCGACTTAAACGAGGAGGGCATAAACGAACTCGTCCGAACAAAGCTCGTCGAACAAAACGTCTTCACATTCGGAAAAACTTGCGATTGAATTATAAAGAAATTGCTGAGATGCGAGTTGCACGAAAATATACGAATATGGAAGTTTTGAATTCGTATTTGATTGGAAAAGATGGTATTCATTATTTTTATGAAGTAATTTTAGTTGACCGTGTTGCTTCTGAGATCAAGAGTGATAAAGAACTCGGGCCATTTGTAAAGGCTCCGAAAAAGAGAGCGCTTCGAGGGTTAACTAGTGCTGGTAAAAAAGCGCGAGGTTTGAGAAATTCTCCCGTTAAAGCTCCTAAGGTTCGACCAAGCCTCAGGGCAAACAGACGAAGAGGAAATTAATTATTTACTATGGCAAAAAAAGAAGTGAAGCGATTGTATCGAGCAAGTGAGAAAGATTCTGTTATTGGCGGTGTTTGCGGCGGTCTTGCACATTATTTTGAATTAGATCCGGTTCTTGTCAGAGTTCTTTGGGCGATTCTCACCTTATTTAGTGTTGGTGCGGGAATTTTTGCTTATTTACTTTGTTGGATCATTATTCCGCGGAAATGAAGATTTTGAAATATATTTTTGATGATATGTTTATTTATTAATTGTTAGAGACTAGAGTTTTTATGGCACCTATCACCATTCTTTATCTTCTATTATTGGTTCTTCTTGGACTTGCTATAATTCTTATTCTGATCTCTGTTGCTAATACAATCAAGCACAAAAAATTCTTTTCTAAAATCCTTTCCAATTTTGGAACTGGGTCTTTTGTAGGGGGCCTGATTATTCTTCATCAAACACAATATACTGACTGGGCGATTTTTTTTCTTGGATTATATCTTATCCTTATTCAAATTGTCATAGAAAATTTTTTTTGGCTAGAACTATAAATTATCATCTAAGAAGTCCCGAATATCTCGTTCTGGTTTTGCTCCGGTAAATTCTGCGGTGACTTGTCCGTCCTTGAAGAGTTTTACCGAAGGAATTGACATGACGCCGAATTTTCCGGGAGATTCAGGACTTTCTTCAACGGAGACTTTTGCAAGAATTACTTTTCCTTCGTAATCCTTTACAACACTCTCTAAGACTGGTTTTAAGATTTTGCATGGTCCGCACCACTCGGCCCAAAAATCCACTAGAACGGGAGTTGTTTTTGATTTTTCAATTACCTCTGTTTGAAATGTTTGGTCTGTTACATCGATTTCCATGATTGATTGAAATTAAGAGTGTTATTTAAATGTTTGGTGAGGAATATTACCTTTGAGGTTAGTCGCAAAAACTTTAAATAAGATTTTTATATTGGAATGTAATGAAGAAATCAAAAAAAGAGGATGACAAATTTTTTATGACTCTTGGATTCATCATGGCAGGATTAGCATTGATAATTCACTATTTCCTTATTTCAGATATTAACCTCCACCCGACACTTCATGTAGTAATTGGAATTTTTACTTTTTTCCTCTTATCGGGAATATTGGGCCCATTGCTTGAGAAATTTTGGAAAAAATCCTAGCCAATAAAATTCTTTAACAAAACCTATAAACTCTTTTTTCTGTTTTATCATATGGATTATTCGAAATTGTGCGAGGTTTATCACCGGTTGGAGTCTACTACGAAAGGACTCGAGAAGACGGCCATCTTAGCAGAGTTTTTGAGAGAAATTATAGAAACGCCCGAGATAATTTATTTGTTGCAAGGAAAGGTGTTTGCTGAATTTCATAATCGTGAGATGGGGATTTCTCACCAGCTTGCAATTCGTGCGATTGCAAAAGCTGCGGGTATCGAAGATAGGGAAGTCGTTATGT
>CAZNKX010000024.1:1157-7090 GCA_964573915.1 Candidatus Woesearchaeota archaeon | reverse complement strand
AACCAGATCCTCCAAGAGGATCTTGCTCATACGCCTCCTCAACAAGACCCAATAAAATATGTTCCGTTCCCAAACAATCATGGTTATATCGGTAAACATGATTTCGGGCCAAATGCATTACTCGCGTTGCATGTTCGTCAAATTTATCAAACATTACATATCCAAATATTTCAACTTAAAAAGGATTATTATAGTCATGTATCAAACACAAATCTGATTCACCAAAACATTTAAAACACAAAATTCCCCAAAAATATAATGAAACAAGAACTACAAAAGCCCCCTTGGGTTAAAACTTCAGAAAAAGAATTAAAAGAAATCATAGTAGAGCTAGCCAAAAAAAATGCTCCTTCAAAGATCGGGTTAATTCTGCGGGATCAGTATGGAATCCCTACAACACGAATATTCGGCAAAAAACTAAAAGCATATTTAGAAGAATTAAACATCCATGTAAATGAAGATTTAGAAAATGCAGAAAAAAAGGTTGACTCACTAAAAGAACATGTAAAAACAAATATCCCTGATAGAAAGGCAAAACACAAGCTTCAAAAGGCCCAATCAAGGCTCAATATTACAAGAAAATATTTTGGCGTTCAAAAAACCAAAAAAAACTAAGTTCCCTCTCTTCAGTGTGCACAAATCTTTATTAATCAAACTGTTTTTTTCATGGAATGTTAAAGAGTGTGGAAAGGGCGAGTCAAGAATTTTTACAAGTTTCAAAAGAAAAACCCATAAGAATTATTGGAAATCAAAACACCGACGGAATCTGCGCGATTGCAATCCTTGTTAAAACATTTCAAAAATTAGATAAGAAGTTTTCAACCAAGACGGTTCTCACGTTATCTCCAGAGGTGATTGAAAACGAATTCAACCGAAATACCAACGAAGTTTTCATTTTTTGCGGACTTGATCCAAAAAACTATTTTGAAGAAAAACCGAAAAAAAACGTCTTCATATTCTATCATCAAAAAACCGAAAAACTGCCCGAAAAACTACACGTACTCAACCCAACAAACCTTGAAGACCCGCTTGAGAATTACTGCACAAGCGCAGGAATTGCATATATGTTCTCAAAAGAAATCTCAACGGATGCTCAATCGCTCTCAGATATTGCAATGATTGGCATGATTGCAACAGAGTATGATCCTACAAGATCGACAATCAACAAAATCATAATCGAAGACTCTCTCAACCTAACAATAAAAAAAGGCGTCACACTCTATCCTGCAACAAGGCCACTCAGAAGAACACTCGAGTATTCTACTTCACCATACATTCCCGGAATAACGGGAAACGGACCCGGAGTCCTTCACCTACTAGAAGAACTACAAATTGCTCAGGAAAAAAACATCCTCGATCTAACGGAAGAAGAAATTAGAAAGCTAAGCACCGCGATAAAAACAAGACAATGCCAAACCAAAGCAAATGAAATTTACGGAGATATTTTTGTTCTCAATTTTTTCAACACAAAGGAAGATGTAAGAGAGCTAGCAGTCTTAATTAGTGCATGCTCTCGCCTTGGAAAAAGCGATATAGCAATAGAGTATTGTCTCGGAAATTCCAAATCCAAAAAGAAGGCACTCGAAATCTACACAAAATATAATCAAGAACTAATCTCTGGTCTCAAAGCTGCAGAAAAAATTGAAACAATTTCGGGCAAAGGATTTGCAATACTCAACGCAACAAGCCATATAAAAGAGCTCGTAATCGGAACCGTTTGCTCAGTAATTTCCTCTTCACCAAAATACGAAGACGGAACAGTCCTTGTTGGAATGGCGCAAAATAGCAATGGCGAACAGACAAAAGTCACTGCAAGAATTGCAGGAAGAACCGGAAGAGATGTAAAAGAAATGCTTGAAAAGGCACTGCAAAATTTCAAAGAAAGCAACCCAGATACAAAAGCAGATGTGGGCGGAAATAAATATGCCGCAGGTTGTTTCATCGAGTCAGTTCATGAAGACCAATTCGTCGACAACCTTAAACAAGTCCTGGAAGTCGAAGAAATAAAAATTTCGTAGAAAAAATGAAGATATCCTATAAGTATAATAGAAAAATACCTCCAAAACAATTGTTAGATTTATATAAATCTGTAAACTGGACAGATAAAAATGACATAAAAGATGGGGGAAAGACTATATCAAAAACTTATAGGTCTTCTCAACTAGTTATATCTTCTTGGGATGGAAAACAATTAATTGGAACAATAAGAGCGATAACTGATGGGACGTATAATGGAGTCATTTTTGGTTTAGCAGTTAATCCAAGATACCAGAAACAAGGTATCGGAACTAATTTAATTAAAAAGTGTACAAAAACACACCCAAAATTAAGATGGTATTTAGGAGCCGACGATTCAAAAACAGAAAAATTTTACAAAAAAATTGGGCTTAAACAAGAAAAAGCAAAATGGTTCCATAAATATCCACAAGATATATTAAATTAAAAATTATTTCAGCGAACTCATTCGCTCCTTGGGCGGGTGGGCGACACGCGAAATTCAAGGCGACCGCGAAGAGGGAATCTATAAAACAATCACCAAAAACTTTAAAACCAAACTTTTCTCCAAGATTCCATGAAAACTTCAAAAGGAAAATTTGTAAAAGTAAAGTGTTCTAAATGCAAAAACGCTCAAACAATTTTTGGAAAAGCATCCACTAAAGTTCGATGTCTCGAATGCAACGCGGTCCTCGCAGTGCCTTCCAGCGGAAAGGCAAAAATAAGATCTCGAGTAGAAGAAGTTTTGTAAAGATAGAATAATTAGAAAAGCTTATAATTCTAGAAAAATCACCCTTAATAAGAAGAACCATGAAAGAAGGAGACATAGTTATCGGAAAAGTACGTGACGTCACAAACACCATTACGTCAGTCGAATTAGAAGATGGAAGCGAAGCAACGATTATTTCCTCAGAAATCGCTCCGGGAAGAATCAAACACATGAGACAGTTCGTCGTCCCAAATAAAACAATTGTGTGCAAAATCTTAGAAATCTCTGGAAACCGAATTAATGCGTCTCTTCGACGAGTAAACTCCAAAGAAAAAAAAGAAGTAATGCAAAAATTCAAACAAAAACAAGCAATAGCTGTCGCATTCAATCAAATTCTAGGGGAAAATGCAAAAAAGGTACAAGAAAAAATCCTAAAAGATTTTGAAACGCTTCCTGAATTCATCGACGCAATACGAGAAGACAAAAAAATAGCCCTTAAGTATATCGATGAAGAAAAACTTGCCGCAATACAAAAAGTAGCCGATAAAAGAAAAAAGAGCCACTCACTCAATTACATAATCGATATCACCTGTCTCGAAGATGATGGCATTAATAAAATAAAAGAAATCTTCAATCTCAAAAATAAAAGCATCAGCTTAACATATATCACTGCCGGAAAATTTAAATTAAGCCTTACTGTCGAAGACTTCAAACAGGGGAAAAAAGACATGGCGCAAATCCTCGAAGAAATAGAGAAAAAGTCAAAAAAATTAAATTGCGAATATACTGCAACCGAAGAAAGATAATTTGTCCCAAAGAATAAACATGTTAGAGAATCGGGTCAATGAGGGCGGGCGAGAGAAATTATAACAATCAAATAATTCAAATGGCGAACATACAAAAATGTGACGCATGCAAAACATACACGTTCAAAAAAAAGTGCTCCACATGCAAAAAAGAAACAAAATCTGCGCACTATACATTTTCAAAAATTAGAAACGCGCCACCACGTTCAGCTCCCTTCAAACGATAATCAGACGACCAATTTTACCTTCCCTTCTTATCGCTCCAAAACCACAATCTTTATTTTTAGAAGATTCAAACGAAGATAAAAAAAATTATCGAACGATGGTAGCATCACGATCCGCACCAACAGAAACACAAACAACTTTGCCACCAGTAAAATTTTCAAAATCAAAAATAGCTTTTCTCAAAGACTCGGGCAAATCACCATAAGATTCAACGGAAGAAATATCTCCATATCCAGGATAACTTTTATACACAGGCTTAACACTTCTTAAAAAGCCCTCGTCAGTTTGAAAAGAATTCTTAGATTCTCCCTTGGGTTCTTCATACCCATAGCAAATTTTGAAAAAATCGGCGCCACTTAAGCAATCAGCTTTTGTCAAAATCAGTAAAGGTCCGTTTTTCTGAACAGCATATTTTGCAGAAACTGCATCAGTCCACCCCACGCGTCGTGGCCTTCCTGTTGTCGCACCATACTCTCCAGCAACCATGCGGACCCCCACACCTTGCTTAAATTCATCTTCTGAAGAAATAAGGCCAAACGAATTCTCTTCTCCATAAAGTTCCAGTTCTTCTTTTTTCTCATGACCATCACCAGAACAATATTCCTCAGACTTACTTCCTCCAAGCTCGGTTGGAAAAGGTCCGCCACCAACTCTCGTCATAAAGGGAAACTTAACAATGCCTAAAGAAAGATCAATTTGACTAGCACTAATCCCAACACCACTCGCCATCCCATTGAGGGAACAATCAGAAGAAGTAACATAAGGATACGTGCCGTGTTCAATACTCAAAAGCAATCCCTGAGCCCCTTCAATCAAGATTTTCTTACCTTCTCTCAAAAAAGATTGCATAGCTGCATCAGCATCCTTAACAAACGGTTCAAGTCGTCTCGCAAGAGGCCGTGTCTTTTCAATTAAATTCTCAACATTTATTTCTTGCCCAAAATAGATATCTTTAATTTTCTCTAATTTCTTCCGCAAAAGTTTTTCATCTAAAAACTCAAACATCCGAATTCCATTTCTTGAAATTTTATCCGCATAGCAGGGCCCAATTCCTCGCCCGGTAGATCCGATACCCCCATTTTTTTGGGCCGCATACCTTGCCCGATCCTGGGCAATATGATATTCCATAATCACATGTGCATCACGACTAATGATTAAATTATCATAGGAAATTTCTTGTGTTTCAAGCTCATCAAGTTCATCAATTAAAACAAGGGGATCAATCACCATTCCCTTTCCAAGAATATTCACTTTTCCAAGAGAATCATAAACAATTCCTGCAGGAAGCAAATGAAAAACACGTTTCTTCTCCCCAACAACAACGGTGTGACCTGCATTATTCCCTCCAGTTCCTCGAGCAACGACGTCGGCCCACTCACGAGCAAAATAATCTGAAAACTTGCCCTTTCCTGTATCACCCCACTGATTACAATAAACTGCGATCACATTCGCATCACCCACAAGTTCTAAAAAACCCATTTTTCAAATCACCAACCGAGAAATACAAACAAGACTTTAATAACTTTGTTATAACCGGCAACCCATACCCCTAACTAGAAAGGAGGAAAACATATATACTCGTTAAACCAATATCCATTAAAATGGCTGATGCAAAAATATTTACCAATCAAAACGGTCCCTTAACGATTACAAATGTTGAAAACATTTCTGATTCCAAGGGGCCAGTTGAGCACAACAAAACACAAGGATTTTGCCGATGTGGAAATTCAAAAAACAAGCCATTTTGTGACGGAACGCATTCTAAAATTATGTTTTCTGGAGAAAAAGAAAACAAGAACCCTAATGAAACAAACAATTTTGCCTCAGAAGAAATCACAATTAAAGACACACCAAAAGTTTGTGCGCACGCAGGATATTGTGACGGGGGACTCCCAAAAGTGTTCTGGACAGAAGAAAATGGCAAAAGAATCGCACATCCAAAAAATGAAGAAGACATACAAAAGCTACAAGAAATAATTCAAAAATGTCCTTCTGGCTCTCTCGCGTATGAGATCGATGGTAAAATCTATGATTCGTATGAAACCGAGCCTTCAATTTTCATTGTTCCAAACGGCCCGTATGCAGTGAAAGGTTCAATCGAGTTTAAAGACGAAGAAAATGGCGATCAGCCCCAATCAAAAGAACATTACACGCTTTGTCGTTGCGGCGCATCAAAAAATAAACCGTTCTGTGATGGA
>CAZNKX010000024.1:0-1057 GCA_964573915.1 Candidatus Woesearchaeota archaeon | reverse complement strand
GGATCTCGATTCTCGGGAGGCCGACACTTCAAGATATTAGCAACATAAATATCATCAAGACTAAGACCAACCGAATCTAAAAGTTTATCCAAATTTTTCCCTGCAGCCCCAACAAAAGGCTCACCTTGCAAATCTTCATTTCTCCCCGGAGCCTCGCCAACAAACAAAATATCTGCGCCTAGGTTTCCCTTCCCAACAACAATATTCGTACAATTTCTAAACAGCTCTGTTTGTTTAACAAGTGCTGCCTCTCGAAAATTATATTCAGAAGATGTTTTATTTGATTCCATTCCCTGGATAAAATAAACAAATATTTAAACATTCACAATCAACCACAATTTAAGATTTTGTGAGGCTTAGACAAGACGGATGTTCTCGCCGCGTACTCGTGTACACAAGAGGTTATCCAACAAGGCATAAGTCCTCAAAAATATTAAACATCAATATCCCTAAGACCACCAACCTCAATCATAAATACCGTTTCATTATCCGGAAGATTTGGGCTATCAATTAATTTTGCAACACGAGAATCTTTTTTTCCTCGACGAAGATACATTCGATACGTGCATGCATGTCCAACAATGTTTCCACCAATCGCCTTTGTCGGATCACCAAAAAGCTGTGCAGGGTCCGACATTACCTGGTTAGTCACATAAACTGCCAAATTATTCATCTCCGCAATTTTCATCAGATTATGCAAATACCGATTTAATCGTTGCTGTCTGTCTGCCAATTGCCCACGACCACTAAATTCTGCTCGAAAATGTGCAGTCAAAGAATCAATAATCATTAATTTTATGGGCTCACCATCTTTAATCATTTCTGCAACACGATCAAGTAAAAGCATTTGATGGTCACTATTAAACGCTCGCGCAACTAAAATGTTTTTTAAAACTTTATCGGGGTTCGCACCAATCCCTTCTGCAAATTGCCGGATTCGCTCCGGGCGAAACGTTCCTTCAGTATCGATATATACGCATTTACCATTCGCACCTCCTTGTTCTTCAGGTAATTGGACGCCAACTGCTAAAGACAGAGCCAACTGAGTCTTTCCAGA
>CAZNKX010000023.1:0-7714 GCA_964573915.1 Candidatus Woesearchaeota archaeon | reverse complement strand
GAAAAAAATAATTCAATAAAAATTCCTCTCGGAATAAAAATTCCTCTCGATAAAATTCTTTTTTCTAGTGGCGGTGGCGGAACAAACACGGCTATTTGTGCTGCAAAGCTTGGAATGAAAACGGCCTTTCTTGGAAAAATTGGCTCAGGCTATAATTCCCAAATAATTCTTCGAGAATTAAAAAAATCAAAGGTTACCTTCCTCGGAGTAAGTTCAAAAATGCACACAGGCTATTCAATAATCTTAAAGGCAAAAAACAACAGAAGAACAATTCTTACCTACAAAGGTGCAAGTGATACACTCAAGTACTCTGAAGTTAATTTCAAAAAATTACAAACAGAATGGTTTCATTTCACTTCCATGAACGATGAATCCTTTCAAACGCAAAAAAAACTAATCGACTTTGCAAAGAAAAATAATATTAAAATTTCATTTAACCCAGGAATAAAAAAAATAAAACAAGGTCTTCCAAAAATAAAAAAGATTGTACAAAACGCAGAAATCTTGCAAATGAATAAAGAAGAAGCGCACTCCCTTATCAAAAAAACGAAAAGTGAAAAAGAAATATTCAAAAAATTACATGAACTCGGACCAAAAATTATCTGCATCACCGATGGTAACCGAAAAGGAAAAATTTCAGATGGAAATATAATCTATACATTCCAGCCAAAAAAAGTAAACACAAAAGAATGCACAGGCGCAGGAGATGTTTTTGCAATCTCTTTCTTGTCAGGAATGATTAAATTCAACGATATAGAAAAGGCGATAAAGATTGCTCTCAAAAACGCACAATCAATTATTGGAGAACATAAAAAAGGTGGTATACTCTCCCTTCCACAAATTCTAAAAGAAATCAAGCGTGAGAGAATAAAAATTACAAAAGAATATTTCTAGAAAAAAACCTCTCATGGCCTATACCCTAAAACATACGCTTCCCAGTTAATCTTATGTGCCCTAAGAAGTTGATCAATCTTTCCAGAGTGAGGAAGTTTTCGAATGGCCAAATGTTTCATTGAAATATTTGTTCCAACAAGACCTTCTGCCACCATTTCACCAATCCCTCCTTCACTTCGATGATCCTCAGCCAAAACAACCCGCCCCCCATGTTTTTTCACAAACCGAACAAACCTTGCGTGATCAAAAGGCTTTATAGAATACAAATCAACAACAGCAACATTAATTCCCTGTTTTCTCATGACTGCATGTGCCTTGAGTGCTTCATACACTGTAATCCCTGATCCCACAAAAACTGCTTTATCTCTTCGAGACTGCTTCAAAACCTTGAAATCGCCTGCCTTAAATTTTTCAGACGAAGAATATAAGGGAAATGTTGCAGGCCGACTCGTTCGAATATAATTTATTCCAGAAAGTCTTGATGCAAGAACAGTCAATTTTTGCGCGCCTACCGCATCACTTGGATAAAAAACATGGGAATTATGTAAACTACGAAAAGTAGAAATATCTTCAAGGCCCATTTGACTCGCACCATCTTGACCAATTGAAACGCCGCTATGGCTTCCACAAATAGTAAGATTCGCATTGCTCAGACTCGCCATTCGAATTTGATCATGAGCCCGAGACAAAAATGCAGAAAAAGTCGATGAGAAAGTTCGAAAGCCCTTTTTACTAAGACCGAGCGCAACGCCAATCATGTTTTGTTCAGCAATAAAAGATTCGATAAACTGTTTCGGAGTTTTTTTCTGTACCTCATTAGAAAATGTCGAATTAGAAACTTCTGCATCAACTGCTAAAATACTCTCCTGAGAAGCGGCAAGCGCAGCTAAAGTTTCTCCATACGCTTTTCTCGTCGCAACAGCCTCATCAAGAGGATAGCGTTTCAAAACAAGTCGCTTCTTAGAAAAAAGGTGAATCTTCTTCTTTGGTTTTGTAATGGTTATCTTTGGCATAGAAAAATCTCCAAGGTTTTCCATCACATGCTCAAGTTCACTTGGATCTAACGCCTTTCCATGCCACCCTTCTTCATTTTCAAAAAAAGTTGTGCCTTTTCCCTTAAACGTCTTCGCTAAAATCAAGACGGGTTTTCGAAACTTTCTAATTTTTTTAAAAACTCTCAATATCTCAGGCACCGAATTGCCATCAACCGAAACAATGTCAAATCCAAACCCACTATATCGTTTTTTATAAGCAGTAATATCGTGTCCAAGAAGAGTCTCTCCTCGCTGTCCGAGCCGATTAATATCAATAATCGCAATAAGATTACGTAATTTATAGTGAGCGGCTAATTCCATCGCTTCGAAAACCGAGCCTTCAGCAACTTCAGAGTCTCCCATCAAAACAAACGTGCGGTAATCTCTCTTCTGAAGCTTTGCAGCAAGGGCCATTCCAACACCAACTGAGAGTCCTTGTCCAAGAGAACCTGTCGCAACTTTAACAAATCGAAGACGTGAAGGAACTGGATGTCCCTCTAAATTACTTCCAAATTCTCGAAGGCTAAGCAAATCATCTGTAATACATCCTGAACGATACAACGCCGAATAAAGAATCGGAGCTGCATGCCCTTTACTCAAAATAAATTCATCATTATCAGGATTATTAGGATTCTTAACGTCATACTTCATTTCATGGAAAAATAAAACACTCATCAAATCAGCACAGGATAAACACGACGACGGATGACCACTTCCAGCAGCAGTTGTCATTTCAAGAGAATCTTTTCGAAGAACCTTCGCAATTTTTTCAAGTTTTTCCTTCATGGTTTTATTTTAGGGTTATTTAGATCTTCTTTTTGCAATCGTAACAGCATGCCCTCCAAATTGATTTCTCATTGCAGCGATAAGTCTGCCGCATCGTCCAAGCTTTCGTGTCCGCTTCCTCATCAAGCGAGCTTCACGTAAAATTCTCATCCGCGCCAACTTCTCCAATTTCTTCATTTCCATTTCTGTCTCACCAAGGGGAACCTCACAACTAATAGATTTCAAATAACCCCCTTGTCTAAAAGAATCCCATAGCCACCTCATTAGTCGACCCTCAATAATACTTCCATTCGCATAAACTCGAGAAACATCACTTAAATTATAATCAAATTCTTTTTCGTACTTTTCAAGCGCCAAAAAACCTTCATTAATGGAACCCATCATTCCATACTCAATCCCATTATGAACCATCTTAACAAAATGACCGCCGCCACTCTTCCCCATATATGAATATCCATTCTTCACACACATTGACTTAAACAACGGCTCAACTACCTTAAACATTTTTTTATTCCCACCAACCATCATACAAGCACCATGACGAGCACCTTCAATTCCGCCACTCACCCCACAATCAAAAAAATAAATTCCGCGCCTCTTCAAGCTCGCGTACCGTCGTTGAGAATCCTTGTAAAAAGAATTTCCCCCATCAATAATTATATCTCCGCGCTTCAAAAGTGGAATTAAATCTTGTAGTATTAAATCAACCGCCTTTCCAGCCGTAACCATAAGCCAGATAATTTTTCTCCCAGGGAGTTGAGAGATCATGTCCTCCAACGACTCACTCGCAAAAATGTTTTTCTTTTTGCTAAGTTTTCGAGCAGGGCCACTTGAGCGATTATAGACAACAATCGAGTGACGATGTTCACTCAAATTTTGAACCATAGCAGAACCCATCCTCCCAAGCCCAATAAATCCTATTTTCATATCCCTGCCACCCCGGATTTTGTATTAAATTTATGTAGTGCCTCAGGACCTTTACTTTTCTTAGAATATTTGTGAAGTTTACCTCTTCGAACCTTATCAACTATCTTCCAAGAATTTCTCAGTTCATCTTCTCGGGTAAAGGTCGTTTGATTCCCAGCAAAAATATCTTCAAACAAATTCTCATAGCCTTCGGGAGTATTTGGCCCATATTCACAATCATAACAAAAATCCATTTTGATATTTCGGGCACTTTGTTCTCCAGGAGATTTCGAATTAAGAATTAAATCAATTCCGGGATCAGGAAAAAGCCGGATCTCAAGAGAATTTCCTTTCGAAGGACAAGATTTTTCAAACAAACATTTCACCGGCTTAAAATTAATGATAATTTTTGACTCTTTCTTGTCCAAAAACTTTCCAGTCCGAAAATAAATAGGCACACCATTCCAACGAGAATTCTTAATCTTTACAAGATGAACAACAAAAGTCTCAGTCCTTGAATTCTTTGCAATTCCTTTCTCATGAGAATATCCCTTATACTGACCTACAAGCGTTTTCGTAATCCGAACCTTCTTCAAAAGTTCAGCCTTTTTATCTCGAATAAAATCTCCTGAAAACGACTGCGGCATTTCCATCGTAACTAAAGAAAGAAGCTGAAGCATATGATTTTGAACCATGTCTCGAACAGCACCATAAGAATCATAATAAGCACCACGCTCGAGAGTTCCACTATTTTCATCAAGGATCACACTAATGCTTGCAATATGGCGCTTATTCCAAATAGGCTCTAAAACACGATTCGTAAAACGAAGAACCAAAACATTTTCAACTAGTTCCTTTCCAAGATAATGATCAATTCGATAAATTTGTTTTTCACTAAAGATTTTATGAATTGATTTATTTATTTTGTTTGAACTTTTCAAATCTCTTCCAAAAGGTTTTTCATACACAACGCGCGTCCAGCATTTCTTCTCACGAGTCACACCAATTTTTTTAAGATTAGTAGAAATCGTCTCAAATTTATCTGAGCCAGTCGCTAGATAAAAAACCTTATTCACAAAACCAAGAGATTCATAATTTTGTATTCGTTTTTGCAGTTTTGGATAATCTATCGACTCATTAAAATCCATTTGAACATAGTGAGTATTTGTAACAACTTTTTCAAAGGCACGAACATCTACTTTCCCCGAAATATATTTTTTGCCAGACCGCGCAATCTTATGGCCACTTGAAGGCTTTCGAGCAACACCAAGTATCTTAAACTTCCTAATCCTTTTTCGCTTGACTAATCCGTAAATTCCAGGAATCAACTTTCGCTTAGTCAAATCTCCCGTCGCGCCAAAAATTACAAACAAAACACCTGCTTCTCCTTTCATGCATCACCTAGGCAAACAAGCGAGAATATCTATTTAAAGATTCTGATTAAAAACTTCATCGCAAAAAATCGAACGGTACAAACTACCTACAGCTACTTAGACAAGTGGGCAAAAGCATGAGAACTCGACAGCCGCAAGCGAAGGGTCCTGGAGATAAAGATGCCCACAAACTTTAAAATCTACAACACCTTTTCAAAATTATGAAAACAAAAGTATATAATCCTGGAGACAAGGTTTCATTTCAAACAAAAACAAGAGAATGGAGAGGCCGGGTTCTTGAATCTCACGATCCAGAAATAATTCTCCTAAAATTAGATTCGGGATATAATATTGGAATTCGAGAAAGTCAAATCATTAATGCAAAACTTCTAGAAAAACTACAAGAAGTTCCTAAAAAAGAACTAAGTCAAAAAATAAGCCCTGATAAAAAAAATATCGCACTAATAATTACTGGAGGAACCATTTCTTCAAGACTCGACCCAAAAACTGGCGGAGTAATTTCTACAGATGCTGAGGCAATTTTAAATATAGCTCCTGAAATAAAAAATATTGCAAACATAGCAACAATAAAAAAACCCTTCATGAAATGGTCAGAAAATATGTCTTTCAAAGACTGGAAAAAATTAGCGGAAACGTGTGAGTCTCTCTTAAATGATAAATCTATTGACGGCATAATCCTTACTCAAGGAACAGACTTTATCCATTATACAGCATCAGCACTTTCATTTTTTATAAAAAATGTAAATAAACCAATCGCATTAACTTACTCTCAAAGATCTATTGATCGAGGCTCTACCGACGCATCATTAAACTTAATTTGCTCCGGAATTTATGCTACTTCAGATATTGCAGAGATTTCCCTCATAGGACATGAAAACTCCAGTGATGATTCTTGTCTCGCACTTCCAGCAACAAAAGTGAGAAAAATGCATACTTCAAGAAGAGATGCATTCAAGGCAGTTAATGCAAAACCCTTAGCAAGGATCACTCCAAAAAAAAATAGAAATCTAGAAATCTTAAAGGAATTTAATGCAAAAGATACTACAAAAAAGTCAACAATTGACACGAAATTTCTAGATGAAGTCGCACTCATCAAAATAACTCCCGGACAAGATCCAGGCATAATTGAATATTATCAAAAAAAAGGCTACAAAGGACTAGTCTTAGAGGTTACAGGAATTGGACAAGTCCCTTCGAAAGATTCAAAATACAATTGGCTGCCCAAGATAAAAAAGGCAATAAAATCCGGAATGGTAATTTGCGCAACGGCCCAAACAATTTATGGAAGACTCAATCCAAACATTTACTCTGCTGGAAGAAATCTCGAAAAAACTGGAATCATCTTCTTGGAAGATATGCTCAGTGAAACCGCCCTCATAAAATTATCCTGGGTTTTAGGACACCCAAGCTGGAAGAAAAAAATCAAAGAAAAAATGCTCGAAAATATTTCGGGCGAGATAAATAAAAATATAAAAGAATAAAAAATTATTTTTGGAATTTATTTCTTAGAAACTTCCCAAGAAAATCCATATCCTTTCTTAGATAAAAAGTTATAGATATAAATTGCGACCATAAAAGTTACATACATTACAGCAGCCCCTTTTAGGGGATTCAAAAGATATAAATTCAATGCTGGCGCGTTCGCTGCCCCATACGTAAGATGAGAAAATAATGTCTGAAGAATTGCCGAGATAAACACAAAAACTCCAAAGAACACCGCCGACCGATATTTGATTTTTAATAATTTCATCACTCTACCTCCTCTTAAAATTATACAATCATAAAGTTATATAAATGTTTTTGTGAAGACACTTGAGACAATTGAAAAGTTTAAATAATATTCTCACAACATTATTCCATGAAAGATATTAAGATAAACACCCCTTTTTTGAAACTTCAATATTATATTTCTTGGTTTGGTTTTATTTTTATTGGCATGATCGGAGCATGGATAGTCGCTTTAATATTGGGAAATTATGGAAAAGTTACTGGAGAAGATGTAAAAACCAAGAAAAACGTTTTAAACAAGACATGGCAGAAATTTGTTTTTATATATGGTTCAATCACAGGAGATATTTTTATTATCTTTTTTGTACTTGGCATAATATTCGCATAATTTCAACAACTCAGATCATCTAGTAAGATTATTCTAACCAAGCAACTTAACAACTCCTCGGGTGGGTGGGCAACACGCGAAATTCAAGGTGACCGCGAACAGGGAATTTCAAAACTCAAAACCAAACAACAATCTTTAAAATCTTAAACTAACTAAGATAGTCATGGAACACGATTACAAACAAGTCGGACTAAAAGCAGGACTTGAAATCCATCAGCAACTAAACACTGACAAGTTATTCTGCACGTGTCCTTCTGTTCTTCGAAGTGACAAGCCAGAGTATGAAATCAAAAGAATCTTAAAACCAGTTGTTGGAGAAACAGGAACAATTGATGTCGCAGCTAAGCATGAACACGAACAAAACAACACGTTTACTTACCAAGTCTTTGATACAAATTGTTTAGTCGAACTCGACGAAGAGCCACCACGACCAATCAACCAAAAATCTCTTGCAATCGCCCTCCAAATCGCAACGCTTCTAAACGCCACTATTTTCCCCGTATCTCAGATTATGAGAAAAACAGTAATTGATGGCTCAAACACATCGGGCTTTCAAAGAACAGTCATGATCGCCCACGACGGAT
>CAZNKX010000022.1:0-7880 GCA_964573915.1 Candidatus Woesearchaeota archaeon | reverse complement strand
CCCCAAGGACGAATCACCACAAAACCCTTCACCCCATAGCGAATATCAGTTACCTCTGCCCGCGCCAAAATCTCGCTATACCACTCACTAAAATTTCCAGTTTTACTGATATTAAACGTCGTTTTTTGCTTTGCCATACATTATTGGATAATGAAAGAACTTTAAAAAAGTATGGAAGAAGCATTGCCACAAATCAAATATTCGCATCCCAAACATAACAGTCTACAAAAATCAATTTCTAAAAAATTTAAGCGCTCGAAGGTAAATAATCTAAAAAATCTTTCGACGAGAAATATACACGCAATTTCTGTAATGCCGATTCTTTTAATTCGTGAACGCGCGAGCGAGAAACAAATCTTCCTGTCTCCGGATTCATAACTGTTCGCGCAACTTCCCTCGTACTTCTCTTTGCAAAATAAAGTTCTCTAATGATTATCCTTTCAAAAGGTTTCAGAATAGAATCAATACATTCATGTAGGTATTCTCGTAGACTATTGTGTTCTACTGCATCATGACATCCCAAGCCGCCCCATATTGACTCATCGCGAGGAACATCTTCGTGCCGTAATTCGTCACGCGAATTGTCTTTATATTCACCATTAACATCCAAACTAAAATGATATGCATCTCCTTCCCGTTTCGCTCTGCTTAAGTAAATATCTTCTCTTCCCATCTTCCAAAAAATTTGTCTGTATGCAAATCCCGCAAAAGTTCCTCTTCCATCCCAACGACATGCTGCTTCTACAAGCCCGATGTTTCCTTGCGACACCAAATCTTCAAAAGAACTCTTTGTACCACGACGTTTGTAAAGTCCCGCAAGTGCTCGAGGAAACTCTAACAAATAATCATCATCTAATAATGTCTTGACTACTTCTGGCGAATTTACCATGTTTTTATAAGCCATAACAATTTTTTAAAAGTAATCTTTAACCGTTTCAAACAAAGTTCTCTTTCCAATGAGTTAGAACCCCTGTGGTTCGGTTCCACGAGCCCGGAGGGAATCGAACCCCCATCTTCAGGGCCGAAACCTGATATTCTAATCCATTAAACTACGGGCTCATAGATAACTAACTAGCACTAAAATTATTTATAAAAGTAACTATCTCGCATAGGCAGTCAATTATATAAAGGATAGTGGATTAAACCTAAGAAGAGGAAACAAATTCTAAAATGAGGGAGTGGAGAAAGGCAATTGAACAAAAGGACCATGCCGAATTCAAGAAAAGAAAAAAACTAAAACCTCTCACAAAAGTTTTAATTGCGCTCCTGTCTGTCATAATCACCTCAATTATTTTTTATTTCTTTTTCTATGAAGAGCCATTACAAAAAGAATTCTTACTCGAAAATTCTGATGAGTATGCAATCCCAATCTTCGCAGAATCAGTTACTGCGGTTGAGGAAAATACCTACGAAATCCTTGGAGCAAATTTCTACCCTCCTTCAACAGACGATGAAAGCAAACCAACAATGAGATTATATATTGGACCAGAAGATGATTTCATAGAAAGTTTAGAAAATTTTGAAAAATTAGATTTCACCTTCATAAACTCAAATAAAATTAAGTTAAACCTAGACGAGGATTTAATAGAAGAATATAATGGAAAACTCTCCTACCTCGTCGCAGTAATCTCAATCGAAAAAGACATATACAAATATTATTCTACAAGTTTTAAAATTATCATCAACGAACTAGATTTTACAACAGAGGGAGATTCTGGAGAGGAATCTGGAAGTGGGGGAGGTGGCTCTGGCGGAGGAAGTGGGGGAGGTGGCTCTGGCAGTGATGGGTCAAGCGGAGGCTGTAATGATGGAGATACACGGATCTGTTCGACCAACCTTCAAGGAATTTGTAGCACAGGAATAGAAACTTGCTCAGGAGGGAGTTGGGGATCTTGTGTTGCGAACTCACCAGAATTGGAAATTTGTAGCGATGGGCTGGACAATGATTGTGATGGAGCAATTGATACACTTGACGGAGAATGTATCACAGGATTATGCATCACAGGAACTACAAGTTATTGCGATACCACGCTCCTAGGAATTTGCAGTGCAGGGACGAGAACATGCCTTAGTACAAATGTTTGGGGAAACTGTGAACAAGATAATACTGCACAGGAAGAAAGTGATGCAGCAGGAACCTGTGCCGATGTTCTCGATAATGATTGTGACGGAGACACAGATGCAGCAGATAGCGGATGTCAGGTATGTGTGGAGGGAGACGAACAAGATTGTTCAACAGGATTAAATGGGGTTTGCAATGAAGGAACGCAAGTTTGCCAAGACACAAGCACATGGGGAACCTGCGATCAGATAACTTTTGGAAGTGAAGAAAGCATTGGCGCAGGAAATTGTAATGATGGGATTGATAATGATTGTGATGGAAGAAAAGATGCTAATGAACCAGAATGTCAAACAGCTTCAGAATGTAATCCGGGGGACACAGCTTATTGCCCAACAGGATTATATGGAATTTGTAGTGCAGGTACAAGAACGTGCGGTTCGAATGAATTATGGGGAGAATGTATTCAAGATCAAGCAAGCTCTCCTGAAAATGATGCGACGGGAAATTCATGTAGCGATACTCTCGACAATGATTGTGATGGGTTGGTAGATGAAGATGATACTGATTGTACTACCCTACCTCCAGAACCCGGCACAAATAACGTCACCTTAGAAAACGATAATTCATTTCCTGTCATTGACGACTATGCATACATTCCAATTTCATTCGAAGAAGGAGAATATACCAAGTCAGAACTTGACCAAATAAAACTCGTCCATGACAATCCCAGTGAATCACTAACGACTCAAATCATGCCAACATCATTTTACAAAACCGGAAATGGGGCAGAACTTTGGGTCAGAACAGGAGTTGCAAAAGTATTAGTTTCCTTAGACGCAGGAGAAGAAAAGGAATATAGCATCGGTGAAGGAACAAACACTGCATTCGTTATGCTTCCAGAAGTCCAGACAGCACTAACAGACGATTCCATCAAAGCATACGTAACTGACCTTTTTGGAGGAAAATATGAAGTTGCATTTAATATCAACGACCCAATGACAGAGATTCTAGAAGATGGGCCTGTCACAAAAGTATACAAGTTAGAAAAGAATCATAGACCAGTTCTCGGATGTAACTCTCTCTCAAGCCATGCAAATGGGTGCCTCTCCTATATGTTTAGTTCAACATTTATTGTAACAATCATTAGCGGACAACCACATCTTAAAATCGACCACTTCGTCGCTAACTTCGGAAACTTACAAGAAGATACATGGACTCCTGGAACGCCGTATCGCTATACCACTGGACAAAATGGGTTCGTATTCTACGACCAAATTTATTTAGAAACCAATACTCAAGGGCAATCAAATATTTACATCCTCGACAAAAATTATCTTGATCCATCTTACAAACAAGGACTTGGACCAACTCACAGGAGATTTATGATTATGGACTCCGATGCACAGCAAATCTTAAGCGGAGGAACATACAATGAAAGATCCCCAACAAGCAACTACATCGCTGCAGGACAGGGATTCCTCACGAGATTAACATTAACACTTGGATCAACCACAACAATGGCTTATGATTATTTCGAAGAAAACGGAATCTCAGGAGGACAAAAATTATACAAATGGAATCGAATAAGTGATTATTTCTTCAACGATGTCATAAACCCGGAAGCAGCAGACCCCGGATATGATTGGACAGCAGATGCAACAAGTTACTTCAACGACAAAAAAGGAACAGTAAGTAATAATTTATACGGTCATCGATTCGGACTCTACACATATCCTACAAAAGATATTGGCGCCCCAGGTTTTTCAAACATGCTCAGACAAGAGCCAACACCAGTCCTTAAATATCTCCTCTCGTGCCAAGACAAATGCAAAAGAGAATACTTAGACGCAATGCGTTTCTTCATTTATGGAACAACCTCGCTAAGTGAACACGGAATAGGATACATACCAAGTGAGCACCCAGAAGCGCTTCCCTACTCTCCAATCGATGCCCCATTATTTGAAACGACCGCCAACGGAGGAGTAATTGATTGTAGAGTAACAATACAAGCACCAGACGTACTCGGAGTTTGCTCATATGACCGAAACACTGACGAGATGTACCGAGAAGATATAGATGGTAACTCTTACCAGACAGAAATTTCCGGCGGAAGAGGAGAGTGGCACGACTGGACAGGAAGAGATGCTGCACACTTCTCAATGGGAACCGAAGGATACAGATACATGCTCTCGGGAGACTATATGGCCTTAGAACTAGGAAGACACACCGCAGCAAATGTCGTCTCATCGTATGAATATTTCAGCACCTATTACTCCCATTACCAAGATTCACCGCGAAGTCTTGGGAGAGCACTCTCTACAGCCTCCCTAATGTACACTTTAACAGGAGAAGATTACTATAAACAAGGAACAAGAACAATTCTTGAGACGATAGACAGAACAAGAAATAAGGACGATGTAAGTCCTTATGGAAATTCACCCTTAACAGGCGATCCACTCCCCGTAAAATATTTTGCAAGTGGAGGGGGATGCAATACCCAACCAACAACGTGCAAAATCCAAATATTCCAAACCTCCATTATCCTTCAAGGAATTGCAAGTGCATACTTTAACGTGATAACTGATCAAGCAGATAAAGACATGATTAAAGGAATGCTCGAAGATGGATATGAATTTTTATACAACTACGCTTACAAAGATTATTCAGAAGTACGAAATAATGTTCCTTCGGAAAACGGGGCAATAACGCTCTTCGAAGGAGAAGGAGGTCATGGACTCTATAATCGGGTTATCTACCGACCAAAACCAGGATTTACAACCTCACAGATGACCGAATATACACAATTTGATAACCGAGAAGACCCTCAACTATTCGACGGATGGTGCAATAGCTTAAAAGCACTCGAAGACCTCAACGGAGCAGGATGGCAAGGATACAAATCTATCTTTGCCGACATGTTTCATAAAGCGTATGTGGTACCCGACGAAGTATACGCACAGGGAAACGGGGTGAGATCCTATGGTGTCCGATTCGAATATTTTGATCCAGAATACCCTTGTGGCCTCCACTACTCACAAGATGTTCCCAATGCCGACGAGGCAAATAACTGTGTTGATGGCGATGGCGATGGATACACAACATGTACAGGAGACTGTAACGATAACGACCAGGATATTCACCCTCAAGGATGGAATAGCCCTCTTTGTCAAAATGGAATAGATAACGATTGTGACGGGAAAATTGATTGTGACTCTCAGGCTTGCGGATGGCAAGGACAAAATGGAGGAAACCCTTGGGGGTATTGTCCTTCGGGTTCAGCGGACGGGCAAGGATTTTGCGGAGATGGAATCATTCAGGAGCCAAATGCCTACGGATTCATAGAAGAATGCGATGTAAAAATTAATGGAGGTTCATCTTGGGGCGGAGAAAATAGTTGTGCGGGAGGAACCTGTATTATGCCAACAATTTCAGGTGTCCAGGGTTGTGTTTGTGCAGGCTCTGCTCTCGCAACATCTCCACCAAAATTCTTTCCAGCAATAATCATTCAAAAAATCTACGACCAATTAAGAGATCTCTCAGATAAATTTAGCCCAACAGGAAACAATATCAAAGATGACTCAAATAGTCCTCAAAAACAAGCAAACAATAACCAACCAACTACAACTACCTCCTCAACTGAAAAAACTTCCCAAAAAGTGACCAGCACACAAACAACCGGAAGATCTCTTTTCAAAAAAGACTTCTTCAAAAATATTTTTTCCTAGTAAATTAAGTGAAAATAAAAACATAATAAGCAATCAAAAAATCTCTCACAAAAAAGATTATAAACATAATTCCCTACAAAAATCAAGGTGATACGATGAATAAAAAATTCTGGGCAACAACATGCACACTCTCGGGGGCAATAATCGGTGCGGGAATCCTTGGCCTCCCATTCGTCTTCGCGCAATCAGGCTTTCTTGCAGGAATTTTTTGGATATTCATACTCTCAGTAATCCTCCTCTTCATTAACTTCTCACTCGCAGAAGTAACACTACGAACAAAAGCAAAACACCAACTCGCAGGATACGCAAATATTTATCTTGGCCCACTCGGCGGAAAAATAATGTTTATCGCAATGGGATTTGGAGTATACTCTGCACTCATCGCTTATCTTGTCGGTGAAGCACAAAGTTTTCAACAGCTTCTTCCAGGAAACATCAATCCATTACTGATTGGATTCGTATTCTGGCTTGTCATGACACTTCTCCTACAAGATGGTCTTCGAAGCCTCAAAAAAGTCGAAACGTATGGCGTCATCGCAATCATCGCAATCATTCTTGGATTATTTATAACACATTTCAAAGACATTAATCCCGCAAACTTAACCGCAATGCCTCTAGGAAATTTCACGCTTCCAATCGGAGTCATATTATTTTCTCTCCTAGGTTTCACCGCAATTCCGGAACTAAGAATGGAAATAAGAGGCCAAGAAAAACTATTCAAAAAGGCAATTCTCCTCGGGTTTTTCATCCCCGTCATCCTCTATATCATTTTTACCGCAACCTTTGTCGGAGTGCTCGGACAAAACGTCACCGAAGTTGCAACCCTCTCATTTGGATCAATCGTAACGGTCCTTGGAATTTTCACTATGCTTACCTCATATTTCGTACTCTCTTTCGCACTCAAGGATACCTTCCGCTTCGATTTCAAATTCTCAAAGAAAAAAACATTTGTATTCACTTCACTTCTTCCCCTCATCCTCTTCATCATAATCGAAAAATTCCAGCTTCTCGGATTCTCAACAATCCTTGGAATTGCAGGAGTTATTTCTACTGGCCTCACCGGCTTTCTTATTCTCTTCATGACAAAAAAGGCAAAAGAAGCAAACCGCCGAACAAAACAACCCCCCATCAACGTTCCACTTAATTGGCCCCTCATAATTCTTCTCACCCTTGCATTTGCTGCAGGAATTGTGTTGCAGTTTACGTAAGATAAATCAGTAAGATTTCCTTGATCATAAATATCCTAACTCTTCCGGCAAATCACAAATTCTGAACTTATCAAAATCCATATGAAACTTTCCGTCATGCCCAGAGAATCCACCAATATAAAGTTCATAAATTCCATCGGCAACAATTAATGGAAGATTATCGATAAGAACACTTCCAGAAGGAGTGACTCTTCTAATTGCAAGGTTATTTTGTTCAAACTCTATTCTTACCTTAGAAACTCCAAGTTCATCAAAACCTGCCGCAGGTCCACGCAACCCTAGCCGATAATATTGAGAACCAGTCAAAAGAGTCATTTGTGCATAAGTTCCCTCTCGAGAAATTAAATCAGTTTCATACGTAATTATATCTCCTGTAGTAAAAGTTCTTTTTGGAAATAAGTAGGTCCTGCGATCAGCGAGAGTATTTTGTTGCATATGATAGTTGTCTTGACCTGCATCTAACCAATATTCGTCAATATGGGGTTGACCTTCAACATCTTGACGAATTTCCCATTTATTAAAATCAAAAATATCTCGAATAAAGTCATCATAAACCTCACAGCCAACATTCTCAGGGCTCAGGGTTAACGAAGAAGAAGTAAGAATTGTTAAAATAAAAATCAAACTAGCAATAGGAAATGCATTTTTATTTATGAATGTTTTAAAATTCATATTCTCTTAACAAATAGGAAATATAAAAAGTTAACTAGATAAAAAAATTAAGCAGAACAAGTTACATGTCAGCTCCGGGGTGGGCGAACAATTCGCTTTGAGTTTCGCTAAACCGGAAATTGCGAAACGAGATGCAAATTGTGAGTGGGAAACGCAAGACATGGATAAATACAAGGAGACGATGGGAAATTCAGACCTCCTAGACACAAGTAC
>CAZNKX010000021.1:0-8178 GCA_964573915.1 Candidatus Woesearchaeota archaeon | reverse complement strand
GTTTCTTGCATGTTTTGATAAGCGTGTTTTAGTTCTTAAACTTTTAGAAATGTTGTTTTGAGTGAGGGATTGATTGACTCCCACTTTCGAGACCGACATCCTTATAAATTTAAGACTACGAGTATAACGTAAGCTCTCGTAGTCTAGTGGCCAAGGATGCCGCCCTCTCAAGAGGTGAAAAGTTTTAGACGACGAGTCGATAAACTTTACGTTCATCTTTGAACATCACCGATAATCTCTTTTGAGATTCATTGGAGAACGGCGGTGACCCGGGTTCAAATCCCGGCGGGAGCGTCCGCATAAAATGTCTAATTGATAGGGGTGTGATTATATACAAGAACTATACAAGTTGACTTTAAAGTCGATTTGTCTTGAAAAGTAATGAAGATAGACCTCTATAAACACGAAGAACGATATCTTAATTGGAGAAGTAGCTATAAAAAATAACTTTATTTTAATTACTCAAGATCGAAAATTGAGAAATAAAATAAATGTCTTAAGCGGTAAGGCAATAGACTTTGAAGAATTTAAGGAGATGTTAAAATAAATCAACTTAAAATAGTTTTAATATGCTTTAAACCACAGTTGAATTAATAAAAGCTCCAACAGAAGTAACATTACCAAGGCAGGCAGGCCATGAAATTCCATTGACATGACCATTATTTCCAGAGGCAACATCGACAAAAATACCTGCTTCATAAGCATTATTTATTTCAGTCTTAATAGTTGAGGGGCAATCTGAAACATTAGCATATTCTTGATGATCACCTATACTTATTGTAATAACAGAGATATTGTAAGTTGTGCTATTACTAATACACCAAGTAAGTGATTCTTTTATGGCAAGGTCTGGACAGCCTTCACCAGGACTGCCATCACCACAAGCCTTCATCACGATAAGTTTTGCGTCAGGAGCAGTTCCATTAATCCCCCCATTTGCAGCTACAATTCCGGCTACATGAGTCCCATGACCATTATCGTCATAAGGGTTACTGTCACTATTATAAAAATCATATCCATCTAAAACCTTATTACATGTTCCTGCCAAAAATTCCGCTTCAGTACATCCTCCCAAATCAGAATGTGAGTAGTTGATTCCAGTGTCTATTACACAAACAGTTTGATCCTTTCCCGTATAACCTAAACCTATAACATCGTCAGCATTCATCAAAGGAAGACTTTCCTGTAACAAGGGGTATCCTGTTCTGCTCAAAGATACTAGTGTGACTTTTGGATTATCGAGCAATTTACTAAGACCTGTAGATGTTACTTCTCCAAAAAAGGCATAGCCTCCTAGAAGTTTTTTTTCTAATCTAAACTCAGAATTTGATAAATCTAATAAAATAGAATTTAATAATATTTCATCTTCTTCCGCGATTTCAACAATAACTTTTACCCAATCATTCTTATCCAACTCTTCTATTATATCAAATTCATATTCAACTCCCACCTCGCTAACAAGGGCTTGAGAGGATGAGAGATTAATTCCTAATAGAAAGGCTAGTAAAATAAAAATTGTAAAAACACTTGCCTTTATTTTATTTTTTTCCATTTTTTATCACTTCTTATTAAATTTAATATAACTAATTATTAATATTGCCAAGACTACAATGACTACAATCCATACAAGATTAATTTTATTACTATTAATCTCATCTTTGCTTTGTTCTGCAATATTTGAAATAACACATTCATTATTTACACATTTTGGTTCATAAGAATTGCACTTTTCGACCTGCTCTCCAGTAGATCCTTGAATACATGCAATTCCTGAACAACTCTCTATAAGATTTTCATTCCATAAATCTACCTCATCAGAACGTATAGCTACTAAAAGATCTTCAATGGGAGTACTGAGGGACGCTACAGAACAACCACAACAAGTCTTAGATACTATTTCACAATCAGAATCTAATTCACAGAAATTTTGGACTGGAATTGCTAAATTATTTGTAGGATATCCAACTATACTTCGCGAGATTAGCGCAACATTAGAGTTATCAATTAGTTTATTAAGACCTTCCAGAGTTATATTCCCAAAAAACGAATAACCTCCAAGTAGCTTTTTTTCTAAGATAAATTCATTTTCTGTAAGGTTTAAGAGAATTTCATCTTCAAAATGGATTTCAACAATGGCCATAACCCATTTCACATTATCTAATTCATCCAAAATCTCAGATTCATATTCAACTCCAGCATCACTTGTTAATATCTCAGCACTACCAACCCTAACCAAACTAATAAACAAGCCAAGAACAAACAAACCTAAAAACAATCTCTTCATTTCAAATTTAAATTTCATGGCTTTCCCCCGACATAAATATTCGCTCCCCTATTCGCTCCATATGATTGAAAGTAAAATTCGAGCTTTTTGAATGTTGGATTTACATAACTTTCTCCCACAGCAACATAATCTTTATCTGGATTTTGGAGTGCCATCTTAATAGAGAATCTAGATATGGCACCATTGATAAGATCAAAAACCTCTACATGAGTCCCACGAATTATAGTATTATTTATTCTTACTGATTGGTTATCCTCTAATATTATGGTTCGGTTTGCCTCTCCTTGACCAGGTATTATTCTCTGTAGGATTATTTTAGTACTGGTAGATCCTTCTTGAACCTTATAATCTTCTCCAAGAATTCTTAAAGTTCCTGCACTTGGAGAAGACATTGAAGTAATATTTAGACTACTTGAAAAAATAGTTTTATACTCATATAAATAATTATTTGGGTCTGTTCCAACCTCTACTAAGACTGTGGGTTCATCAAGATCTCCATTACTGGTACTATTTTGGATTTGCCGTGCACCTATTTTTAGAACGGGGGTAGACTTAACAAGAATGCCATTTCCATCAAGAAATTCTGAATCACTGAGCATAATTGGTAAATCAACTTTAGTTAATATGTTTGTCGGAAGGGTGCTTCCAATAAATTTTATAACAGTGCCATGTCCAGTTATTTTATACCAATCTCCAAAAGTATTACCCAACCATATTGAAGTCCATGTATCTTTAACCCTATCTATAAAAGGACTCTGATTTACAGAATTAGAATACTGTGCAGAATAAGACATAACAGCTACAGTAAGAAGAACAATTATCAAAAGTGAAACCCATAAGATTTTAGTATTTTTCTCCATTAACAAATTCCTCCAAAAGTTACATCAGCTAATCCATTAATATCAAGGCTATTAAATGAAAGCTCTACCTCTTCAAAAAAGGTATCAGAATGTTTTTCTCCCACCCCTAAACTCCCTTCAAATTTCTTCTCGAATGAATAAATGAATCCCCCACTATCTCTTTCTATCACTATATTTTTATCACTTAACTCAACTGTTTTATTTTCAGAGATTAAAATAATAACTGAATTTGTTGAATCACTCCCAATAAGATACTCTTTTCCAAAAATTCTTAGTACTTGACCGTGGATTTGACTTTTTGAAAAATCAATACTTTTTGAAAAAACTAATTTATAAGAAAATAATAATTCATCTTCTCCCCCAACAACATAATTTTCTATACCCTCTTTAACCAAGGCATCTCCTACTTCAATATAGGAAGTATAGGGGTGTTTAACTACCTCTCTTCTTTCATTAATTTCAATAATTTCCCCATCAGTTAATAAATCTCTTAAATCTGTTTTTGTAAGGATTCTTTTAGCACTATTTATAGGATTACCAATAATGAGGGGTCTAGCATTGGTCGAAAGACTAACCTTTTTACAGAGATCAATTTTAGTTCTATCGATACAACTATTGTCAACACAATCAAACCCCTCAGAACATTGGGAATTTTGTAAGCACTCAACTTTTGCTTGTTCTTTTAATTCGTTTAAATAATTTTCATTAATTTCTTCATCAAAATAACCTTTATCAAATATATTTAAATTTTCACTAGCAACAACAAAGACAGTAAGGATAATCACTAAAAGAGAAATTACCAAAATCTTTTTCATATAACATTGTTAACACTGTTACTTATATAGTTTTTGCAAATTTAATCTCCAACAACTGCCATACTTCTCTTCTTATTATTGCAACATTCAAAACAAATTTTCGACGTTTTTGATTTAGACCTAAAACTTTTTCCGCAACGTTCACATATCCGCGCGTAATCTTTTAATTTGTTCATAAGAGATTTAATTTTTTAAATTATTCTAATAAATAACTTTATCTTTTCGACCATTAAATTCTAAGTCATACTTAATCCCACACATCTTTAAAAAATTCCTCAAAATCAACTGACCGTCCATTCCTGAAATCTCGGGATGGCCTTGGAATGAATAAATCTTCCTCGACTTATGTTTCATTGCTTCGATTTTACACGCCTTGGACTTCGCAAGCAAGACAAAATCATTTGGAATATCCTTTACTGCATACTTATGAAACTCTCGAAGATACGCGTTTGATTGTATGCCTTTGAAGATGGGGTCTTTTGGTTTGGTGATTTTTATTTTTTCGACTTTGTTTTGGTTTTTTTTGAGCGAAATTATGGTTGCGCTGAAATGGGTGGCTATTGTTTGGTGGCCAAGGCAAATTCCAAGGATTGGAACATCTAGTTCTTCGAGCGCTTTGTAATCATTAGTTAGATTTCGTGTGCTTGGTTTTTTTGGACCGCCAGTGAGTATTACTCCTGAAATATTTTTGAGACGTTTAAAATTAACTTTTTGCGCTGGCAATATTGCTTTGAAAGGAATTTTTTGAAGTTTTAATTCTTCTTCAAGCCAAGATGAGAATTTTGAGCCATTATCAATTATTAGAATTTTCTTTTTCATAGTCACCTCTGGATGTTTATACACTTTTGAGACCGGTTAGATTAGAAGAGCTTTGGATTTTTTCTCCAAGACCATCTACGATTTTGATTCCGAGCTCTCTGCAAATCTTTGTTTCGGGAACTTCATCGGTGAATCTGTCTCCACCATTTGCAAAAATATCCGGATTTACTGCGCGAAGGCTCTCACAAACTGATCTGTCCTTATCAATACTTACAAAGACTTCATCAACAAATCGAAGTGACTCTAATATTTTTTTTCGCTCACTCTCCTTCATGAAGGGTTTTCCTTTTTTCATAACTGCTTGGGCATCACTATTTAGAATTACAATTAGTTTATCCCCAAGACCTCTGGCCCTTTCAAACATTTCAATGTGGCCCACATGGACCGGGTCAAAATATCCTGAAACTACAACGCGTACCATTTTGTATGAAATTCATTCTAGTATTAATACTTTGCGATGCAGTTCACTTTAGAGTTAAGCACAAAACTTTAAAGGACGTTTTTATTCCCTATTCTACTTCTCTTTACTATGAAAGATATTATCATTAAAGGCGCGCGAGAGCATAATTTGAAAAATATTAGCGTGAGCCTTCCGCGTGAAAAATTTATTGTGATTACGGGACTTTCTGGTTCTGGGAAGTCGACACTTGCCTTTGATACGTTGTATGCTGAAGGACAGCGACGCTATGTTGAGAGCTTATCTGCCTATGCACGTCAATTTTTGGGACTCATGAATAAACCTGATGTTGACTCTATTGAAGGGCTTTCTCCTGCAATTTCGATTGAACAAAAAACGACCAGTAAGAATCCACGGTCAACTGTTGGAACCATTACAGAGATTTATGATTATCTTCGTTTGCTTTTTGCACGAGTTGGAACTCCTTATTGTCCTGAGCATAAAATCCCTATTGAAGCTTCAAGTGCTGAAAACATTAGTGAGAAGATTTCACAAGAACTCTCTGGAACGGTGACTATTCTTGCACCAATTATTTCTCAGAAAAAAGGAACGTATGAACAATTGATTAAAGATTTACACACGGAAGGCTGGGCGCGTGTTCGTGTTAATGGAACCATCTATCGAACTGATGAGACAATAAAACTTGCGCGATATAAGAAACATGATATCGAGGTTGTCATTGATCGTGTTACTGTAGCGGAGACTTCTCGATTAACGGAGGCTGTTGAGAATGCGGTCAAGAAAAGTGAGAGTGGGCTCGTGCAAGTCTTAGATACCGATGAAAAAATTCACATATATTCTTCTGTTATGTCGTGTCCAAAATGTGGGCTTGCTTTTGAAGAACTGCAGCCACGAATGTTTTCGTTTAATAGCCCATTTGGTGCGTGTGAGGATTGTCATGGGCTTGGTGTTAAGACTGAATTTGATCCGGATCTAGTTTTGCCGGATAAGGATTTGAGCATCATTGATGGCGCGATTGCTTTATATGGCCGGATGGATAATTCGTGGCGAACACAGCAGCTCGCAGTTGTTGGAAAGAAATTTGGATTTGATGTTTTTACTCCTGTGAGGGATTTAACTAAGAAACAACTTGATGTTTTACTCTATGGATCTAATACACCGCTTCGGGGAAAATGGTCGAATGGTGCGACAATGAATTTTGAGAATGGCTGGGAAGGAATTATCCCTCAGTCAAATCGGTTGTATAAGCAAACTGAGAGTGATTGGCGACGTCGAAGCTTGGAGAAATTTATGCGAAGTCGAGAGTGTCAAACATGTGAGGGAAGACGATTAAAGGATAAAGTTTTATCAGTTACAATACAAGATAAATCAATTATTGATGTGACAAATATGTCAGTTGGAGCTTGCGTTGCTTTTTTCAAAGATTTGAAGCTTGATGGAAAAAAAGAGAAGATTGCAAAATTAATTTTGAAGGAAATTCGAGAGCGGCTTGATTTTTTGAAAAGTGTTGGTCTTGGGTACCTTACTCTCTCTCGAAAGTCGGGGACACTCTCGGGTGGAGAAGCTCAGCGAATCCGGCTTGCGACACAGATCGGTGCAAACCTGATGGGCGTTATGTATATTTTAGATGAGCCCTCGATTGGACTCCATCAGCGAGATAATAAAAAATTAATTGATACTCTTCACAAACTTCGAGATTTGGGAAATACATTGATTGTTGTTGAGCATGACGAGGACACGATTCGTGGAAGCGATTATGTTATCGATGTTGGGCCTGGGGCTGGAATTCATGGCGGCGAAGTTGTGTCAATTGGGACTCCCAAACATATTGAAAATGACCTGAAATCTCTTACGGGACAATATTTGAGCGGGAAACTTTCAATTGAAACTCCGACTTTTCGGCGAACAAGCGAGAATTATATTCGATTATTTGGATGTCGCGAGAATAATTTAAAAGATGTTTATGTCCAAATTCCGACTGGCGTTTTGACAAGCGTGACTGGCGTTTCAGGCTCTGGAAAGTCAACACTCATTAATCAGATTTTATATCGGTCGATGATGCAAAAACTCCATGGTTCAAACGTGAAGCCGGGAGATCACGACAAAGTTGAGCTTGACTCTAAAATAGATAAAGTAATTGTGATTGATCAGAGTCCTATTGGGAAGACTCCGCGGAGTAATCCTGCAACGTATACCAAAGTATTTGATTTGATTCGGGCGATTTTTGCTTCTACCAAGGAAGCGAAGATGCGTGGCTACAAGCTTGGGCGATTTTCATTTAATGTGAAGGGAGGGCGCTGTGAGAAGTGTCAAGGAGATGGAACTATTAAAATTGAGATGAATTTTTTGCCGGACGTGTATGTTGAATGTGAAGATTGTAAGGGTAAGCGTTATAACAAAGAGACTTTGGAGATTTTATATAAAGGTAAATCCATTGCGGATGTTCTTGATATGAGTGTTGAAGATGCTCTTGTGTTGTTTGAGAATGTTCCGTTGATTCGCAGTAAACTAGATACGCTTCACCGTGTTGGGCTTGATTATATCAAGCTTGGACAAAGCGCAGTCACGCTTTCAGGTGGAGAATCACAGCGAATTAAGCTTACCCGAGAACTTGCAAAGAAAGGAACAGGGCGAACGCTCTATATTTTGGATGAGCCCACAACGGGACTTCATTTTCATGATGTTCGAAAACTCTTGAAAGTTATGAATGGATTAGTCGATAAAGGAAATACAATGGTTGTGATTGAACATAATCTCGATGTGATTAAATCTGCTGACCATGTGATTGATTTGGGTCCCGAAGGTGGAGACGGCGGTGGCCGGATAGTTGCCGAAGGGACGCCCGAAGAAGTTGCTCAAAATAAGAAGAGCTGGACAGGGAAGTTTTTGAAGGAAGTTTTTGAGAGGAAGCGGATTTAGGGGGAAAGTTTAAATAATCTTAAATCTGAATCTAGCTATGGTTATGAAGCGACTTTTCCAGAA
>CAZNKX010000020.1:5719-9461 GCA_964573915.1 Candidatus Woesearchaeota archaeon | reverse complement strand
AATATTCAACCACAGATTTTATAAATAAGCAAACTCTTTATTTACCATGAAAAAAATTGGTGCATTCTTCACAGTCCTCGCGTTATTCACAATCCTTTCTATGTCTCTAACACCTGCAGACAATCACACGTCCAACGAAACTGATGATGATGGCGCAAGCGACGATTCAAACTCAAATTCAGGAAGCTCCAACTCGGACAAAATTGAACAAGCATATCAATGTCTAGAAGATAATGTAGGGGATTGTTCGGGCTTAACAAATCAAGAAATTGCATTAACCATTCTTGCAACACCCGACGACACAACTTTTGATTCCTGCGTTTCAGAACTTCAAGGAAGGGTCGGAGAAAATAATTGGGGAAATGTTCGTGACACAGCACTCGCCGTTTTAGCACTCAATCATGCAGGGATTGACACAACCGCTTCAGAGGACTGGCTCCTATCTCAAACACACATCCCAACAGATTTAATTTGGTACTTGGAACAAGACTCAAACGGACCGACGAGTTGTAATATCGACTACAGTTCTGAGAGCCACACCATAACAATTAATGAAAATAAAAAAATTAATCAAAATGCCGGTTCATGTTTGACGCGAGCGCAATCAAACTTTTGGTTAAAGATTTCGCCCGAATGTTACAATGAAGAATTCGCTGTTGAATGTGATGAAGATTTTATCACAACACTTCTTTACAAAAACCAAAACTCTCCAACAATTTTTGTCTTAGAAGGAACCCAATCGGCTCCCGCATTTGGACAAACACTAACGAGCCTTTCATCGAAGTGCTTCGGGGACTCCACGTGCAGTTTTGAAGCAAGTGCATGGGCAACACTAGCACTATTAAAAACAGGACACAATGTCGAGGATTACATTCCTTATTTAGTCGCATTATCTGAAACAAACAAACAATACTTGCCAAATGCATTTGTATATATGATTACGAACTACCAAGATTACGCAAGTGCATTAGTTGAAGAGAGAAAACTAGGAAATTATTGGCAAGCAGAAAATTCGCCGTATGGAAGATACTATGATACCGCACTTGCACTTTTGAGCATCGGAAGCTCTTCAGGAAGCCAAATTCAAGAATCAAAAGATTGGTTATTATTCACACAAGATAATTCCGGTTGCTGGCAAAATTCAGTTCGGGACACCGGAATCGTGCTGTGGGCACTGACAGGAAAAGCAGGAAAAAGTCCAGGGAGCGGCTCAAGCGTTACGACGTGTGGAGAAGCAAATTTTTTCTGTATTCCAACTTCGGAATGTGAATCAGCAGATCAAAGAGATAATTACTTTTGTTCATCACTCTCAACGACGTGTTGCGCAACCGAGAATTTGAAAACATGTTCTGAATATGCGGGATCAGTCTGTGGTGCAGAAGAAGTATGTATCGGAAATGAGAGAAACAGTCTTGACACTTCTGCTTGTTGCACGGGTTATTGTGAGGAAGCACCAACTGAGACTGAGTGTGAAGCAAACTTCTACACGTGTAAGGAGAGTTGTTCAGATACACAAGAGTCAATCGGATTTACCTGTAACTCGGGAGAGATTTGCTGCCGAAGTAAAACATCTTCCACATCAAGCTCAAGCGTATGGTGGATTTGGGTTCTAGTAATTTTTATCCTCGTTGTAATCGGCGCAATCATGTGGATAAAAAGAGAACAAGTAAAGTTATTCTGGTTTAAGACGAAAAGCAAATTCAAAAAAGACAAGGGAAAAGATCCAAAGGGGTCGGGTCCAGGCACCCCTCCAAGAGGGCCTCCAGGATTTCCTGCACGACCAAACACACCACCAATGAGAAGAGCACTTCCAAGGAGAGCACCCCAGGCAGCACCACGCGCACCCGCAAGACCTCCTGTAAGAAGAGCTCCTCCAAAAGGAGACGCAACATTCTCAAAACTAAAAGAAATGTCAAAATAACTTCTTCAAATTCTCCCTAAATTACGCGCAAGATTTATTAACCAAACCCTCTTCAAACTTTCAAGAGGTACAAGATATAAGAAATGTTTATCAGAGATATAAAGGTTGGGGTAATCTCCAATTCAAGAAAAGAGCATACTCTAGGAATTGAATTAATAACGTATGAAGGAAAATTCACTTGTTCAGCCCCCTCGGGAAAATCAAAGGGAAAAAATGAAGTGCCTTCCTATAATCGACACGGGATGATAAGAAGTGTAAAATTGGCTCGAGCGTTTGCTAAAAAACTTATTCATAAAAATTTTATTCTAAAAAAATTAGATGACGTGAAACAACTAACTGAATTAATGGAATCTTTTGAAAAGCACTATGGAGCATTTGGAGCAAATACAAAATATGTCTTTGAGGGAGTTTTTCTAAAGGCCGCGGCAAAAGACAGAAATCGAGAGTTATGGGAGTTCATCAACGATGATGTAAATAATGGAAGAAAACCAAAAATGCCAATGCCTGTCGGAAATTGTATTGGTGGCGGACTCCATTCTCCAAAAATCAAGGGAAAGCGCCCCGACTTTCAAGAGTTTCTTTTAATCCCTAATGAGAAAAAATTCTCTCATGCAGTAACGCTCAACATAAAAGCATATACGCTTGCCAGAAAAATTCTAAAAATATCTAAATCAAATGACGAATCTGCATGGACGACGACAAAAACAAATGAAGAGGTTTTAGAAATTCTCAAAAAAGTGGCAAAACAGTATAAATTACGAATCGGCCTCGATGTTGCCGCTTCAACTTTTTTCAAAAAAGGATATTATAATTATAAAAATAAAGAATTAATCCGAGATAAAGTTGACCAAGCAGACTACATGGAGCGTCTCATAAAAAAATTTGGAATTTTCTATGTCGAGGATCCAATGGAAGAGTCCGACTTTTCAGGATTCAAGGAAATAATAAATAACGTGAATAAGAAGACTCTAATTGTAGGAGATGATCTCACGACAACAAATCTAAAATCTGTTCGTCGAGCAGTGGCGAGTTCGGCAATCAATGCCGTCATCATAAAGCCAAACCAAATTGGCCCCATATTAGAAGTCAAAAAAGTAGTCGAATATTGTAAAAAGAATAAAATAAAAATGATTTTTTCTCACCGAAGCGGTGAGACAATGGACGACATCTTAGCAGATTATTGCATCGGTTTTGGCGGCAACTTTATCAAAACCGGAATCTACGGAAGACATCGACTAATCAAATTAAAACGAATCATGGATATTGAAAAAAGTTTAGTAAAATAACAATTTCTTACAAAAACTATATAAAGAGTAAACGCTCTTAACAACAAAAGAAGATGGTGAGTTTATTAGTTGGTTTACACGTGGCAATTTCAGAAATTGGAATTGCAGCATTTTTATGGGCATTCATAGCCCTTCTCGATCCAACTCCAAAAAGGATCAACAGTGCAAAAATTGCAGCATTAATTGGAACAATTCTCTTCTTCGCATCATGGATAAGCGGAGGATATTACTACATTGACTTTTACGGAGATAACATCAAACCCGTTATTAAGGGAGGCCCCGAGCCGTGGGCACACAGCATTACAATGGAAGCAAAAGAACATATTTTCTTAATGCTTCCCTTCCTCGGATTTCTCACATACGCATTTATTCGAAAATATGAAAAAGAACTTGTCAAGAAAAATAATCAAAAAATAAAAAATGCAATTCTTCTCTTGCTCGGGCTCACAATTTTCCTAGGAGTATTAATGGCATTTTTCGGATACCTCATTTCATCAGGATATAGGGTTGGACTGGAGGCATTAGTATGAAATCT